>CAYREA010000440.1:0-2654 GCA_964423075.1 uncultured Rubrivivax sp. | reverse complement strand
GGCGAACATCCGAGAAGGAGACCTCAATGCGCTCGATCCAATCGCTCAAAGCCGCAACCATGTTTGGTTTGACCACCCTGTCCTTGGCCAGTTATGCGGCCAACGGAGCAGACACCTTCATGAACGGGCAGTCCTACTATGGCCAGCCGACTTCGCAAGCTTCCGCAGCCCGTATCGTCGACATTGCCTCGTCCGCCCCGATCAACATCGCCTACGGTGAGACCGTGACCTTCCGCAGCGGGGGCCAGCAGTTTTCATGGACCTTCAACGGGCTCGGTGGACGCGCGGTCGATGTGATCAAGATCGCCCCTGCCGGGTTTGCCGCCAAGTCGTTTGCAGTATTCGTGGGACGAGATCCAAGCACGCGCCGATAACCCGTTGTTCGCCGGGAAGCACCCTGCCTGCAACGTCGTAGACAGTCTGTTGTAAAGTCAATGCATGGGTTTGTTGATCCGAACGCTGCTGATCTGGTTGTTGGTGCTGGCAGTTCCTGCGCAGGGTGCTGCTGCTGCGACCATGGCGTTCTGCGGCCCCAATCACTCTCGCGGCGCGGTATCCGTCCAAGTGCAACCGGCTGTACCCGCCGCGCACGCGCACCAGCCCGGCAACGCCGCTGCGACTCCAGACCACCACAGCGTAGCAGCGGTCGCGGATGAAGACCCATCGGCCTCGGAGCGTTCTACGACCGCTGCCAAGGTCAGCCATGCCAGCAAGCATAAATGCAGCGCCTGCGCTGCGTGCTGTTCCGGCAGTGCGATCATGAACTCGGTGCTGGTCGTGCCGGCACCCGTTTTCACCCCCACGGTGTTCTCCGCCGTGATGCCCAGCGTCGATACGTTCGCCGCTGACGGGCCCGACCGCCCCCCTCGATTCGTTCTCGCCTAGCTGGCGAGCTCGCCGCGTGCGCTGACACGCGGGTCCTCGCCAGCTCCTGTCTCTCCCTTGCTGCGCATGCGGCATCGGAGCACCCAGACTTTGACGCGAGGACATCATGGTCCATTCACTTTCCATTTCTGTTCCTTCCGGGGCCAGGCGTCGGCGCATGCCGCGCACGGTGCACTCTGCACTGCTGGCGGCCTCGTTGCTTGCCACGCTGACAGCAGCCCAGGCGCAACCAGCGGCAACAGCCGCCAGGCCCGACCCTCTCGATCCGAAGGCCAGCGTACCGACGCTGCGCTACGAATCGTCGTTCGCCCAGTACCGACGGCTGGGTGAAGAGAAGCCTGTCTCCTGGCGCGACGCGAACGACACCGTCACGCGCATCGGTGGCTGGCGTGTCTACGCCCGCGAGGCCCAGCAGCCTGATCCGGCGCCCACAACTGCACCTGCACCTGCACCTGCACCCGCACCCGCACCGGCCGCCAAGCCTGCGGACACCCCGTCTGCCGCCAAGCCCGTGCCCATGCCTGCCGGTCATGGTGGCCACAAGACGCCATGAAGGCCCGCACCATGAACTTTGCGACACCCGCCTCGCCTCGGCTGCGCCTGCTTGCCATGCTGGTCAGCACCGCTGTGCTCGGTGGCTGCGCCTCCTTCAGTTCGGACGGCGGTTTTGCAACGGTCGACAAGACCGCCAAGGACCGACTGGGCAAGGACGTGCAATGGGCACGCTCGGACGCTGACCAGGACGGCACTAGCAAGCGGGTCGGCGAACTGTTGGCGAAGCCGCTGACCGTGGACGACGCGGTGCAGGTGGCGTTGCTGAACAACCGCGGCCTGCAGGCCACCTTCCAGGAACTCGGCATCACCGAGGCCGAGGTCGTGCAGGCCGGGCGCGTGCCCAATCCGGGGTTCAGCTTCGGGCGCTCAAGCCGAGGTGACGAGCGGGAGATCGAGCGAGGCATCCACTTCAACCTCGCACGCCTGATCGCCATGCCTTTCATCGGCCAGATGGAAGCCCGGCGCTTCGAACAGACCAAGGGCATGGTCGCCATGAGCGTGCTCTCACTCGCAGCCGACACGCGCAAGGCGTACTACAACGCCCTGGCCGCCGAGGAAACCGTGCGCTACATGCGGCAGGTCAAACAGACCGCCGACGCCAGCGCCGAGCTGGCGCGCCGCATGGAGCAGGTGGGCAACTTCAACAAGCTGCAGCGTGCGCGCGAGCAGGTCTTCTATGCCGATGCCTCGCTCAACCTCGCTCGCGCGGAACAAGCGCAACGGTCGACGCGAGAACGGCTCACCCGGCTGCTGGGTGCCTGGGGAACACAAACCTCGTTCACCCTGCCCGAGCGCCTGCCCGATCTGCCCAAGGACGCCATGGAGTTGCCCGACATCGAACGCGTGGCGCTGGCCCAGCGGCTGGACGTGCAGGGCGCCAGGCTGGCCGCCGAGCAGACGGCCCGCAATCTGGGCCTGACGAGAACCACGCGCTTCATCAACGTGCTCGAGCTGGGTGTGCTGCGCAACAGCTCGAACGAGGAGCCGACCCAGCGTGGCTGGGAGGTGGGCTTCGAACTGCCGCTGTTCGACTGGGGCGGCGCGCGGGTGGCGCGGGCCGAGGCGGTGTACATGCAGACCGTGCACCGCGCGGCCGAGACCGCCATCAACGCACGCTCCGAGGTGCGCGAGGCCTACACCGGCTACCGCTCGGCCTACGACATCGCACGCCACCAGCGCGACGAGGTGGTGCCGCTGAACCAGCGCATCGCCGA
>CAYREA010000439.1:0-2679 GCA_964423075.1 uncultured Rubrivivax sp. | reverse complement strand
TGACGTCGATGGCCGACCACACCATGGGCGCCGCCGCGCAGACGCTCGCGGCCTCGGGCCACTGGGCCATCACGGCCGAACTCAAGGTCAGCTGCCTGCGCCCCGGCAAGGGCGAGCGCCTGGTCTGCGAGGCGCGCGTCATCAAGGCCGGCCGCAGCCTGAGCTTCACCGAAGCCGCGGTCTACGCCGAAACGGCCGGCCAGCGCATCCTCGTGATGAAGGCCTCGGCCACCATGGCGATGGTCGTCGCCAAGAGCTAGCAAACCCTCAACCGGAGCCGCGCATGCGCCGCACGCTCGACTTCCTTCTGAACGACTGGCTGCGCATCGAAAGCCTGCTCAGCCGACCGCGTTTCGCCGACCACTCGGCCGAGACCTTCGCGCAGGTGCTGGACACCTGCGAGCGCATCGCGCGCGAGAAGTTCGCGCCTTTCAACCGCCAGGCCGACACGGAGGAGCCGCGCTTCGACGGCGAGCGCGTGCACCTGCCCAAGGCCACGCACGAGGCGCTGGCGGCCTACGCCGAATCGGGCATGCTGGCCGCGATGCAGGACTACGAAGCCGGCGGCATGCAACTGCCCTGCGTGGTGGAGATGGCCGCCAACGCCTTCTTCAGCAAGGCCAGCGTGGCGATGGGCGGCTACGCCATGCTCACCAGCGGCAACGCCAGCCTGCTGATGGCGCATGGCACGCCGCTGCAGCGCGAGGTGTTCGCCAAGAACGAATTCAGCGGCCGCTGGTTCGGCACGATGTGCCTGAGCGAGCCGCAGGCGGGTTCTTCGCTGTCCGACATCACCACGCGCGCCGTGCCCGACGGCGAGAACTTTGATGCCGATCCGCTGGGCCCGCGCTACCGGTTGCGCGGCAACAAGATGTGGATCAGTGCCGGCGAGCACGAGATCACCGAGAACATCGTGCACCTGGTGCTGGCCAAGATCCCGGGGCCCGACGGTAAGCCGGTGCCGGGCACACGCGGCATCTCGCTCTTCATCGTGCCCAAGCAGATGACGAACGAACAAGGTGAACTGACCGGCGAGCGCAACGACGTGGCCCTGGCCGGGCTGAACCACAAGCTGGGCTACCGCGGCACCACCAACACGCTGCTGAACTTCGGTGAAGGCAAGTACCCGGTGCGCGGCGCGGCAGGTGCCATCGGCTACCTCGTCGGCAAGCCCGGTGAAGGCCTGCGCTGCATGTTCCACATGATGAACGAGGCGCGCATCGGTGTCGGCCTGGGCGCGGTGATGCTGGGTTATGCGGGTTACGAGGCCAGCCTCGACTACGCGCGCGGCAGGCCGCAGGGCAGGCCGATCACGGGCAGCGGCAAGGACTCCACGCAGCCGCAGGTGCCCATCATCCAGCACGCCGACGTCAAGCGCATGCTGCTGGCGCAGAAGGCGTACGTGGAAGGCGGCCTGGCGCTGGAGCTGTACTGCGCACGCCTGGTCGACGAGCAGCAGACGGGCGATGAAGCCTCCGCCGCCGAAGCCAGCACGCTGCTGGAGGTGCTGACGCCCATCGCCAAGAGCTGGCCCAGCGAATGGTGCCTGGAGGCCAACTCGCTGGCGATCCAGGTGCTGGGCGGTTACGGCTACACGCGCGACTACCCGGTGGAGCAGTACTGGCGCGACAACCGCCTGAACATGATCCACGAGGGCACACACGGCATCCAGGCGCTGGACCTGCTGGGCCGCAAGGTCACGATGAACGGCGGCGCGGGCCTGAAGCTGCTGGCCGGGCGCATCAGCGCCACCATCGAGCGTGCCGGCCATGTGCAAGGCCTGGCCGAGCCGGCCAATGAACTGGCCGGCGCGCTGCAGAAGCTGGGCGCGGCCACCAAGTCGGCCTGGGCCACCGGCGTGCCCGAAGAAGCCCTGGCCAACGCCACGCCCTATCTGCAGGCCTTCGGCCACGTGGTGCTGGCCTGGTTGTGGCTGGACGTGGCACTCGCCTCGAAGGGTCATGCGCTGGAAGCAGGCAAGATGGCGGCCCAACGCTACTTCTACGCCTACGAACTGCCCAAGATCGACGCCTGGTTGGCCGTGGTGGCACGCCGCGAGCCGCTCTTGCGTGAGGTGCAGGATCACTGGCTCTGACCCTTTCAATGACAACGCCCACGCTCGAGAAGCTGATCTGGATCCTCATCTACGGCGGCCTGCTGGTGCTGAGCCTCGGCCTGTTCGTCTTGCGCCAGGACCGCGTTTTCGGCAGCACGCTGATCGTCGCCGGCGCCGTGGCGGCGGCGGTGGGCGCTGTGCTGATCTGGATCCGCTCGCGCCGCGGGCCTTGAAGCCAATACCAACGGAGACCAACACCATGGGCACCCCCATCCAGCAACTGTTCGACCTGAAAGGCCAGGTGGCCCTGGTCACCGGCGGCTCGCGCGGCCTGGGCCTGCAGATGGCCGAGTCTCTGGGCGAAGCCGGCGCCAAGGTGATGCTCACCGCGCGCAAGGCGGCCGAACTCGAAGAGGCGGCGGCGCACCTGTCGGCGCGGGGTATCGACGCGCGCTGGATCGCCGCCGACGCCAGCAAACCCGAGGACGTGCAGCGTGTCGTGAGCGAAACGATGCAGCGGTGTGGACGCATCGACATCCTCGTCAACAACGCCGGCGCCACCTGGGGTGCGCCGGCCGAGGACTACCCGCTGGAGGCCTGGGACAAGGTGATGAACCTGAACA
>CAYREA010000438.1:0-2716 GCA_964423075.1 uncultured Rubrivivax sp. | reverse complement strand
TCTCGGCCTTGTAGTGCTCGCCCAGGCTCTTGAAGTAGGCCACGGCCTCGTCGCGCGGCAGCACGCGGCGCACGACCGGCTCGTTCTTCGCCGCCAGCTCGCCCATGCGCTTCTCGATGGCCGCCAGGTCCTCGGGCGTGAAGGGGCGCTTGTAGGCGAAGTCGTAGTAGAAGCCGTTCTCGATGACCGGGCCTATCGTCACCTGAGCTTCAGGGAAGAGCTCCTTCACCGCGTAGGCCAGCAGGTGCGCCGTGCTGTGGCGGATGACCTCCAGCCCGTCGGTGTCCTTGTCCGTGACGATGGCAAGCGATGCATCGCGCTCGATGGGGAAGCTCGTGTCGACGACCTTGCCGTCGACCTTGCCGGCCAGTGCCGCCTTGGCCAGGCCGGCGCCGATGGAGGCGGCCACCTCGGCCACCGTGACAGGCCCGGGGAACTCGCGGCGCGAGCCGTCGGGCAGCGTGATGTGGATGCTCATGTTCATGTCCTCGAAATGCAAAAAGCGCGGTGGTGAGCCGCGCTTCTTGTCAGGGGAAAGGTGGGCGTGACTGCGCGGCCGGCTAGACGTCGGTGAACGTGAAGGTGGTAGTCCGCGGTGTCATAACCAAGCTGCCTTTCTCGTCCTTGTTGGGTTGAGGGTGCGACAAGTGTAGCGCGTCAGGCCAGCGGCTCGGCCGGAACAGGGCCGCCGCGCATCATCATTTCTGCGAACTCGTCGGCCAGGCGCTGGCTCTCGGCGTAGGCCCGGCGCCATGCCGACTGTCGCCCGGCCACGTCTTCGCCATAGCGCTTGAAGTCGTCGCGGTCGGGCAGCTTCGCATTCGGCAGCGTCGCCACCCAGGCCGGGTCGGGCGAGAGCAGCACCACGTTGTCGAGAGCAGGCGTGGCGCGGTGGCGGCGCTTCCAGGCCTTGTCCAGCCAGCCGGGCACCACGCGGCTGGTGAAGTGCGGGTACAGCACGAGGCCGTCGGCCATGCCGGCGTAGTTCAGGTGCAGGTGGTAGTCGGTGATGCCGCCGTCCCAGTAGGTGCCGGGCGGGCCGCCGGGCACGTCCTGCACGGCCTCGAGCCAGAAGGGGATGGTGCAGCTGGCCAGGATGGCCGGGGTGAGGTTCTCGACATCGAGCGTGACGCGGTGGGTCGGGTAGTCGTTCAGCGCGAAGGGCAGTGGCTCGCGCGGGTCGCTGAACAGCACCCGCTCCATCCAGCCACCCAAGGTGCCACGACCGATGGCGTTGGCGGCAAAGGCCCCGAACCAGCCCACTGGCGCCATCGCCCGGCTGGGGCGGTGCAGCAGGCGCCGCCCGCGGCTGGTGAAGACATGGAGCCGGCGCTGCGGATGCAGCAGCAACTCGCCCGCGCGCGCTCCCAGCCGCTCCTGCAGCTTCTCGCGGAACACCTGCGACACCACCTTCGCCGTCGGTGGCTTGCCGGGTGCGTGGGGGTAGCTCTGGGTGATGTAGTCCTCGGCCAGCTGCTGCAGCGCCGTGTCGGCATCGGGCAGGCAGGCCGCGGCCATGCGCCAGGCGCCGATGGAGGCGCCGAGCAGGTGCACGACATGACCCGACGCCGGCAGCCAGTGGCCGAAGAGAAAGCGGTCCAGCGGCAGCAGCGCCAGGCCCTTGGGGCCGCCGGCGGCCGCGGGAATCACGCGCACATCGGCGGCCTGCAGGCCGCGCTCGCGCAGCTGCACCAGGGCGCGCGGGCCGGCGTGGATGCGCAGCGCCTTCACGCTGAACCGCTCAGCGCCGCGTCTGGAGTTTTGCGAAGGCGGCAGCCATCGCGCTCTGTCCCGAGGCTTCCGGCGCGCGCGAACGGGGCTGCTCGCCACGGCCGGCGGGGCGGAACTTGTTGTCGCCGCCACCGGCCGCGCTGCGCGCTGCGCCCACCGGCGCATCGAGCTTCATCGTCAGCGAGATGCGTTTGCGAGCCAGATCGACCTCCAGCACGCGCACCTTCACCACCTGGCCGGTCTTCACCACCTCGCGCGCGTCGTTGATGAACTTGTGGCTCATCTGGCTGACGTGCACCAGCCCGTCCTGGTGCACGCCCAGGTCGACGAAGGCGCCGAACTGCGCGACGTTGCTGACCGTGCCTTCCAGCGTAATGCCAGGCTGCAGGTCCTTCAGGTCGGACACGCCTTCGTTGAAGCGCGCCACCTTGAAGTCCGGGCGCGGATCGCGGCCGGGCTTCTCCAGCTCGGCCAGGATGTCCTTGACCGTGATGGCACCGAACTTCTCGTCGGCGAAGAGCTCGGGCTTGAGCGTGCGCAGCACTTCCGAGCGGCCCATCAGCTCGGCCACGGGGCGCTTCACCGTGTCGAGCATCTTCTGCACCACCGGATAGGTCTCGGGGTGCACGCCCGTCATGTCCAGCGGGTTCTCGCCGTCGCGGATGCGCAGGAAGCCTGCTGCCTGCTCGAAGGTGCGCGGGCCCAGGCCGGACACGTCCAGCAGCTGCTGGCGGCTCTTGAAGGCGCCGTTCGCGTCGCGCCAGCGCACGATGCTCGCGGCCACCGCGGCGCTCAGCCCCGACACGCGTGACAGCAGCGGCGCCGAGGCCGTGTTCAGGTCCACGCCCACCGCGTTGACGCAGTCTTCCACCACGGCGTCCAGGCTGCGGGCCAGGCCGCTCTGGTTCACGTCGTGCTGGTACTGGCCGACGCCGATGCTCTTCGGGTCGATCTTCACCAGCTCGGCCAGCGGGTCCTGCAGCCG
>CAYREA010000437.1:0-2750 GCA_964423075.1 uncultured Rubrivivax sp. | reverse complement strand
GCTGGAACCGCGACCTGGCCGGCGACATCGGTCTGGCCGTGGGCGCGGCCAAGGGCCGCCACAGCCAGCTCAGCGGCTACGAACACGAGGTCTTCGACCTGCGCCCCATCGGCAGCCTCGAATTCGACGTGCGCAATGGCAGCCTGCGCGACTTCGTCGGCGGCGCCCTGCAGGCCAGCGGCGGCTACGTCATCGACTCGCGCTCTGGCCGCATCGACCTGAGCGACTTCCGCCTGATCCCGCGCCGCGGCCAGGCCCTCATCCTCGACCTCGTCAGCGCCGACGGACAGGCCTGGTTCTACGTCGACCGCCTGATGTTCGAGCTGATCGACAACAACCAGCGCCTGGCCGTGCGCACCATGGACCTGCGCATCACGCCCGAGTTGGCCGCGCGCATCGGCCACCCGGAAGTGGCCGGCTGGACCATCGCCGACATGGAGCTCACCACCGACGTGATTCGCCAGGGCGCCCTGCCCGCGCCGCGCGGCAGCAGCAAGTGGCACGGCCTGCCCGTGCCTGGCGTGCCCGGGGCCACCTACCAGGCCGACCTGTTCATGTCCGACTTCACGATGCAGTACAGCCGCTGCGACACCTGCACCGGCGTGGGCGGCAACGGGCGCGTGGTCTTCACCCCGTCGTCCACGCTGCGCAACAACGTCAACAACGGCTCGCTGCAGCCCACCGTGGCCGGCGACCCGCTGGGCACCAGCAGCGCCCTGTACACGGCCGACATCCCCTGGTACGGCAAGTTCAGCGGCAACTTCCCGCCCTACAACAACGACCAGCACCCCTACCTGATCTGGAACCTGTACCGCTTCAACGCCGACGGCAGCATCGACCAGATCGGCCGCTCGGGCGTCAAGCACGCCTTCCTGACGCTCAACACCGCCTGCCTGGACAACCCGGGTGACAACCACATCCTGGGCCGCGGCTGCTCCGACGTGTACAGCGTGAGCAACAACGACAGCAGCAGCGCCCTGGGCCCGCGCTCGGAGATCATCGCCAACACCAACCAGTGGGGCCGCTGCGGTTCCATCTACGACACCAACTGCGACGGCGTCACCAACGCCGGCGGCGTCGGCAACTTCGACCAGCGCCTGGTGGTGCGTGAATCGCAGTTCAGCGGCGCGGCGCAGACCGGGGCCACCTACCTGTTCGAGTCGTGGTACCTGGCGCGCCAGGACATCAACATCCTGAACTCGATGGCCACCAAGCGGGCCACCTTCACCCGCAACGCCACCACCTGGAGCGTGGGCGCCAACGACCAGTACAAGCTGGGCCCGGCCATCGACCGCTGGGTCGACCCGGCCGCGCCGGGTGCGAACGCGCGCTCGGTGGCCATCACCACCAACGAAGGCCATGTCAAGGTGGCGATGAAGGCCACCGACCTGGGCGGCGGCCGCTGGCGCTACGACTACGCGGTGATGAACCTCGACTTCGCGCGCCCGGTGACCGAAGGCGCCGAGCCCAACCTGCGCGTGGTGAACAACCTGGGCTTCGACAACTTCAGCGTACCGGTGGGCAGCGCCACGGTCACCGACCTGGTCTTCAGCGACGGTGACCTCGACGCCCAGAACGACTGGACCGTGGCCATCCGCGACGGCCGGCTGATCTGGACCTCGGCCTCGCGCGGCAATGCGCTGAACTGGGGCACGATGTTCCGCTTCTCCTTCATCGTCAACCAGGCGCCGGTGCAAAGCGCCGTGACGCTGCACATCGCCGCCTTCAACACCCGCGAGGTGCTGGAAGCCGCCGGCGTGCTGGCACCGGCTGCCGTCGGTGGCCGGGTGGCCGGGGCGGCTGCCAAGGTGCGGTGACGGGCGGCTTGCCCCAGGCCGGCAGCCGGCAGCCGCTGAAGGATCACGGCAGCGCCGTGATCTGGCTGACCGGCCTGTCGGGCGCCGGCAAGACAACGGTAGCCCAGCAGCTCGAACAGCTGCTGGGCGAACGCGGCGCCCACACCTGCATGCTCGATGGCGACAAGGTGCGCCGGGGCCTGAGCAGCGACCTCGGTTTCACGGGGCAGGACCGGGTGGAGAACATCCGCCGCGTGGCCGAGGTGGCGCGGCTGATGGTGGACGCCGGGCTGATCGTGATCACCGCGCTGATCTCGCCCTTCCGGGCCGAGCGCCAGCTGGCGCGCGCCCGCTTCGCCGCGGGCGAGTTCTTCGAGGTCTTCATCGACACGCCGCTGGCCGTGGCCGAGCAGCGTGACCCGAAGGGCCTCTACGCGCGCGCCCGGCGCGGCGAGATCAAGGACTTCACCGGCATCGACTCGCCCTACGAGCGCCCCGAGCAGCCCGACATCACCATCGACACCACGCAGCTGTCGCCGCAGCAGGCGGCGCTGCGCATCGTGCAGCAGCTGGACGCGGCCGGGCTGCTGCCCACCCGCTAGAAACTGCGCGGCAGGCCGAGCAGGTGCTCGGCCACGTAGCTCAGGATCAGGTTGGTGGAGATCGGCGCCACCTGGTACAGCCGCGTCTCGCGGAACTTGCGCTCGACGTCGTATTCACACGCAAAGCCAAAGCCACCGTGGAACTGCACCGCCGCATTGGCCGCCTCCCAGCTGGCCTTGGCCGCGAGGTACTTGGCCATGTTGGCCTGTGCACCGCAGGGCAGTTGCGCGTCGAAGCGGCGGCAGGCCTCCCAGCGCATCAGGTCGGCGGCCTCGACCTCGATGTGTGCCTCGGCAATCGGGAACTGCACGCCCTGGTTCTGGCCGATGGGCCGGCCGAAGACCACACGCT
>CAYREA010000436.1:0-2766 GCA_964423075.1 uncultured Rubrivivax sp. | reverse complement strand
GACGAAGCCGAGCTCGGCGTTGCCGGTGGCCACGAACTGGTAGGCCTGCGCGATGGTCTCGCCGGTGACGATGCGCCCGGCCAGGCTCTGGGCCAGGCCGCGCGCGCGCAGCACCTCCATCGCCGCGGCGCCATAGGGCGCGAGTTTCGGGTCGGCCACCGCCAGGTGGCGCCAGCGCGGGCTGGCCAGCACCGCACCTTCGCCGTCCACCAGCCCCGGCGTGGCGCTCCACAGCACCAGGCGGCCGATGGCGTAGGTGTAGTGGCTGCCCGGCACGCCGTGGCCTGCGGCGAGCAGCTTCTTCGGCGTCTCGTCGTCGGCGGCCAGCAGCACGTCGAACGGTGCGCCGGCGACGATCTGGCTGAAGAACCGGCCGGTTGAGCCGGCCGAGGCCTTCAGCACATGGCCGGTCGCGGCGGTGTAGCCCTCGGCGATCTTCGCCAGCGGCGCAGCGAAGTTGGCGGCCACGGCCACCTGCACCTCGGCAGCGGGGGCCTGCGCCGCCAGCAGCACGGCGCAGGCGGCGATCCAGGTTCTGAAGCGGGCTGGCATGGTCGGGTCTTCGTTCCTGTCGACTTTACGACAATTGGTTGTGTAGCGAGCTACATAACCAAGACCATGCAAAAGCCGGGCCTGCCGGACCCGGCCCTAGAACATGAAGCGCCCGTCCTTGCTCAGCAGCGTCAGTTCGGCCAGGCGCGAGCCCGAGCGGCTTTCGGCCGAGTAGCTGAGCGCGTAGTCGCCCAGGTCGACACGGCCGGCAGCATTGATGGCTTCCACCAGGCGGGCGCGGTCGACGCCCGGCCCGGCGCGGCGTATGCCTTCGTGCATCAGCTTGGCGCTCAGGTAGCCCAGCAGGCTGGCGTGCGACACCGGCGGCGCGGCGGCGCCGGCCTGGGCGGCGGCCTCGCGGAACTCGGCCACGGCGCGCAGGCGGCCCGAGTACGGCGTGGGCACCACCTGCGTGACGACCACCCCTTCGCCGAGCGGGCCCAGCTCGGTGACGTAGGACGAGGCGCTGGTGTTCGACAGCGAGACGAAGGTGGGCCTGAAGTCGGCGGCGCGCGCACGCTTGATGAATTCCGCTGCGGCCTTGGCGTTGCTGATCAGGATCACCACCTGCGGGTTGGCCTTGCGGATCTGTTCGAGCTGCGCGCTCACATCCGTGCTGCGGTTGTCGAAGCCGGCCTGCGCCACCAGTTCGGCCTTGGCGGCGTCCATGGCGCGGCGCAGGCCCGCCAGCACGTCCTGGCCGAAGGCGTCGTTGGCGGAAAGGGCCGCCACGCGCGTGAGGCCCAGCTGGGTGAAGAACTTCACCGCCCGCGCCACCTCGTCGTGGTAACTGGCGCGGGTGTTGAAGACCAGGCTGTTGGCCGGGTCGTACAACACCGACGAGCCGACCTGGGTGCCGATGAAGGCGATGCCGGCCTTGCGCACCAGCGGCAGCGCCGCTTCGGCCGAAGGTGTGGTGCGGTACAGGCCGAGCGCGAGCACGCCCTGGTCGAGCAGCTGCTGGGTGTTGGCCACGGTGCGCTTGGCGTCCTGGCCGTCGTCGAGCGAAACCAGCTCGATGGGGCGCCCGTGTACGCCGCCGCGCGCGTTGACGCGGCTGAAGTACAGGCGCGCGCCGCTCGTGGTCTCGGCGTTCGACGCCGCCAGCACGCCGGTCTGCGGCGCCGACTGGCCGATGAGCCAGCTGGTGGTGGCGGCATGGGTTCGGATCCAGGGCGTGGAACAGGCGGCGGCTACGCCGGCAAGCACAGCCTTGCGGCGGGTGAGTGTCATCTTGGTCGGGTGGTCGGAAGGGGGTGATCGCGCAGCCTGCACATCATCGGAAGCGGGCCGCGCCTGACACCTGCATTGTGCTGCCACATGGGTTGAAACAAGGGTTTACCCGCATCACCAAACGTGACGCGGCTCACGTCAGCCAGCCTGCCAGGGCAGCGCGGCAGCCGCGCGCTCGCCGCCGCCACGCCGGCGCGACCGAAGCACGGCATCGAAGCCCTGGCGGCCGCCATTCCAGATGCTGACCAGCAGGCCCACCACGTCGTCGCGACTCAGGTCCGCGAGATCCGGGCGGCACTGCTTGATGGCCATCGCGAGGATTTCCCTGGACACGTTCTGGTGCGCGCCCAGCACCGCCAGCAGGGCGCTGAAGAGGTCGGGCATGCCCGCGCACAGGCAGCCGATGCGCGCCAGCGACTGGGCGGGTGTGCTGCGCGTCGTCGGCAGCATCCACTCGGCATCGAGGACATCGCCTTCGTTGTCGAAAGGGGGCATGGCGTCGTTTCCTCACGCGGCCACCGCGCCGGGGCCGACGCGGAAGGCGCTGATCGCCCGCACCAATTGATCGGCCTGCTCGCGCAGGCTGGCGGCGGCGGCGGCCGACTCCTCAACCAGTGCCGTGTTCTGTTGCGTGGCCGTGTCCAGTTCGGCCACGGCGCCACTCACCAGGCCGATGCCGCTGGTCTGCTCGTTGGTGGCGGTGCCGATCTCGGCGATGAGTTCGGTCACCCGGCGCACCTGGGCCACGATGTCGCCCATGGTCGAACCGGCTTCCGAAACCTGGCGCGCGCCGGCATCGACCTTCTCCACGCTGGCGGCGATCAAGGCGTTGATCTCCTTGGCTGCGGCCGCCGAGCGTTGGGCCAGGCTTCGCACCTCGCTGGCCACGACGGCAAAGCCGCGGCCCTGCTCGCCCGCGCGCGCCGCTTCCACCGCGGCGTTGAGCGCCAGGATGTTGGTCTGGAACGCGATGCCGTCGAT
>CAYREA010000435.1:0-2812 GCA_964423075.1 uncultured Rubrivivax sp. | reverse complement strand
AGCAGCAGCAGCCAGCCGGCCGGGCGGTTCCAGCGGATCAGGTCCAGGTACAGCGACAGGCGCGACGGCAGGGGGGCGGTGGCCAGCATGGTGGCGGCCATTATCCGCAGCGAAACTTGCTCAGGCCTTGAGCAGGTTCAGGAGAGGTTTGCCGGCGCGGTCGCGGTAGACGTCGAAGTCGGCGTCGATGCTGAGCAGGTGCTTGAGCTTCAGCCGGGCCGCGGCTTCGGCGATGCTGGCGTCGGCCAGGTCGAAGGGAAGGTCCGCGAAACGTTCGCTGATGCGCAGCACCTCGGGCAGCGAGCCGTCATCGGCACGGTCGAAGGTGATGCCGCCGCGATGGGCCCAGCGCAGGAAGTCGAGCGCGGCTTCGTTGGCGATGCGGTGGGCCAACAGCGCGCACACCTCGGTGGCCACCGGCCAGGTGCTGATGAGCCGGGCCTGCGGATGGGCTTGCAGCCAGGCCAGCACGGGCTTGTGCCAGCGGTCGGCGCCGTTGAAGAGCGCGATCAGCGGGCCGCTGTCCACCAGCACGCGGCCGACCGGCACCCCAAAGGCCGCCGAAGGCTCGGCGGCACGCACGCGTGTGGCCATGGCCTCAGCCGCGGCGGGCGTGTTTGTCGGCCCAGATGTCGGTCACGGCTTGCTTGCGCCGGGTGGCCAGGTCGGCCGGGCCGCGGTGGCGGCCGAAGAGATCGGCGCCCAGCGCATGCGCCGAAGGGGCCACCTCGGGCGTGCTGGCCAGCCAGGCCTGCAGCGCCTCGCGGATGATCTCGCCGGCCGGCCTGCCCAACGCGGCGCTGCGCTGGCGCAGGCTCTGTTCCAGCGCGGGGTCGAGCTTCACGGTCATGGTCATGGCGGCTCCTGGTATTACGCTGAATATTACCAACCACGGCCGGTGGCTGTCCAGTCGCTGCGCGGGCCCTACATCACGGTCGCATGCGGATGCTGCGGATGGTCCAGGGTGTCGGCGATGAGCCGCAGCGCCGCGTCGCATTCGTCGCGCGACATCGGCCCGCCCAGGCACACGCGCACGGCGTCGGGCGGGTCGGCGTCGGTGGCGAAGGCGGCGCTGGCCACCACGCCCACGCCGCGCGTGCGCAGGTAGCTGGCGAACTCCACCACACTCCAGCCGCCGGCCAGCGGCAGCCAGAAGTGGAAGCCTTCGGGCTGCGCCTGCAGCGCGTGGCGCGCCAGGTGCCGCGCCGCCAGCGCCTGCCGCGCGATGGACTCGGCGCGTATGGCCTCCAGCACCGCCCAGGCCGTGCCGTCGTTCACCCAGCGCGTGGCCAGCGCGTTGGTGACCGGGCTGGCCATCACCGTGGTGGCGCGCAGGGCGCCGGCCAGGCGCTGCGCCTGGCGTTCGCCCGGCGTGCAGACATAGGCCGTGCGCAGCCCGGCGCCCAGGCACTTCGAGAAGCCGGTGACGTAGTAGGTGAGCTCGGGCGCCAGCGTCGCGAAGGGCGGCGGCGCCAGTCGCGGCAGCATGGCGTAGGCGTCGTCTTCCACCACGGGGATGGCGTAGCGCAGCGCCACGTCGGCCAGCGCTTCGCGCCGCGCCTGCGTGGTGGTGAGCGTGGTCGGGTTGTGCAAGGTCGGGTTGAAGACCAGGGCCTTGGGCTTGAGCGTCTTGCAGGCGGTCTCGAAGGCGTCGGCGCTCAGGCCTTCGTCGTCCAGCGGCAAGGCGTGAAGCATCACGCCCAACTGCGTGGCCATGGCCTTCAGGCCCGGGTAGGCCAGGGCCTCGACGCACACCAGCTCACCCGGCCGCGCCAGCTGCGACAGCAGCGCCGCCAGCACGCTGTGGATGCCGGGGCACACCAGCACACGCCGCGAATCGGCGTGCGGCAGCTGGCGCTTCAGCCAGGCTACGGCGGCGGCGCGGTCCGCGGGCGTGCCGCCGAAGTCCTGGTAGCGCAGCAGCGTGGCCATGTCGGCCTGGGCCATCACCTGCGCCGCGCTCTCGTGCAGGCGCGCCAGCAGGGTGGCGTCCTGCGGCTCGGGCGGCATGTTCATCGTCATCTCGGCGCCGGTGCCGGCGCGCAGCGGCAGGCCGGGGTTGGCGCCGCGCACGCGCGTGCCGGTGCCGGGGCGTGATTCGATGAGCCCACGCTTGCGCGCCTCGGCATAGGCGCGGGCGACGGTGGTGTAGTTCAGGTCGAGTTCCAGCGCCAGCTCGCGCAGCGTGGGCAGGCGGTCGCGCGCGCCCAGGCGGCCGCTCTTCAGGTCTTCGGCGATCAGGTCGGCGATCAGGCGGTAGGCGGGTTCGTTGCTCCCGTCCAGCCGGCGCCGCCAGTGGGCGAGGGGCTTGGTCACTGCGGGCAGGCTGATCGCAGGGAACGTGCCCGGCTTGAATGAGCGCTGCGCCCATGCGCGGTGCGATCAAGGCCGTTGATCGGAGGCATTGATCGCAGGGCCTGGCGCCACCGCGGTGCATCTCCGCGCGCGGCTCATGGTCTTCGTGCTCGACGGCGCGGCGGCACCGACGGCCGCACGCAGGCCCGCCCCACGCGCTTGATCGCGCCTTGATCGCATCGCGCCGGCCCGCTCTGGCACGCGCGATGCAAACGCCTGGGTGGCGCGCAGCCCCCACCGTCGTCACCCCTCACCGGAGTCTCTACATGCCCAAAGTCACCAAGCCCGCCCACCAGAAGGGCGACTTCTTCGTCGACTACGAACACAAGCTCTTCGAGGACGTGAAGGCCGCGCCCGGCGAGAAGGCGCTGGTCACCTTCCACACCGTGGCCTTCGAAGGCTCGATCGGCTTCGTCAACCTGCTGCAGGCCACGCGGCTGCAGCGCAAGGGCTTCGA
>CAYREA010000434.1:0-2843 GCA_964423075.1 uncultured Rubrivivax sp. | reverse complement strand
GGCAAGGGCTTCATGCAGGGCACGCAGACGCACCTGGAGTTCATCCCCGAGCGCACCACCGACTTCATCTTCGCCGCCTTCTGCGAAGAGTTCGGCCTGGCCGGCGTGCTGGTGCTGCTGGCCGGCTTCACCTTCCTGATCTTCCGCGGCCTGATGATCGCGGCCGAAGCGCCCACCGTGTTCACGCGGCTGCTGGCGGGTGCCGTGACCTTGAGCTTCTTCACGTACGCCTTCGTCAACATGGGCATGGTCAGCGGCATCCTGCCCGTCGTCGGCGTGCCGCTGCCCTTCGTCAGCTACGGCGGCACGGCGATGGTGTCGCTGGGGTTGGGCCTGGGCATCCTGATGTCCGTGGCGCGCAGCAAGCGCCTGATGCAATCGTGAGGTGCCCATGAAGATCGGCCTGATCGGTGTCGGCGCCATGGGGCTGGCGATGGCACAACGTCTGCGCGACGGCGGCCACGCCGTAGTGGTGCGCGACATCGACCCGGCCCGCGAGGCGCTGGCACGCGCCGCGCGCTGCACCGTGGCGGCTTCGCCGGCGGCGCTGGCCGGTGAGGTCGAGCTGCTGATCATTGCCGTGGTCGACGGCGCGCAGACCCACGCCGTGCTGTTCGGCGCCGATGGTGCGGCCCGCACGCTGCGCCGCGGCAGCACCGTGCTGCTGTGCCCCACCATCGCACCGGCCGACGTGGAAGCCGCCGCGGCGCAACTCGCTGAGCTGGGTGTCGACGCCCTCGACGCGCCCATGTCCGGCGGCCCGCAACGCGCGCGCGAGGGCCAGATGAGCCTGATGGTGGCCGGCTCCGAAGCTGCCTTCGAGCGCTGCCTGCCGCTGTTGCGCGAGCTGTCCTCGCACCTGTTCTGCATCGGCCCGCGGGCGGGCGACGGCGCCCGCACCAAGCTGGTCAACAACCTGCTGGCCGCCATCAACCTGGCCGGCGCCGCCGAGGCGCTGGCGCTGGCGCAGCGCCTGGGGCTGAATGCAGCCACGACGCTGGGCGTGATCGAGCAGTCCAGCGGCCAGAGCTGGATCGGCAGCGACCGTGCCCACCGCTGGCTGGCCAGCGACCACGCCGTGCGCGCCCGTGTGGCGCTGCTGGCCAAGGACTCCGCTTTGGCGCTGGCCGAAGCAGGAGGCGCCACCTACCCGCTAGGCGCAGCGGCGGCCACAGCCTTCGCTCAGGCGCTGGCCGCGGGCCTGGCCGACGCCGACGACGCGGCGCTCATCGCGCAGGCGCTGGCGCGCCCAGCGGCTTGGGCAGTTGCTCCGCAGCCGGCGGCGCCGGCTGCGGGTGCAGCGGAAAGCGCACCGTGAACAGGCACCCCGGCGCACCCGCCGTGGCCCCGCTGCGCGGCCGAGCGTCGGTGACCGTGACCTCGGCGCCGTGGCGTAGCGCCACCTCGTGCACGATGGCCAGGCCCAGGCCGCTGCCGTCGACCTGCGTGTCCAGCGCGCGGTAAAAGGGCCTGAACACGGCCTCGCGTTCGGCCGGCGCAATGCCCGGGCCGGTGTCTTCCACCTGCAGCACCACCACCTGGCCGAAGGGGTCGGGCATCACACGCGCCGTCACCGTGCCGCCTTGCGGCGTGTACTGCAACGCGTTGTCCACCAGGTTGCGCACCACCTCGCCCAGCAGCACGGGTTCGCCACGCAGGCGCGTGGCCTGGCTGCTTTCGGGGCCCTCGTAGCCCAGGTCGATGCGGCGTTCGATGGCACGCGGCACGAAGTCGCGCACCACGGCACGTGTCACCGCCGCCAGGTCCACCTGCTGGTGGCGCGCGGCCTGGCCGTTGTCTTCGGCACGCGCCATCGCCAGCAGCTGGTTGACCATGTGCGCTGCGCGCTGGGTGGACAGGGCGATCTGCCGCAGCGTGTGTTTCATCGACGCCGGGTCGCCGCGGCCGCTGTCGATCTCGCGCGCGGCCAGCTCGCACTGCATGCGCAGGCCGGCCAGGGGCGTCTTCAGCTGGTGCGCCGCGTCGGCCAGGAAATGGCGCTGGGTGGCGATGGTCTTGTCCAGGCGCTGCAGCAGGTCGTTGATGGCGCGCACCAGCGGCGCCACCTCGTCGGGCACGTCGCCTTCGGCGATGGCCGACAGATCGGTGCTCTCGCGCTTGCGGATGCGCTGCTGCAGCTCGGCCAGCGGCCGGATGCCGCGCGCCAGCGCAAACCACACCAGCACCACCGCCAGCGGCAGGATGACGAACTGCGGCAGGATCACGCCCTTGATGATCTCCGTGGCCAGCTGCGAGCGCTTGCCCAGGGTTTCGGCCACCTGCACCAGGGCTTCGCTGCGCGCGCCGTCGGCCGCGGCCGGCAGCCACAGATAGGCCACGCGCACCGGTTCGTCGCCGATCAGGTCGTCGCGGAAGCGCACCCCGCCTTCGCTGGCGCCACCTTCTTCGGCCGGCACGGCCAGGCCCGCGTCGCCGGCCAGTAGCTCGCCGCGCCGTCCCAGCACCTGGTAGTAGGTGCGGTCGTCGTCGTCGTCGCGGCGCAGCATGGCGGCCGAGCGCTCGATCTCGGCGCGCACGGTGGCGGCCGGCACGCTGCCGCTGGCGGTCTGCACCGTGGCCTGGCGCGCCAGCGCGCGCACCACGTCGGCCAGTTCGCGGTCGTAGGGTTTGGCCGCAATCGCCTGGGCCACCACCCAGGTCAGGCCCAGGCTCATGGGCCACAGCAGCAAGAGCGGGGCGAGCATCCAGTCGAGGATCTCGCCGAACAGCGAACGCTGTTCGTGGTGGGCCGCTTCAGGCAGCGATCTTCTCCAGGCAGTAGCCCAGGCCGCGCACGGTGGCGATGCGCACCGGCCCCTGCTCGATCTTCTTGCGCAGGCGGT
>CAYREA010000433.1:0-2853 GCA_964423075.1 uncultured Rubrivivax sp. | reverse complement strand
CGCAGTTCCGCCACCAGCACTTCCTGCTGTTCCTGATCGCGCACTTCCAGAAGGCCACGCTGCTGATGATGTCCGACCAGCTGGCCGAGGCGCTCACCGCGCTGGACATCACGCGCCCGGAAAGCGTCAAGCGCTTCAAGCGCCAGATCCGCCTCGGCTATGTGGCCTTCCTCGGCTTCACGCACCGCTACTGGTTCCACGAGGTCAGCGAGCAGGCGCATGTGAAGGCGCTGTTCCACCTGTGCACGCGGCACCTGCAGATCGATGGGGTCTACGAAGAGGTGAAGGAGCGCATCCGCGACATGAACAGCTACCTCGACGCCGATGCGTTGCGGCGCCAGGCCAACACCGTGGTGCGCCTCACGGTGGTGACGATCTTCGGCCTGGTGGGCACCATCACCACCGGCTTCCTGGGCATGAACCTGCTGGCCGCGGCCGACGCGCCGCTGCCGCTGCGCGCCGCGGTCTTTGCCGCCGTGCTCGGGCTGACGGCGGCGCTGACGATCTACACCATCGTCAAGTCCAAGCGCCTGTCGGACTTCCTGGACACCGTGTCCGACGAACGCCTGTCCGCATGGACCAAGCTCAAGGCCTTCGCCGCGGTCTGGATCACGCCGCGTTGAGGGCCGCCAGGGTCAGCGCGGCAGCACCAGTTCGAAAGCCGACTGCGCCACCACCTGGCCGTTGACCCGCACGTCCAGTGCGTGCAGGCCGGCGTGGTAGCGGCGCGTGGTGATGAGGCGCAGCGAGTGGCGCTTCGTCAGCGTCAACTCGCCGCGTGCCGGCAGTTCGAGGTTCCAGCCCTTGAACACCTTGGGTGAGAGGCTGCCATCGGCCTTGACGTGGTGCACCGCGTAGTCGATCACCAGCCGTTGTGCGCTGGCCGCCTTGGACTTCAGCACCAGCGTCAGCTGCAGCTCGCCACCCAGCTTCACGCGCGCCGGGCTCAGCGCCAGCGCCGCGCTGCCGCGCATCGGTGCGCCCAGGCCCCAGGCCTTGAGCACACGCGCGTCGCCCTTCTTGATGAGCGTGCGGCTGGCGTGTCTGAGCAGCGCACGCCGCGGCGCCGGGGCCTCGGGCAGATGCTCTTCCAGCCACTGCGCCACCAGCGCCGGGTGATCCTTGGCGATGTCGTTCAGGTGGTTGGCCACGCTGCGGCGCACGTACTCGCTGCTGTCGTCCTGCAGGGCGCGCAGCAGGGGCAGGGTGGGAGCCGGGTCTTCGATCAGCGCCTTCAGCTGCAGGCCCCAGGGCAGGCGCGGGCGGCTGCCTTCGCTGACCAGGCGCCGCACGTGCAGGTTGGGGTGCTTGGCCCAGCGCGCCAGCGTGGCAAAACTCAGTGCCGGGTGCGCCACGATGAAGGGGCGGATGGCGAACTCGGCACTGAAGCGCTGCGTCAGTTCACCCAGGGCGGCCAGCGCGCGCTCGGGCTGCTGCAGGCCGCGGCGGGCGATGAACTCGCCCACGGGCCACAGGATCCAGCCCGCCAGGCCAGCTTCTGCGCCATGCAGCTCGGCCAGTCGCTCGTGTTCGGCGGCCGGCGCCAGCGCGGCTTCGATGCCGGCGGCCGCGGTGGCGAAGTCTTCGGGCAGCGTGGCTTCCAGCGCGCTGGCGATCTGCATCGCACGCGCCTTCATCTCCAGCGCGTCCAGGCCCTGGGTGGAAAGCGCCGTGAAGCGGCGCGCGTCGAAGTCCGGCAGTGTGCGTTGCAGGTGGCGTGCCGCGGTCTGCACCAGCGCCGGGTTGATCAGGTTCTTGAAGGGTTCCATCCGGTTCTCAGTCCAGCCTGACGGGCAGACGCTTCAGCCCGCGGAAGCGCACACGCCGGTCGCGTTCGGGCGCACCTGCGAACTGCAGCCGCGGGTAGCGCCGCACCAGCTCGCCGATGGCGATGCGCCCTTCAAGCCGCGCCACGTTCATGCCCGAGCAGGCATGCGCGCCCTGGCCGAAGGCCAGGTGGTTGTTGGGCCTGCGCGCGATGTCGAGTTGGTGCGGCCGCTCGAACACCAGCGGGTCGCGGTTGGCCGCGCCCACGGCCAGCGTGATGAAGCTGCCGGCGGGCAGCACACGGTCGCTGATCTCGACGGGCGCCGTGGCCCGCCGGTTGTTCAGCTGCAGCGGGCTCTCGAAGCGCAGCACCTCTTCCACGGCGCTGTTGATGAGGCCCGGCTCGGCCTGCAGGCGTTCGAACTGGCTGCGTTGCGACAGCAGTGCGTAGAGGCCGTTGCCGATGAGGTTGGTGGTGGTTTCGTGCCCGGCGTTGAGCAGGAAGATGCAGTTGTGCAGCAGCTCGGCTTCGCTCAGCGTGCCTTCGCCGTCGCCCTGGATCAGGCGCGTGAGCATGTCGGCCTCGGGGTCGCCGGGGTGGCGGCGGCGCTCGGCCACCAGGCCGCGCAGGTAGGCGCAGAAGTCCGTGACGGCGGCGTTGGCGCGCGCCAGCAACTCGGGCCCCGGGGCCGGCTCCAGCGCCGACAGGATGGCCAGCGACCAGCCGCGCAGCGGCCCGCGTTCTTCGCGCGGCACGGCCAGCAGGTTGCCGATGACGTCCACCGGTATCTGCGCCGCGAAGTGTTCGATCAGGTCGGGCGCGGCTTGGTCGGCCAGGCCGTCCAGCAGGCTGCCGACCAGCACCACCACGCCGGCTTCCATGCGCGCGATGGCGCGCTGGCTCAGGGCACCCATCAGGATGCGCCGCACGCGCGTGTGCAGGGGCGGGTCGCTGAAAACGAGGCTGGTGGTGTGGTGCTCGTAGATCGGCGAAGGGGCCTGCAGCCGGGGCGCGAATTCGAGCTGCTTGTCGCTGCTGGCGTGCGGGCTGCGGTAGACGGCCAGCAGGTCGGCGTGGCGCGTCAG
>CAYREA010000432.1:0-2860 GCA_964423075.1 uncultured Rubrivivax sp. | reverse complement strand
CCGCGCTGACCCACCCCGAGGCGGTGGAGGCGCTGGGCCACAACGTGCCGCGCGTCTTCATGCTGGTTTTCGGCGGCGGCACCGCGCTGGCCGCCATGGCCGGTGTCATCGGCGGCGTGCTGCGTGTCACCGAGCCGGCGATGGCCGGCGCCGTGGGCGCGGTGGTGTTTGCCGTCATCGTGATCGGCGGCATGGGTTCGCTGGCGGGGGCCTTCGTGGCCTCGGTGGCTTTGGGCGTGATCGACAGCTTCGCGGTGGGCAGCGACAGCTCGCTGGCCGACCTGTTCGCCTGGCTCGGCCTGCAGGTCACGCCGCAGAGTTTCGGCTTCGCCGTGTGGAGCGTGAAGATGAGCCAGGTGGCGGCCATCCTGCCCTACCTGCTGCTGGTGCTGATCCTGATCTTCAGGCCCAAGGGCCTGTTCGGCACGCGCGAAGGCTAGCCCGATGCACCACACCGGCCCGGTCTACCACTTCAAGCCCTACAACGTCGGCCGCTGGCTGGTGTGGGGTGCCTATGCGCTGGTGATGCTGCTGGCGCCGATGCTCTGGAAGAGCAGCCTGGCGCTGACCATGCTCACGCAGATGGGCATCGCCATCATCGCCTGCCTGGCCTTCAACATGCTGCTGGGGCAGGGCGGCATGCTCAGCTTCGGCCATGCCGTCTACTCCGGCCTGGGCTCGTTCTTCGCGATGCACGCGCTGAACATGGTGTCCAAGGGCGACCTGAACCTGCCGGTGAGCCTGATTCCGCTGGTGGCGGGGGTGTTCGGCATGCTGTTCGCGGTGCTGCTGGGCTACGTCACCACCAAGAAGGCCGGCACGCCGTTCGCGATGATCACGCTGGGCGTGGGCGAGCTGGTGGCTGCGATGGCGCTGATGTTTCCCGGCTTCTTCGGCGGTGAGGGCGGCATCAGCGGCAACCGCGTGGTGGGCCCTCCGGTGCTGGGCATCACCTTCGGGCCGCAGGTGCAGCTGTACTACCTGATCGCGATCTACACCTTCGTCTGCACGGCGCTGATGTTCGCCTTCACGCGCACGCCGCTGGGCCGCATGCTCAACGCCGTTCGCGACAACCCCGAGCGCGTGGAGTTCATCGGCTACAACACCCAGTTCGTGCGCTACTTCGCCTTCATCGCCAGCGGCTTCTTCATGGGCATCTCGGGCGGGCTGGCGGCGCTGAACTTCGAGATCGTCACCGCCGAAGTGGTCGGGCCGCTGCGCTCGGGCGCGTACCTGCTGTTCACCTTCCTGGGCGGCGCGATCTTCTTCTTCGGGCCCATCATCGGCGCCGTCCTGCTGGTGCTGGCGGGTGTGCTGCTGTCCGAGCTGACACTGGCCTGGCTGCTGTACCTGGGCCTGGTCTTCACGTTCATGGTGATGTTCGCGCCCGGCGGCGTGTCCAGCCTGATCATGATGAACCTGCGCGTGGCCTCGTTCGGCAAGCTGCGGCCGCTGCTGCCGTCCTACATCGCGATGGCCGGCACCGCCGCCACCATCCTGCTGGGTGCGGGCGTGATGATCGAGATGGTCTACCACCTGCAGCTCAACCAGGCCCTGGGGCCGCAGCTGAAGTTCATGGGGGCTTCGATCAATGCGCTGGGCGTGGACGCCTGGTTCGGCGCGGCCATGCTGGTGGTGGTGGGCGCCGCCCTGTTCGAGCTGGTGCGGCGCCAGTTCGTGAGGCAATGGGGCGTGGCCCAGGAAGAGATCGAGCGCGAGATCAAGAAGCGCGAGGCCGGAGCATGAGTTCCGAGTTCGCCCTTGAACTGCGCAACGTGCGCAAGAGCTTCGGCCGCACCGAGATCATCCGCGGTGCCAGCCTCGCGGTGCGCCCGGGCGAGCGCGTGGCCGTGATCGGCCCCAACGGTGCCGGCAAGAGCACGCTGTTCAACCTGATCAGCGGCCGCTTCGGCAGCAGCTCGGGCGACATCCTGCTGCACGGCCAGAAGATCGACGGGCTGAAGCCGTACGAGATCAACCGCATGGGCCTGGCGCGCAGCTTCCAGGTGAGCAACCTGTTCACGCGCCTGTCGGTGTTCGAGAACCTGCGCTGCGCGGTGCTGTGGAGCCTGGGCTACAAGTACTCGTTCTGGCGCTTCCTGGCCGACCTGCGCGACGCCAACGAACGCGCCGAGGAAGTGCTGGAGATGATCAAGCTGCACAAGCGGCGCGACGTGCAGGCCATGAACCTCACCTACGCCGAGCAGCGTGCGCTGGAGATCGGCATCACGATCGCCGGCGGCGCCAGCGTGGTGCTGCTGGACGAGCCCACCGCCGGCATGAGCCGCAGCGAGACGGCGCGTTTCGTGAACCTCATCCGCGACATCACCGTCGGCAAGACGCTGCTGACCGTGGAGCACGACATGGGCGTGGTATTCGGCCTGGCCGACAAGATCGCGGTGCTGGTGTACGGCGAGGTCATCGCCTTCGACACGCCCGAGAAGGTGCGTGCCAACGAGCGTGTGAAGGAAGCCTACCTGGGCTCGGTGCTGGCCGAAGCGCAGGCGCAGGCCGCAGGGCACTGAGCGCACCATGCTGAATGTCAAGGACCTGCACGCCTACTACGGCAAGAGCCATGTGTTGCACGGCGTGCACTTCGAGGTGCGCGACAGCGAGATCGTGGCGCTGCTCGGCCGCAACGGCTCGGGCCGCAGCACCACGGTGAAGGCCATCATGGGGCTGGTGGACGCCACCGGTGCCGTCAACTTCAAGGGCCAGGCGTTGCAAGGCCGCGAGGCCTTCGAGATCGCCCATGCCGGCATCGGCTACGTGCCCGAGAACCGCGACATCTTTCCCACGCTGACGGTGCACCAGAACCTGATGCTGGGGCAGAAGAGTGGTGCCAAGAGCCCACGCTGGG
>CAYREA010000431.1:0-2867 GCA_964423075.1 uncultured Rubrivivax sp. | reverse complement strand
TACGACATCAACATCATCGGCGAGTACAACCTGTCGGGCGAACTCTGGCAGGTCAAGCCGCTGCTCGACGCCTTGGGTGTGCGCGTGCTGAGTTGCATCTCGGGCGACGGCCGCTACAACGAGGTGGCCTCGGCGCACCGCGCGCGCGCCAACATGATGGTGTGCAGCAAGTCGATGATCAACATCGCCACGCGCATGCAGCAGCGCTGGAACATCCCGTATTTCGAAGGCAGCTTCTACGGCATCAGCGACATGAGCACCACGCTGCGCGAGATCGCGCGGCTGCTGGTGGAAAGCGGCGCACCGGCCGAGCTGCAGGACCGCACCGAAGCGCTGATCGCGGTGGAAGAGGCCCGCGCCTGGGAGCGCATCCGCGCCTACAAGCAGCGCCTGACGGGCAAGAAGGTGCTGCTGATCACCGGCGGCGTGAAGAGCTGGAGCGTGGTGTCCGCCTTGCAGGAAGCCGGTCTCGAAGTCGTGGGCACCAGCGTCAAGAAGAGCACCAAGGAAGACAAGGAAAAGATCAAGGAGATCATGGGTGACGACGCCCACATGATCGATGACCTGTCGCCGAAGGAGATGTACGCGATGCTGAAGGCCGCCAAGGCCGACATCATGCTCAGCGGCGGCCGCAGCCAGTTCGTGGCGCTGAAGGCGCGCATGCCCTGGATGGACATCAACCAGGAACGCCACCATGCCTTCGCCGGCTACGAAGGCATGGTGACGATGGTGCAGGAGATCGACAAGGCGCTCTTCAACCCGGTGTGGGCGCAGTTGCGAACGCCGGCGCCGTGGGATCTGGAAGACAAGCTGCTGGCCGAGGTGCACTGACATGGCCCTGGTCACACAAAGCCACAAGGCCTGCACCGTCAACCCGCTGAAGATGAGCCAGCCGCTGGGCGCGGCGCTGGCCTTCATGGGCCTGCAGAGCTGCATGCCCATGATGCACGGCAGCCAAGGCTGCACCTCCTTCGGCCTGGTGCTGCTGGTGCGGCACTTCAAGGAAGCCATCCCGCTGCAGACCAGCGCGATGAACGAGGCCACCACCATCATGGGCGGCTACGACAACGTGGCCAAGGCGCTGCTCAACATCCGCAGCCGCAACCAGCCGGCGCTGATCGCCATCTGCTCCACCGGCCTGACCGAAACCAAGGGCGACGACGTCGAGGGCTACATCGCGCTGGCGCGCCAGAACCACCCCGAGCTGGCCGACACCGCCATCGTCTACGTCTCCACGCCCGACTACGTGGGTGCCTTCCAGGACGGATGGGCACGCGCGCTGACGGCGCTGATGGACAAGCTGCCGGATGTCGAATCGCCCAAACGCGCCAACGCGGTCAACGTGCTGCCCGGCTGCCACCTGACGCCGGGCGACATCGACGAGCTGCGCGAGCTGATCGAGGCCTTCGGCCTGGAGCCCACCTTCGCCCCCGACCTCTCCGGCTCGCTCGACGGCCACATCCCCGACCAGTGGCTCGGCACCACGCTCGGCGGCACGCCGCTGCCGGCGCTGCGCGGCCTGGGCGGCGCCGCGCACACGCTGGCCATCGGCGAGCAGATGCGCCCCGCGGCTGAAACACTCCAGCGCCGCTGCGGCGTGCCCTACACGCTGTTCGACCGCCTCACCGGCCTCACCGCCACCGATGCCTTCGTGCAGAAGCTCAGCGAACTCTCGGGCCGCCCGGTGCCACCGAAGATCCGCCGCCAGCGCAGCCAGCTGGTGGACGCCATGCTCGACGGCCACTTCCACTTCGGCAACGTCAAGGTGGCGCTCGGCGCCGAGCCCGACCTGCTGTTTGCCGCCGGCATGATGCTCAGCGAGATGGGCGCCGAGCTGGCCGTGGCCGTCACCACCACCCAAAGCCCGCTGCTCGAGAAGCTGCCGGTTTCCGAGGTGACCATCGGCGACCTCGAGGACTTCGAACGCCTGGCCGCCGCCGCCGGCTGCGACCTGCTGATGACCCATTCGCACGGCCGCCAGGCGGCGGAGCGCCTGGGCAAGCCGCTGTTCCGCATCGGCATTCCGATGTTCGACCGCATCGGCAATGCCCACCTCAACTTCGTCGGCTACCGCGGCACGCGCCACTTCGTCTATGCCGTGGGCAACCTGCTGATGGCGCAGATCCACCACGCCAGCCCCGACGACTGGCCGCTGCCGGCCGCGGCCAGCGCCGCCGCGGCGCCGCAGCTGGCCACCGTCTGAACCACCCGCCCGAGGAGAGCCCATGAAAGTCGCCTTCGCCACCCAGGACCAGCAGCGCGTCGACGCGCACTTCGGCTGGGCCAAGCACCTGGCGGTCTACGACGTCACGCCCACGGGCTACACCTTCGTGCAGGACTTCGCCTTCGGCGAAGACCTGGCCGAGGATGGCAACGAGGACAAGCTGGCCCCCAAGCTGGCCGCCATCATCGACTGCGCCATCGTCTACGTCGCCGCCATCGGCGGCAGCGCCGCCGCGCGCGTGGTGGCCAGCAAGATCCACCCGATCAAGGTGAGCTCGCCCGAGCCCATCCTGGACATCCTGGACAAGCTGCAGGACGTGCTCAAGGGCACGCCGCCGCCCTGGCTGCGCAAGGCCTTGCTGAAGGGCCAGGAACGCAATTTCGACTTCGACGACGAGGTGAAGTGATGAGTGATGCTGTCATCGACCAGGCCGCCGGCGACGCGGAACTGCTCAAGACCGACCCCTTCCTGCGCGAGCTGGTCAAGCAGCTGCGCGCGCAGGACACGCACGGCACCTGGGAAGGCAAGGACGACGCGGCGCTGCTGGCGCCCTACGTCATCACCGCCGCCCAGCGCCGCGAGCTGCCCATCATGGGCGACCCCGACCCCGACACGCTGTGGCGCCTGGACCTGTTCCACAACG
>CAYREA010000430.1:0-2873 GCA_964423075.1 uncultured Rubrivivax sp. | reverse complement strand
CGTGGAGCGCGACAGCGGCTTCATGCCCAGCGGCTTCGACGACCGGCCCACCGCGCCGGTGGACCTGGACCTCACCTCGGGCCACGACCGTCCTTCCAGCATCTTCGACACGCTGGACCCTCTGGACGACCGTCCCCGGCGCTGACAGCGCCGCTAGAGGCGCTTCAGTCGTTCCAGCGCGGCGTTCAGCGTCTCGTCCTTCTTCGCGAAGCACAGCCGCGCCAGGCCCTGCTCGAAGCCACCCTCGTAGAAGGCTGCCAGCGGAATGGCCGCCACGCCCACCTCGCGCGTGAGCCACTGGCAGAACTCGCCTTCCGGCAGCGAACTCACGGCACTGTAGTCCACCAGCTGGAAGTAGCTGCCCTGCGTGTGCAGCGGTTTCAGGCGCGTGGCCTGCAGGCCGCTGAGGAAGAGGTCGCGCTTGCGCTGGTAGAAGGCCGGCAGCTCCAGGTAGGGCGCCGCATCGGCCATGTAGCGCGCCAGGGCGTGCTGCATGGGCGTGTTCACCGTGAAGACGTTGAACTGGTGCACCTTGCGGAACTCGGCCGTCAGCGGCGCGGGGGCCGCCACGTAGCCCACCTTCCAGCCGGTGACGTGGTAGGTCTTGCCGAAGCTGGAAACGATGAACGCTCGCTCGGCCAGGCCCGGAACGGACGCGGCGCTGATGTGCGGCACGCCGTCGTAGACCATGTGCTCGTAGACCTCGTCGGACAGCAGCAGGGCCTGCGTAGGCGCCAGCAGTTCGGCCAGCTGCTGCAGTTCGGCGCGTGTCCACACCGTGGCGCTGGGGTTGTGGGGGCTGTTGATCAGCAGCAGGCGGGTCCTGGGCGACAGCGCCGCGGCGATGCGGGCGAAATCGGGGCGGAAGCTGCCCGGCGTGAGCGGCACGCGCACCACGCGGCCGCCGGCCAGTTCGATGTTGGGCGCGTAGCTGTCGTAGCAGGGCTCCAGCACGATGACCTCGTCGCCGGGGTGCACGCAGCACAGCACCGCGGTGAGGATGGCCTGCGTGGCACCGGCGGTGATGGTGATCTCGGTGTCGGCGTCGTAGCGCCGGCCGTACAGCGCCTCGACCTTGGCCGCCACGCGCTGTCGCAGCACCGGCACGCCGGTCATCGGCGGGTACTGGTTCAGACCTTCGCGCATGGCGTCGGTGACGTGCGCCAGCAGCGACGGGTCGCAGTCGAAATCGGGGAAGCCCTGGCCCAGGTTCACCGCGCCCAGTTGCTGCGCCAGGGCCGACATCACCGTGAAGATGGTGGTGCCCACCTGGGGCAGGCGGCTGTCGATGCGGGGCAGGTTGGCCATCGTCGGGACGTTCATAGCGCGTAGTCGTTCAGGGGCGCGGCGTCGCCATCGCCGGCACCGGCCATGGCGCGCTCCAGCAGCGCGGGGGTGAGCCGCGGCGAGAGCAGCTCGGCGAAGTTGAGCACGAACTGCCGCAGGTAGGCGCCACGCTTGAAGGCGACGCGGGTGACGTTGGTGCCGAAGAGGTGGCCGAGCGGGCGCGACACCAGGTCGCCGCCCTGCGCCGGCTCGGGTTCGCCGCGCATGGCCAGCTCGGTGACCACACCGACCCCCAGTCCCAGGCGCACGTAGGTCTTGATGACGTCGGAGTCGATGGCTTCCAAGGCCACCAGCGGCTTCAGACGCGCTTTCTCGAAGGCGACATCGAGTCGTGTGCGCCCCGTGACCGTGGGCTGGTACAGCACCAGCGGGTGGGCCGCCAGCTGCTCCAGCGTCGGCCGCTCGACGCCCGCCAGGGGGTGCGCCGCCGGCACCACCATCACGTGCTGCCATTCGTAGCAGGGCAGGGTGATGAGCGCGGGGTGGGCGTCCAGCGCCTCGGTGGCCAGGCCGATCTCGGCCACGTCCTCCACCAGCATGCGCGCCACCTGTTCCGGCATGCCCTGGTGCAGCACCACCTGCACCTTGGGGTGGCGCTTGCGCAGCGCAGCCACCGGTTCAGGCAGGAAGTAGCGGGCCTGCGTGTGGGTGGTGGCGATGGACAGCGTGCCGGCGTCCTGCTTGGAGAACTCCTCGCCGATGCGCCTGAGGTTGGCCACCTCGCGCATGATGATCTCCACCGAACGCAGCACCAGCTGACCGGGCTCCGTCACGCGCTTGAGGCGCTTGCCGTGTCGGGCGAAGATGTCCACGCCCAGCTCTTCCTCCAGCTCCAGGATGGCCTTGCTGATGCCGGGCTGCGAGGTGAAGAGGGCCTTGGCGGTCTCGGTGAGGTTGAGGTCGCGTCGCACGGCCTCCTGCACGAAGCGGAACTGGTGCAGGTTCATGCGGGTTCGCTCCTTTCACTGAGGGCAGCGGCGGCCACGCCGGCCATGGCGGCGATCACGGCGTCGGCCTCGCCCACCGCTGCGTGCAGGGCGAACGAGACACCGGGATGCGCCTGCCTGAGGCCGTCCAGCAGTCGCGGCAGATCCTTGCGCACATGGCCGCCGGCGCCCAGGAACAGCGGCAGCACCGCCACGTGCCGGCAGCCTTCGGCCACCAGCGCAGCGCCGGCCTCGGGCAACGTCGGCGACATGAACTCGAGGAAGGCCAGGCGCACGCCGGCCCCGGGTTGCTGATGGCGCACGCGGGCGGCCACGGCCTCGAAGGGCGCGGCCCAGGCGGGGTCTCGCGCGCCGTGGGCGAAGAGGACGAGGCCGGACTTCATCCCCTAACGGTACCGGACCAGCCAGGCGAAGGCGGCCATCGACAGCCCCAGGTACAGCAGGCTGGGCGACGCGGCGGCGACCCAGGGCGTCCAGCCGCGCAGCGTGCCGATGTGGCCCGACAGGTTGTTCAGCAGCACGAAACTGATGCCCAGCATGATGCCGCCGAAGACCTTGAAGCTCACGCCGCCGGCACGC
>CAYREA010000429.1:0-2886 GCA_964423075.1 uncultured Rubrivivax sp. | reverse complement strand
CGGCCCAGCGCCAGTTGTCGATGTAGCACTTCAGCGCGATGAAGGTCTCGGTCTCCGATTCAGGGTCCACGCCCTGCTCGTCGCGGTAGCCGGTGTACTGGCCGCGCACCACGTCGGCCGGCTGTATGGGCAGCATGCTGCGGAAGACCTTGTTCTTTTCTTCGCTGATGGGCGCCGGCTCCAGCGCCGTGGGGGGCTCCATGGCCATGAAGGCGAGGATCTGGAACAGGTGCGTCACCACCATGTCGCGGTAGGCACCGGTCTGCTCGTAGAAGCCCGAGCGTTTGCCCAGGCCCAGGGTTTCGGGCACGTCGATCTGCACGTGGTCGATGAAGTTGCGGTTCCAGATCGGCTCGAACAGGCCGTTGGCGAAGCGGAAGGCCAGGATGTTCTGCGCCGGCTCCTTGCCCAGGAAGTGGTCGATGCGGAAGATCTGGTCCTCGGCGAACACCTCGTGCAGCCTGCCGTTGAGCGCGACGGCGCTGGCGAGATCGGTGCCGAAGGGCTTTTCCATCACGATGCGCGAACGCTCCACCAGTCCAGCCTCGCCCAGCAGCCGCACCGCGGGCAGCGCCGCGCTGGGCGGCACGCTCAGGTAGTGCAGGCGCCGGCTCTCGCGCCCGATGGTGGCTTCAGCGCGCTCCACCGCGGCGCGCAGGGCCGGTGCGCCGGCGGCCAGCGGCACGTAGTCGAGCGTGCTCGCGAAGGCGTCCCAGTCGGCGTCGGTGACCTTGCGGCTGAAGAACTCGTCGAGCGCGCTGCGGGCGATGGCGCGGAAGGCATCGACATCGATGTCGTCCAGCGACACGCCGATGACGCGGCAGGCCGGGATGAAACCGGCGCTGGACAGGTGGTACAGGCCCGGCAGCAGCTTGCGCCGCGCCAGGTCGCCGGTGGCGCCGAACAGCACCACCACCTGCGGGAATCGCGGCCCGACGCCGGGGGGAATCTTCGCCATCGCACGCCTCCCGCGGCAAGCGCCGCCAGCGGGTTGGGCGTTAGCAAGGATCAGGCCTCGGGTGCGCCGGGATCAAGGCCGGGCCAGGAAGGGCCGCGGCCGATGCGGCCGGGTGGTCGCCCAGACGCGGGGGGCGAGCGCCAGCCTCGAACCGCGGTGGGCACGGGTGCGGTAGGATTTGCGTGATAGCTGAAGCGAGTGGCGTCATCGTCACCGTCATCCAGGGGAGAACATGCACATAAATTCGTACCTTCATACGCTGGCGGGGCTGGCGCTCCGGAGTCTTGTCGTGCTGCTGGGCGCTGCGGCATTCGGCGCGTGCGGCGGGGGGTCGGATTCCGGCGGGGCGCCCGTCGACACCACCATCGCTTCCATCGTCGTGGTCGACGGTGATGGCCAGACAGCGACAGTGGGCACCGAACTGTCCCGTGCCCTGGTGGTTCGGGTGCTCAATGCGGCCGGCACGCCCATTCCTGGCGCCACGGTCAGCTTCGTGGTGGTTTCCGGTGGTGGCACCCTGTTCGCGGGTTCCTCCACCTCGGACTCCACCGGCCAGGCCCGCGAACGCTGGACCATGGGCGTGACGGCGGCCCAGGCCCAGCGGGTCGAGGCCCGAGCCGTTGGCGGCGGGGGCGCGGCCCTCACGGCCAGGTTCAACGCAGTGGCTGTTGCCGGGCCTGCGGTGCGGCTTGTGGCGAAGTCCGGCGCCAACCAGAGTTCGCTCCAGGCGCAGGCGCAGCCCGCGCCCGTTGTGGTGGCGGTCGAGGATGTGCACAACAACCCGGTGGCGGGTGTTCAGGTCTCGTTTGCGGTCAACGGGGGCGGTACTGTGACACCGGGAGCGGCAGCGTCCGACGCAGCGGGCGAAATCCGGGTGGTCTGGACCTTGGGGATTCCCTTGGGTGCTCAGCGGCTCACGGCCACGGCTCAGGGCTTGGCAGCTCTGGAAGTCATGGCCAACGCGACCCAGGCGCCTCCGGGCGTGCCCACCCGCATCGTGCTCTCGGCGGGTGATATGCAAACCGTCCTCCAGCACGCGTTGCTGCCGCAGCCTTTGTGGGCCTGGGTGACCGACGACTTGGGCAACGGCGTGCCCGGGGTGACGGTCACTTTCGCCCCGGTCGCAGGCGGCCCGTATTTCCGGACCGGGACCGCGGTGACCACCACGCCGGCCGGCGATGCCGGCGGGTACGTCCAGTGGCGCGGCTACTTCCATACCGCGGGCACGCAACTGGTCGAGGCCAGCGTCTCGCCGACTGTGAAGATGACCTTCACGGTCAACGTCACGCCCTCGGCATTCACGCTGGATGGCTTCTACGACTGCGACCTGGTGTCGCTGAGTCCAGCGCGGACGATCGAGGCTGGCATCACCATGAGGAATGGCGCCGGGTCCGGCTCGGAGTACGCGGACCCCTCGCACCCGTTGTCGTTCACGCCTGTGGCTGGAGGGGCAGGTGCCTACACCGGCAACTATCGCGCCACTGGGGACATCAACTGGGTGCTGACGGGGACCTTCGCCGCCGATGCGGAGGGCCGCGCCAGCGGCTCAGGGACGTTCATCGAGGTGTTCCACTTCACCACGCCCACCGGGAACACCGGAACCTGGACCTGTCAGCGGGACTAGGCAGCTCAGGTTTCGGCGTGGTACGCCGTGACCCGCTGCACCTCGTTCTTCGAGCCCAGCACCACGCTCACGCGCTCGTGCAGCTTGGTGGGCACGATGTCGAGGATGCGCTCCTTGCCATTGGTGGCTGAACCGCCCGCCTGCTCGATGAGGAAGGCCATCGGGTTGGCCTCGTACAGCAGGCGCAGCTTGCCGGGCTTGTCGGGCTCGCGCTGGTCCCAGGGGTAGAGGAAGACGCCGCCGCGCGTGAGGATGCGGTGCACGTCGGCCACCATGCTGGCCACCCAGCGCATGTTGAAGTCCT
>CAYREA010000428.1:0-2918 GCA_964423075.1 uncultured Rubrivivax sp. | reverse complement strand
GCATCCACACGTTCATCGCCACCTCGGCGCTGCACATGGAAAAGAAGCTGCGCATGACGCCCGAGCAGGTGCTCGAGCAGGCGCGCCAGTCGGTACGCTTTGCCCGCAACCTGGTGGCCGACATCGAGTTCAGCCCCGAGGACGGCTACCGCAGCGACCCGGACTTTTTGTGCCGCGTGCTCGAAGCTGTGATTGCCGAAGGCGCCACCACCATCAACGTGCCCGACACCGTGGGCTACGCCATCCCCGAGCTGTATGGCAACTTCATCAAGACGCTGCGCGAGCGCATTCCCAACAGCGACAAGGCCATCTGGTCCGTGCACTGCCACAACGACCTGGGCATGGCCGTGGCCAACTCGCTGGCCGGCGTGAAGATCGGCGGCGCGCGCCAGGTGGAATGCACGATCAACGGCCTGGGCGAACGCGCCGGCAACTGCAGCCTGGAAGAGGTGGTGATGGCCGTTCGCACGCGGCGCGACTACTTCGGTCTGACGCTGGGTGTCGACGCCACGCAGATCGTGCCGGCCTCGCGCATGGTCAGCCAGACCACCGGCTTCGTGGTGCAGCCCAACAAGGCCGTGGTGGGCGCGAACGCCTTCGCCCATGCCAGCGGCATCCACCAGGACGGTGTGCTGAAGGCGCGCGACACCTACGAGATCATGCGTGCCGAAGACGTGGGCTGGGCCGCCAACAAGATCGTGCTGGGCAAGCTCTCGGGGCGCAACGCCTTCAAGCAGCGCCTGCAGGAACTGGGCGTGCAGATGGAGAGCGAGGCCGAGATCAATGCTGCGTTCGCGCGCTTCAAGGACCTGGCCGACCGCAAGAGCGACATCTTCGACGAGGACATCATCGCGCTGGTCAGCGACGAGAGCGTGACGCCGGAACAAGAACACTACCGGCTGTTGTCGCTGGCCCAGCACTCAGAGACCGGCGAGAGGCCGCACGCGACTGTTTCCTTCTCAGCCGGTAACCTGGAGCATCACGCTGAAAGTGATGGTAACGGGCCTGTCGACGCGAGCTTGAAGGCGATCGAGTCGAAGGTGAAAAGTGGCGCGGAATTGATGCTCTATTCGGTCAATGCCATCACCTCGGGCAGCACAGAATCGCAAGGCGAGGTCACTGTCCGGCTGCAACACGGCGGTCGGATGGTGAACGGGGTCGGTGCGGACCCGGACATCGTGGTGGCGTCTGCAAAGGCTTACCTATCGGCCCTCAACAAACTGCACAGCAAGGCCGAAAGAGTGGCTGCGCAGGGCTAGTTTGAGCGCCGGTCGGCCGCCGTTACATGGTCCGCATTCAAGGGGCTACTTGAGAAAATGAGCGCAAGCGATTGATCTTGTGCGCGTTTTTTGGGTGCCCTACACTTCAGCACGGGCCAGATAGGCGGGGTTACTCAGTGCGCGACAAGCAACATGTTGGGTTGGTGGGGCTGCTGGCTCTGGTGGTCGGTGTGTTCCTGGCTGCGGCGCCGCTGAGTTCTGCCCAGGCAGCAAGCGGCGGCAACGACTCCTCCAAGACGGTCCGCAAGGCCAAGGTCGCCAAGCCTGCGGCCAAGGTCGGCAAGGCGGCCGTGCGCACGAGCAAGCGCGGCACGGTGCGCAGGACCGCGGTGCGCTACGTGCCCGCCATTCCGTCTTTCGGCCACCTGGCCGGTCTGCAGAAGACCGACGACGCACTCGACCTGAAGAGCAGCGTCGCCCTGGTCGTTGACCAGGACACCGACGAGGTGCTCTTCAGCAAGAACCCCGAGGCCGTGCTGCCCATAGCGTCCATCACCAAGCTGATGACGGCCCTGGTGGTCACCGAGGCCAGCCTGCCCGCCGACGAGATGCTCACCGTGACGCAGGACGACGTGGACGCCACCGCCGGCAGCCGCTCGCGCCTGAAGGTGGGCACGCAACTGCCGCGCAGCGAGATGCTGCACCTGGCGCTGATGGCCTCCGAAAACCGCGCTGCCCACGTGCTGGGCCGCACCTACCCGGGTGGCTCGGCGCACTTCGTCGAGGCCATGAATGCCAAGGCACTGACGCTGGGCATGAACGACACGCGCTACGTCGAGCCGACGGGGCTGTCCAGCAACAACCAGTCCAGCGCGCAAGACCTCACGCGCCTGGTGCGCGCCGCGTACGAACATCCGGTGCTGCGCCAGCTGTCCACCTCGCAGGAAGCCTCGGTGCCGGTAGGCCGCCGCCAGGTGGCGTTCCGCAACACCAACGGCCTGGTGCGCAACCCCGAGTGGGAAATCGGCCTGCAGAAGACGGGCTACATCAGCGCCGCCGGCCGTTGCCTGGTGATGCAGGCCGAACTGGCCGGGCGCAAGCTGATCATGGTGCTGCTCGACTCGGCCGGGAAGTACTCGCGCATGGGCGACGCCGAACGCATTCGCAAGTGGCTGGCCACGGCGCCGATCCTGCCGGCGGCCATTGCCGCGCCGGCCGCGCCCGCCGAACCGGCTCAGCCGCGGTAACCCAGAGCGCCGGAGATCTGCGCTGCGGTGCCTTTCACGCGCTCGAGCCAGCTTTCCTCCAGCCGGTCGGCGGGGGCCGACACCGAAAGCCCCGCCAGCAGCTTGCCTTGGTCGTCGAAGACGCCGGCGGCCATGCAGCGCACACCCAGTTCCAGTTCCTCGTCGTCGCGCGCCACGCCGGTGGCGCGCACGCTGGCCAGTTCGCGCTCCAGGCGCGTGATGTCGGTGATGCTGTTGCGCGTGTGGCCGGTGAGCCCCGTTCGCGTGGCATAGGCGCGCACGCGGGCCGGATCGTCGTGGGCCAGGAACAGCTTGCCGACCGACGTGAGGTGCAGCGGCGCGCGGCCGCCGACGGCGCGCACCACCTGCATACCCGAGCGTTCGCTGTAGGTGCGTTCGATGTAGACGATCTCGTCGCCCTGGCGCATCGACAGGTTCACCGGCTGGTGCG
>CAYREA010000427.1:0-2955 GCA_964423075.1 uncultured Rubrivivax sp. | reverse complement strand
CGGCGAGAAGATCGGCCAGGGCAAGGACAACGCGCGCGAGTTCCTGCGCGAGAACACCGATGTGGCGCGCGAGATCGAAAACAAGGTGCGCGAGCACATGGGCATTCCGCTGTTGAACGACGAAGGCTCGGCCTGACGGGTCGCAGCGCGTGGGCTTCGGTGCCCTTTCGGTGAAAGGCCGCGCGCTGCGCTACCTGGCGCAGCGCGAACACTCCCGCAGCGAGCTCGAGCGCAAGCTGGCGCGCTTTGTCGAAGACCAGCCAGAAGCCCCGGCGCAGCAGCAGATTGCCGCCGCGCTGGATGAACTGGCTGCCAAGGGCTTGCTGTCCGACCAGCGCACGGCCGATTCGGTGCTCAGAAGCCAGGGAGCACGTTTTGGCAGCCGGCGGCTGAAGCAGGCCATGCAGGCCAAGGGCCTGGAGCCCGCCCTCGTGGCCAGCACCCTGCAGCAGGCGCGCACCACCGAACTGGAGCGCGCGCGCGAAGTCTGGCGTCGCCGTTTCGGCGCGCCGGCTGAAGACGCCGCCGGCCGCGCCAGGCAGATGCGCTTCCTGGCCGGGCGCGGATTCGACGGCGACGTGATCCGCCGCGTGGTGCAGGCCAGCGACGACGATTGACTCCGCGCAAGGCGCTGTAAGCCTCTGCTGCAGGGCAGCATGCTAAATTCGCCGCCGCTTTGCCAAGCTGCGGCCCTGCCGCCACTGTCCATGCCCCTTCCGACGCCGGCGGCTGATCGCCAGCTCAAACACCGCCGCAACGTCGACGTCCAGGTGTACGCACGTGGTGACGGCCTGTGGGAGGTGGACGCCGTGCTGGTCGACACCAAGACCCGTGTGGCCGAGATGTCGGACGGCCCGCGCCAGCCCGGCACGCCGATCCACGAGATGCTGCTGCGCCTGGTGGTCGACCGCCAGCTCAATGTGCTGGAAGCCGGCTCCGAAACCCGCTGGATGCCCTACCCGGGCATCTGCGGCAATCACGGTGACGCCTACTCGGCCATGGTCGGCCTGAACCTGCTGCAGGGTTTCCACAAGACCCTGCGCGAACGCCTGGGCGGCGTGCACGGGTGCACACACATCACCGAAATGGCCCAGGTGCTGCCCACGGCCGTGGTGCAGGCCTTCGCCGGCGAAGTGATCGACACCCGGGGCCAGGCCGATGGCGCCGACAAACCCTTCCAGCTGGACCGCTGCCACGCGTTGCGCAGCAACGGCCCGGCCGTGCAGCAGTTCTACCCGCGCTGGTACCGCCCGGCCCGCGCGCCCTGACTTCCACCGACTGACCCCGAGCGAACGAGGACCCCGATGAAGATCCATGAATACCAAGGCAAGGAGCTGCTGCGCGCCCACGGCGTGCCGGTGCCGCGCGGTTATCCCGCGTTCACCGTGCGCGAGGCGCAGGAAGCGGCACAGAAGCTCGGTGGCAGCGTCTGGGTGGTGAAGGCGCAGATCCACGCCGGCGGCCGCGGCAAGGGCGGTGGCGTGAAACTGGCGCGCTCGATGGCCGAGCTCGAGACCCTGGCCACGCAGATCCTGGGCATGCAGCTCAAGACCCACCAGACCGGCCCCGAAGGCCAGAAGGTGCGGCGCCTCTACATCGAGGAAGGTGCGGACATCCAGAAGGAGTACTACGTCTCCCTGGTCACCGACCGTGCAACGCAGAAGGTCGCGTTCATCGCCTCGTCCGAAGGCGGCATGGACATCGAGCACGTGGCGCACAGCACGCCCGAGAAGATCATCACCGAGTTCATCGACCCGCTGAAGGGCCTCGGCGCCGAGCAGGCGAAGAAGATCGCTGATTCGATCGGCCTGCCGGCCGACAGCACGGCGCAGGCCATCGAGCTGTTCCAGAAGCTCTACACCTGCTACATGGACACCGACGCCTCGCTGGTGGAGATCAACCCGCTCAACCGCGACAGCAAGGGCAAGCTGGTCGCGCTGGACGCCAAGTTCAACTTCGACGCCAACGCGCTGTTCCGCCACCCCGAGATCGTGGCCTACCGCGACCTCGATGAAGAGGATCCGGCGGAAGTGGAGGCCAGCAAGTTCGACCTGGCCTACATCAGCCTGGACGGCAACATCGGCTGCCTGGTCAACGGCGCCGGCCTGGCGATGGCCACCATGGACACCATCAAGCTGTTCGGCGGCGAGCCCGCCAACTTCCTGGACGTCGGTGGCGGTGCCACCGCCGAGAAGGTGACCGAGGCCTTCAAGATCATGCTCAAGAACAAGAGCGTCAAGGGCATCCTGGTCAACATCTTCGGCGGCATCATGAAGTGCGACACCATCGCCGAAGGCGTGATCACCGCCTGCAAGGCCGTGAACCTGAGCGTGCCGCTAGTGGTGCGCATGAAGGGCACCAACGAGGACCTGGGCAAGAAGATGCTGGCCGAGAGCGGCCTGCCCATCATCGCGGCCAACACCATGGCCGAAGCCGCCACCGCCATCGTCGCGGCCGTCAAGTAAAGGGACCCTGCCATGAGCATCTTCATCAACAAGGACAGCCGCGTCATCACGCAGGGCATCACCGGCAAGACCGGCCAGTTCCACACCAAGGGTTGCCAGGCTTACGCCAACGGCAAGAACTGTTTTGTCGCCGGCGTGAACCCCAAGAAGGCGGGCGAGAGCTTCGAAGGCATCCCCATCCTGGCCAGCGTGAAGGCCGCGAAGGAGGCCACCGGCGCCAATGTCAGCGTGATCTACGTGCCGCCCGCCGGCGCGGCCGACGCCATCTGGGAAGCGGTGGAAGCCGACCTGGATCTCGTCATCTGCATCACCGAAGGCATCCCCGTGAAGGACATGCTGCTGGTGCGCAACAAGATGAAGGTCAAGGAAGCCCAGGGCGGCAAGAAGACCTTGCTGCTGGGCCCCAACTGCCCGGGCCTCATCACCCCGGAAGAGATCAAGATCGGCATCATGCCGGGCCACATCCACCGCAAGGGCCGCATCGGCGTGG
>CAYREA010000426.1:0-3005 GCA_964423075.1 uncultured Rubrivivax sp. | reverse complement strand
ACAAGGTGCTGGGCACCGACGGCTTCGGCCGCAGCGACTTCCGCAGCAAGCTGCGAGAGCACTTCGAGGTGAACCGCCACTACATCGTGGTGGCCGCGCTGAAGACGCTGGCCGACGAAGGCACGGTGCCGGCGGCCAAGGTGGCCGAGGCGATCAAGAAGTACGGCATCGCGGCAGACCGGATCAACCCGCTGTACGCATAACTCACATAAGAGACGGAGACAGTTCATGGCGTTGGTCGAGGTCAAGGTGCCGGATATCGGCGACTTCAAGGACGTGGAAGTGATCGAGGTGATGGTCAAGCCCGGCGACAAGGTCGCCGTGGACCAGAGCCTGCTGACCGTGGAGTCGGACAAGGCGTCGATGGAGATTCCGTCGTCGCATGCCGGCGTGGTGAAGGAGATCAAGGTCAAGCTGGGCGACAAGGTCAGCGAGGGCGTGCTGGTGCTGATGCTGGAGGCCGCGGGCGGCGCGGCGGCTGCAGCCGCACCCGCGCCGCCGCCGGCTAGCGCTGCCGCACCGGCGCCTGCGCCGGTGGCCGCAGCGCCCGCAGTCGCAGCGGCAGCCGCCGGCCCGGTGGACGTGCTGGTGCCCGACATCGGCGACTTCGACGAAGTGGCCGTGATCGAGGTCTTCGTCAAGCCCGGCGACACGGTCAAGGTGGAGCAGAGCCTGATCACGGTCGAGAGCGACAAGGCCTCGATGGAGATCCCGTCCTCGCACGCCGGCGTGGTGAGCCAGCTGCTGGTGAAGGTGGGCGACAAGGTCGCCAAGGGCAGCAAGATCGCCATCGTGCAGGCCGTCGGCGCGGCGCCTGCAGCAGCGGCTCCGGCCGCAGCCGCCAGTGCCCCCGCACCGGCTGCGGCATCCGCACCGGCCGCAGCGGCGCCCGCCGCCGCGCTGCCGGCACACGACCCCACCGCCGCCAAGGGCGTGCTGCCGCATGCCTCACCCTCCATCCGCCGCCTGGCGCGGGAACTGGGTGTGCCGTTGGCCGAAGTGAAGGGCTCGGGCCCCAAGGGCCGCATCACGCAGGACGACGTGCAGGGCTTCGTCAAGGCCGTGATGGCCGGCGCCACGCAGACCCAGGCGCAGAAGGCCAAGGCGCCTGCCGCGGGCGCAGCCGCCGGCGGCGGCATCCCGGGCCTGCTGGCCTGGCCGCAGGTCGACTTCGCCAAGTTCGGCCCCATCGAGCGCAAGGACCTGTCGCGCATCAAGAAGATCAGCGGCGCCAACCTGCACCGCAACTGGGTGCTGATCCCGCACGTCACCAACAACGACGACGCCGACATCACCGAGCTGGAAGCCTTCCGCGTGCAGCTCAACAAGGAAAACGAGAAGAGCGGCATCAAGGTCACGATGCTGGCCTTCGTCATCAAGGCCGTGGTCTCGGCGCTGAAGAAGTTCCCCGACTTCAACGCCAGCCTGGACGGCGATGCGCTGGTCTACAAGCAGTACTTCCACATCGGCTTCGCGGCCGACACGCCCAACGGGCTGGTGGTGCCGGTATTGAAGGACGCCGACAAGAAGGGCGTGCTGCAGATCAGCCAGGAGATGAGCGAGCTGGCCAAGAAGGCGCGCGACGGCAAGATGGGCCCGGCCGACATGAGCGGCGGCTGCATGAGCATCAGCAGCCTGGGCGGCATCGGCGGCACGCATTTCACGCCCATCATCAACGCGCCTGAAGTGGCCATCCTCGGCTTGTCCAAGGGTGCGATGAAGCCGGTGTGGGACGGCACGGCCTTCGTGCCGCGCCTGATCCTGCCGCTGTCGCTGTCCTACGACCACCGCGTCATCGATGGGGCGGCCGCTGCACGCTTCAATGCCTACCTCGGTGGGGTGCTGGCGGACTTCCGCCGAGTCCTGCTTTGAGCACCGTCGTCGTCGCCCGCAAGGGTGCCACCCTGGCCATCGCGTCGGACAGCCTCGTCACCTTCGGCGAGACCCGCCTGCCGCCGGGCTACGAGGCTAACGACAAGATGTTCAGCGTGGCCGACAGCATCATCGGCGCCGTGGGCAGCACCGCGCACATGCCGGTGCTGCGCGGCGCGCTGGCTTCACTGCCGCCCGAAGAGCTGCAGTTGCACAGCCGCGACGCGCTGTTCGAGACCTTCGTGCGACTGCATCCCAAGCTCAAGGACCGCTTCTTCCTCAACACCAAGGAACACGACAGCGACCCCTACGAGAGCAGCCAGTTCTCGATCCTGATCGCCAACGTGAACGGCATCTTCGGCGTCGAGAGCTACCGCGAGGTGTTCGAGTTCGAGCGCTTCTGGGCCATCGGCTCGGGCCGGCGCTTCGCTCTCGGCGCGATGCACGCGGCCTGGGGCAAGGCCAAGACCGCGCGCGACGTGGCCGAGGCCGGCGTGGCCGCGGGCTGCGAGTTCGACACCAGTTCGGCCGGGCCCGTGCGGGTCCACACCTTCAAACTCAAGAAACAAAGCTAGAGACATGGCCACCATCGACATCAGCGTGCCGGACATCGGCGATTTCAAGGACGTGGCCGTCATCGAGGTGCTGGTCAAGCCCGGTGACAGCATCAAGGCCGAGCAGAGCCTGATCACCGTCGAGAGCGACAAGGCCTCGATGGAGATTCCTTCGTCGGCCGCCGGCGTGGTGAAGGAGATCAAGATCAAGGTTGGCGACAAGGTCAACCAGGGCACGGTGCTGCTGTCGCTGGAGACCGGTGCGGCCGCCGCCGCACCGGCCACCGCCAAGCCGGCTCCGGTGGCCGCACCGGCCGCAGCGCCCGCGGCCGCGCCGACCGCCGCCAGCTACGCCGGCGGCGCCGACCTCGAATGCGACATGCTGGTGCTGGGCGCCGGGCCCGGTGGTTATTCCGCCGCCTTCCGCGCTGCCGATCTGGGTCTGAAGACCGTGCTGGTGGAGCGTTATTCAACGCTCGGCGGCGTGTGCCTGAACGTGGGCTGCATCCCCAGCAAGGCGCTGCTGCACGTGGCTGCGGTGATGGACGAGGTGAAGCACTTCGCCGACCTGGGCGTGGA
>CAYREA010000425.1:0-3040 GCA_964423075.1 uncultured Rubrivivax sp. | reverse complement strand
GCCACGTTGTCGAACACCGAAAGGTCGGTGAACAGCGCGCCGAACTGGAACAGCATGCCCAGGCGGCGGCGCAGGCGATAGAGCTGTTCACGGTCGCGTGTGTTGACCACTTCGCCGTCGAAGATGACACGGCCCTTGTCGGGCCGGTGCACGCCGCCGACCAGGCGCATGAGCGTGGTCTTGCCGCAGCCCGAGCCACCAAGAATGGCGGTTACCTTGCCGCGGGGGAACTTGAGCGATACGTCGTTGAGGATCGTCCGGGTGCTGTCGTAGCCGAACGTGACGTGATCAATCTCGATGAAGGGGTCGTCGATCAACAAGGTTGCCGGGCCGGGGGGTGTGACCGCCCGTACAGCCTGTGCCTGGAAGCACCTATTGTGTCATGCAGCGGAAAATGGTTCCGTGGTGCGCGGCATGACCGGCTTCCCCCCGACGACGCTTGCGCTCAGCGCGGAAGCGTGCTCGCACCCAGCAGGTATTCGTCCACCGCGCGAGCTGCCTGGCGGCCTTCGCGGATGGCCCACACCACCAGGCTTTGGCCGCGCCGCATGTCACCGGCGGCGAAGACCTTGTCGACGTTGGTGCGGTAGCCGCCAGCGGCTTCGGTGGTGGCCTTGGCATTGCCGCGGTTGTCGCGTTCGACGCCAAAAGCCTCCAGCACCGTGGCCACGGGAGCCGTGAAACCCATCGCCAGCAGCACCAGGTCGGCCTTGTATTCCTGCTCGCTGCCGGGCACCTCGACCATCTTGCCGCCCTGCCACTGCACGCGCACGGTCTTCAGCGCCGTGACCTTGCCCTTGGCGCCCACCAGTTCCTTGGTGGCGATGGCGAACTCGCGCTCGCAGCCTTCTTCGTGGCTGGAACTGGTGCGTAGCTTGTACGGCCAGTAGGGCCAGGTGAGCGGGCGGTCTTCTTCTTCGGGCGGCATCGGCATCAGCTCGAACTGCGTGACGCTGGCCGCGCCGTGGCGGTTGCTCGTGCCCACGCAGTCGCTGCCGGTGTCGCCGCCGCCGATGACGATGACGTGTTTGCCGGTGGCCTTGATCTGGCCCTTGAGCTTGTCACCCGCGACCACCTTGTTCTGCTGCGGCAGGAACTCCATCGCGAAGTGGATGCCGTCGAGTTCACGGCCGGGCACGGGCAGGTCGCGGCTGGTCTCGGAGCCGCCGGTCAGCAGCACGGCGTCGAACTCGGCCTTGAGCTGCTCGGCGCTGACCGTTTCCTTGGCGTCGTTGGTGACCTTGGTGCCCTCCGGCATCCTGCCCACCAGCACGCCGGTGCGGAAGACCACGCCTTCGGCCTTCATCTGTTCGACGCGGCGGTCGATGTGCGTCTTCTCCATCTTGAAGTCGGGGATGCCATAGCGCAGCAGCCCGCCGATGCGGCTGTTCTTCTCGAACAGCGTCACGTCGTGGCCGGCGCGCGCCAGCTGCTGCGCCGCGGCCAAACCGGCGGGGCCGCTGCCGACCACGGCCACCTTCTTGCCGGTCTTGAAGGCCGGCGGCTGCGGCCTGACCCAGCCTTCGGCCCACGCCCGGTCGATGATGGCGTGTTCGATGCTCTTGATGCCCACCGGGTCGTCGTTGACGTTGAGCGTGCACGCCGCCTCGCAGGGCGCCGGGCAGACGCGACCGGTGAACTCGGGGAAGTTGTTGGTCTGGTGCAGCACGTCGATCGCGTTCTTCCAGTCGCCCTGGAAGACCAAGTCGTTGAAGTCCGGGATGATGTTGTTGACCGGGCAGCCGCTGTTGCAGAAGGGCGTGCCGCAGTCCATGCAGCGCGCGCCCTGCACCTTGGCCTTGTCCTCGGCCAGGGTGATGACGAACTCCTTCCAGGTCTTCAGCCGCGCCTCGACCGGCTCGTAGCCCTCTTCGAGGCGTTCGTACTCCAGGAAACCAGTGACCTTGCCCATATCGGCGCTACCCCGTGCTTTTCTTGAGTTACTTGCCGGCGACCACAGCGGCCGATGCCTGTGCCTTGCTGGTGGCCGAAGCCGCCTCGGCCTTGGCCGCGCGCGCGGCCAGCACGCGCTTGTATTCGTGCGGGAACACCTTCACGAACTTGCCGCGCGCTTCGCCCCAGGCGTCCAGCAGCTCGCGTGCACGCAGGCTGCCGGTCCAGCGGTGGTGGTCTTCCACCAGTTCCTTCAGCAGGGCCTCGTCGGGTGTCTCGCGGTGCAGGCCGACGGCAGGCCCGGTCTGCTCGTCGCGCGACACCACCTTCTCCAGTGCCACCATGCTGGTGTTGCAGCGCTTGGCGAAGTGACCGTCCTCGTCATAGACATAGGCCACGCCGCCGCTCATGCCCGCGGCGAAGTTGCGGCCCGTCTTGCCCAGCACGACGACGGTGCCGCCGGTCATGTACTCGCAGCCGTGGTCGCCCGTGCCTTCCACCACCGCGCTGGCGCCCGACAGCCGCACCGCGAAGCGCTCGCCGGCCACGCCGCGGAAGAAGGCCTCGCCGCTGGTGGCGCCGTACAGCGCCGTGTTGCCGATGATGATGTTCTTGGTGGCGTCGCCGCGGAACTCGATGCTCGGCCTAACGACGACGCGGCCACCCGACATGCCCTTGCCGGTGTAGTCGTTGGCGTCGCCGATCAGGTAAAGCGTGATGCCGCTGGCCAGGAACGCACCGAAGCTCTGGCCGCCGGTGCCTTCCATCTGCACGAAGATCGTGTGGTCGGGCAGGCCTTCGGGGCGGTGGCGGATGAGCTCGCCTGACAGCATGGCGCCGACGCTGCGGTTGAGGTTGCGCGCGTCCTCCATGAAGTGCACCTTCTCGCCGCGCTCGATGGCGGGGCGGCAGCGCTCGATGAGCTTGACGTCCAGCGCCTTGGCCAGGCGATGGTCCTGCTCCTCGCACTGGAAGCGCGGCACGCCGGCCGGCACCACGGGCTGGTGGAACACCTTGCTGAAGTCCAGGCCGCGTGCCTTCCAGTGTTCGATGCCCTTCTTGGTGTCGAGCAGTTCGGCGCGGCCGATGAGTTCGTCGAACTTGCGGATGCCCAGCTGCGCCATGATCTGGCGCGCTTCCTCGGCGA
>CAYREA010000424.1:0-3044 GCA_964423075.1 uncultured Rubrivivax sp. | reverse complement strand
CCTTGTTCCAGGCCTCGGCGCGTTTGCTGCGGTCGATGTGGATCATGTCCAGCCGGCCCATGGCCCAGCCGAAAAAGGGCACGTACAGCAGCTCGCGCTTGAACACGTAGGCCAGCGGGTGCGGCATGAAGGTGGGGATGGCGAAGGTCTCCCAGGTGCTCTGGTGCTTGGCCGCCAGCACCACGGCCTGCGTGGCTTCGGCGCGCGTGGGCAGGTGCTCCAGGCCGTGCACGCGGTACTTCACGCCGGCGATCACCTTGCAGCCCCAGATGGCGATCTTCAGCCAGAACATGGTGGGCCAGTACAGGCGCTGGCCGCGGATGAAGATCGACAGCAGCAGCATCGCCAGGCCCCACGGGATCACCGTGATCGCCATCCACAGCACGAAGAGCAGCGAGCGCAGGGCCCACACGGGATGCATCAGGAAAGTCCTCCGCTGGCCGAATCGGCCACGTGGTCGCGTTGCAGCAGGAATTCGGCGAAGGCGGCCAGGCTGTCGTGCACCTGGGAGCTGGGCACCTGGGCCAGCAGCTGCTGCAGCGCGTCGCCGGAAAGACCGCGGGCGCGGCCGCTCAGCACCAGGTGCGGCTCGCAGCCGGCGGCGGCGGCGGCCTGCAGGTCGCGCAGCGTGTCGCCCACCACGGGCACGTCGGGCGCGCTCGCGCCGTAGCGGTAGAGCACGTCGAGCAGCAGGCCGGGTTTGGGCTTGCGGCAGTCACACTGGTCTTCGGGCGTGTGCGGGCAGAAGAACACGGCGTCGATGCGCCCGCCCTGCGCCTGCAGCATCTGGTGCATGCGCGCATGCACCGCGTTGACGGCCGACATGTCGATCATGCCGCGGCCGATGCCGCTCTGGTTGGTCGCCACCACCACGTGCCAGCCGGCGTGGTTGATGCGGGCCACGGCCTCCAGCGCGCCGTCCACCGGCTGCCATTCCTCGGGCGCGGTGACGTGGCCTTCCCTGAACTCGTTGAGGATGCCGTCGCGGCCGAGGATGACGAGCTTGCTGGCGTGCATGGAACCCGAGCTTACGTCGCCAGGCGCGAAAGGTCAGCCACGCGGTTCATCGCGGTGTGCAGCGCAGACAACAGGGCCAGGCGGTTGCGGCGCAGGGCGGGGTCTTCGGCGTTGACCATCACGGCGTCGAAGAAGGCGTCGACCGGCGTCTTCAGCGCCGCCAGGGCTTGCAGCGACGCGGTGTAGTCGCCGCGGGCGAAGGCGGCCTCGGCCACCGGCGCGACCGCGTTCAGCGCGGCGGCCAGGGCGGCTTCGGCGGGCTCCTTCAGCAAGGCGGCGTCGAGCGTGCCCGCGGCCTCTTCGCTCTTCTTCAGGATGTTGCCCACACGCTTGTTGGCCGCGGCCAGCGGCTCGGCCTCGGGCAAGGCGGCAAAGGCGCGCACGGCGGCCAGGCGGGCGTTCATCTCTGCCCAGGGCGGGCGCACGGCGATCACCGCCTCCACGTCGCGCGCGCTCCAGCCGCGTTCGCGCAGGTAGCCGGTGAGGCGTTCGAAGAGGAAGGCGAGCAGGGTCTCGCGCGTGTCGGCCGCGGCCATGGGGAACAGGGCCAGCGCCTGCGCCACCAGATCGGGCAGCGACAGCGCCAGGCCGCGCTCCACCAGCATGCGCATCACGCCTAAAGTGTGGCGGCGCAGCGCGAAGGGGTCCTTGTCGCCGGTGGGCAGCTGGCCGATGGCGAACAGGCCGGTGAGCGTTTCCAGCTTGTCGGCCAACGCGACGGCCACGGCGACATCGCCACGCGGCAGTTCGTCGCCGGCAAAGCGTGGGCGGTAGTGGTCTTCGACGGCCAGGGCCACGGCTTCGGTCTCACCGTCGTGGCGGGCGTAGTAGCCGCCCATCACGCCCTGCAGTTCGGGGAACTCGCCCACCATGTCGGTGAGCAGGTCGGCCTTGGCCAGCAGCGCGGCGCGGTCGGCCTGCTCGGCCAGGGCCGGGCCGCCGATCTGCTGCGCGATGGACTTGGCGATGGCGCGCACGCGGGCCATCCGCTCGCCCAGGCTGCCCAGCTTGCCGTGGTAGACCACCTTGTCGAGCTGCGGCACGCGCGAAGCCAGCGTCTTCTTGCGGTCCTGGTCGAAGAAGAACTTGGCGTCGGCCAGGCGCGGGCGCACGACGCGCTCGTTGCCCTGCACGACGCGGCCCGCATCGGCCGGGCGGATGTTGCTGACGACGAGGAAGCGGTTCGTCAGCCGGCCCTCGTCGTCGAGCAGCGGGAAGTACTTCTGGTTCGCCTTCATCGTCAGGATCAGGCACTCCTGCGGCACGGCCAGGAACTCGGGCTCGAAGCGGCAGACCAGCACGTTCGGGCGTTCGACGAGCGCGGTCACCTCGTCGAGCAGCGCGTCGTCGTCGACCGGCCGGCCGCCCTGCGCCGCGGCGGCGGCGGCCAGCTGGCGCACGATCTCGGCGCGCCGTTCGGCGAAGCCGGCGATGACGGCACCCTGCTCCGCGAGCTGGCGCTCGTAGTGGTCGGCGTCGAGCAGCATCACGGGGTCGACCGCGGCCTCGAAGCGGTGGCCGCGGGTCTGGCGGCCGGCGGCGAGCCCGAGCGCCTGCACCGGCACCACGTCGGCGCCGTGCAGCGCCACCAGGCCATGCGCGGGGCGCACGAAGTTCACGCTCGTCCAGCCGTCGGCGAGCTGGTAGCTCATCACCTTCGGGATCGGCAGGCCGGCGACCGCGTCGTCGAGTGCGGCCTGGAGGCCGGCGGCGAGCGTCGCGCCGGGCACCAGGCTCTCGAAGAACAGCGCCTCGGCCTTGCCGTCGGGCTGGCGCTTGAGCGTCGGCACGACGGCGGGGTCGGCACCGAGCGCGGCCAGCTTCTTCAGCAGCGCGGGCGTCGCCTGGCCGTTCGCGTCCAGACCGACGGCCACCGGCATCAGCTTCTGCGACACCGCCCTGTCGTGCGCCACGGCCAGCACGTGGCTGACGCGCGCCGCCAGCCGGCGCGGCGACGCGAAGACGTTCAGCGCCGAGTGATCGCCCGCCAGGCCCTGCGCGCGCAGGCCGTGCAGCAGCGCGGCACC
>CAYREA010000423.1:0-3061 GCA_964423075.1 uncultured Rubrivivax sp. | reverse complement strand
GGCCGCCTACGACTTCACCGTGGCCTACCTGCGCGCCGAGGTGCCGGGCATGCCGAAGGTGTTGCGCCGCATGTACCCCACCAAGCAGATCGCGGTGGCCGAGATGCGCATGAAGCTGGAGCAGACACGGGCGCTGTTCCTGCAGAACGCGCGCGATGCGGTGGTCGACCCCGACAAGGACACCCGCATGCGCCTCTATGCCGCGCACTACACGATCATGGAAAACGCGCAGGCGATGGCGGCGCTGGCCATCCGCACCTGCGGCGGGCAGAGCATGCTGAAGAGCCTGCCGCTGGAGCGGCTGTACCGCGATGCTCGCTGCGGCAGCCTGATGCTGCCGTGGACGGCCGAACTCTGCGTTGACCGCCTCGGCCGCGAGTGCCTGTACGAAGCCGGCGAACGCGACGAAGAGATCGAATGAATGGAGCCCCCAAGCTCGCTTTCGCTCGCTACCCCCCAAGGGGGCCGTCCGCCAACGGCCCGGCAGAGCCGGTTCCGTGGCGGGAAGCTGGGTCGCGTGGCTGTGCGCCGTTGCTATGTTTGAGCACCTCGTTCCCGAGCCGCTGGCTGCCGCCGCCGTGGCGCACCTGCGCGCCGAAGGCGTGCAGCGCGGCGCCATCGTCGCCTGGCTGGGCCATAACAGCTGGGACATGATCGCCACGCTGGTGGCGTGCGAACGGCTCGGGGCGGTGCTGCTGCCGCTGAACTGGCGCCTCACCGCGGCCGAACTGGCGCGCATCGTCGAACACGCCGGCGCCGGCCACCTGATGGGCACGCCCGAAGTGCAGACCCTGGCCGAAGAGACGCTGCGCCGCACGCGGCTGGCACCGGGCCCGGCCGCGGGTGTGGAAGACGGCGACCTGCTGCTCGTCTACACCTCGGGCACCACCGGCCAGCCCAAGGGCGCCATGCACACCGGCGCGGGCCTGCAGGCCAATGCGCTGGCGGCCGTGGCGGCGCAGGGCTTCACGGCCGCGACGCGGGTGCTGAGCGTGCTGCCGCTGTTCCACGTCGGCGGCCTGTGCATCCAGACGCTGCCGGCGCTGGCGGTGGGCGCCCGGGTCTCGTTGCTGCCGCGTTTCGAGCCGGGCGCCTGGTTCGATGCCGTCGAGCAGTGGCGGCCCACCACCACGCTGCTGGTGCCGGCGGTGATGAAGGCGCTGATCGAGCACCCGCGCTGGGCGGTGGCCGATCTGTCCAGCCTGGCCTTCGTCAACAGCGGCTCGCAGATCGTGCCGCGTGCGTTGATCGAGGCCTTCCACGCACGCGGCGTGCCGGTGGCGCAGGTCTACGGCGCCACCGAGACGGGGCCGGTGTCCATCGTGCTCAAGCCCGAGGAGGCGCTGGCCCACGTGGGCATGGTCGGCCGCCCGGCGCTGGGCGTGCACGTCAGGCTGGGCGAAGGCGGCGAGATCCTGCTGAAAGCACCGAACCTGATGCGCGGCTACCACCGCAGCGCCGAGCCTTCCTTCGACGCCGAAGGCTGGTTCCACACCGGCGACCTGGCGGTGTTGCATGCCGACAGGTTCTACGAAGTGGTGGGCCGCAGCAAGGAACTCATCATCTCGGGCGGCGAGAACATCCACCCGGCCGAGATCGAGGCCCTGGTGGCCGAGCACCCCGCCGTGGCTGAATGCGCCGTGGTAGGCCTGCCCGACGCCACCTGGGGCGAGGTGCCGGTGCTGGCCGTGGTGGCCCGCGAGGGCCAGGCGCTGGACGCGGCGGCCCTGCTGGCGGCGCTGGCCGGCCGGCTGGCGCGCTACAAGCAGCCGCGGCGCGTGGTGCAGGTGGCCGCGCTGCCGAAGACGGCGCTGGGCAAGGTGCAGCGGGCCGAACTGGCGCGGCGGCTGGCCGACGCTTGATCGCGCGCAAGCCGGCGCGCCGCCGCCGGCTTGAAAACCAGGGCCGGGTGCCTCATGTCCGCAGCAACCGGAGGTTCTTCCATGCGCTTCGAAAAACTCACCACCGCCTTCCAGCAGGCCTTCCAGGACGCCAGCAGCGCCGCGGTGGCCCGTGACAACCCGTACATCGAGCCGGCCCACCTGCTGGCCGCCATGCTGGCCCAGCCCGACGGCCCCAAGGCCCTGCTGGACCGTGCGGGCGCCAACAGCGCTGCGCTGGCCACGGCGATGGAAACAGCCATCCGCGCCCTGCCGTCCGTGCAAGGCAGCGGCCAGCCCGTGCAGCCCGGCCGCGACCTGGTGACGCTGCTGCAGGCTGCCGACAAGGAAGCCGGCAAGCGTGGCGACCAGTTCATCGCCAGCGAGATGTTCCTGCTGGCCCTGGCTGATTCCAAGACCGACCTGGGCGGCGTGGTGCGCGGCCACGGCCTCACGCGCAAGGCGCTGGAAGCCGCCATCACGGCCGTGCGCGGCGGCCAGAAGGTCGACTCGGCAGACGCCGAAGGCCAGCGCGAGGCACTGAAGAAGTACACGCTGGACCTCACCGAACGCGCGCGCCAGGGCAAGCTCGACCCTGTGATCGGCCGCGACGATGAAATTCGGCGCGCGATCCAGGTGCTGCAGCGGCGCAGCAAGAACAATCCGGTGCTGATCGGCGAGCCCGGCGTGGGCAAGACCGCCATCGTCGAAGGCCTGGCCCAGCGCATCATCAACGGCGAGGTGCCCGACAGCCTGAAGGACAAGCGCGTGCTGGTGCTGGACATGGCGGGCCTGCTGGCCGGCGCCAAGTTCCGCGGTGAATTCGAGGAACGCCTGAAAGCCGTGCTGAAGGAGGTGGCGGCCGACGAGGGCCGGATCATTCTCTTCATCGACGAGCTGCACACCATGGTGGGCGCGGGCAAGGCCGAAGGCGCCATCGACGCCGGCAACATGCTCAAGCCTGCGCTGGCGCGCGGCGAGCTGCACTGCATCGGCGCCACCACGCTCAACGAATACCGCAAGTACGTCGAGAAGGACGCGGCGCTGGAGCGCCGCTTCCAGAAGGTGCTGGTCGACGAGCCCAGCGTGGAAGCCACCGTGGCCATCCTGCGCGGCCTGCAGGAGAAGTACGAGGTGCACCACGGCGTGGAGATCACCGACCCGGCCATCGTGGCCGCGGC
>CAYREA010000422.1:0-3067 GCA_964423075.1 uncultured Rubrivivax sp. | reverse complement strand
CCTGCGCCCTCACGCCCAGGGCCACGAAGATGGGCAGCAGGTCCACCGGCAGGTAAGGCCAGGGCGCGGCCTCGATCTTCTGCAGGATGTTCTTCGTGAAGGGTTCCTTCACACGCAGCGGGCCGTCCACCACGGTGTGGCTCCAGCCGCCTTCGTGCACCACCTGCACGCCGAACTTGGCGAAGGTGCGGTCGATCAGCGGAAACTGCTCGGGAGCTGAGTTCTTCACCGTGATGCAACCGCCGGTGATGGCACCCAGGGCCATGAAAGTGACGGCCTCGTGGAAGTCTTCGGCAAAGCGGAACTCACCCCCGGCCAGCGCCGCCACGCCGTGCACCGTGAGCTTGCTGGTGCCGATGCCTTCGATCTGCGCGCCCAGCAGCGTCATGAAGTGGCAGAACTCCTGCACGTGCGGCTCGCTGGCGGCGTTCATCAGCGTGCTGGTGCCATGGGCCAGGGCGGCGCAGAGCACGAAGTTCTCGGTCGTCGTGACCGAGGCATAGTCCAGCCAGTGGTGATTGGCCTTCAGGCCGCCGTCGGCCTGGATCAGCAGGTGTTCGCGGCTGCGCTCCACGCTGCAGCCGAAACGTTCCATCACTTCCACGTGCGGGTCGATCTCGCGCACGCCCAGGGTGCAGCCCTGCACGTCGTTCTCGATGCGCGCCACGCCAAAGCGCGCCAGGAGCGGCGGCACCAGCATCACGCTGGAGCGCATCTCCTCGGGCAGGTGGTGGCGCTGCGGGTCGAAGAGGGTGTCGCGGTGGCAGACCTCCAGCACGCCGGTGGCGTAGTCCACCTGCACCTCGCTGCCGAGCATGCGGTAAATGTCCAGGATCTTGCGCACGTCGGTGATCTCGGGAATGCCGAGCAGGCGCACCGGCTCGCGCGTCAGCAGCGTGGCGCACAGGATGGGCAGCACCGCGTTCTTGTTGGCCGAAGGCACGATGCGGCCGGTAAGCGGCGTGCCGCCGTGGACGATGAGGTTGGACATGAAGGGGTTGGTTCGGGGTCGAAAAGGGCCTGGGCCGGATTGTCACTGCGCCGGGTCGCGCCGGCGCCAGCGGATGGCGTCGATGGCAGCCAGCAGTTCGGGTGAGAGCGTCGTTCCCCAGGCGGCCAGGTTCTGGTCGAGTTGCTCGATGGAGGTCACGCCGATCAGCGTACTCGCCACGCGCCAGTTGCCGTAACAGAAAGCCAGCGCCATCTGCGCCGGCGTCAGGCCGTGGGCACGGGCCAGCGCGTTGTATTCGCGTGCGGCAGCCAGCGTGTCCTCGCGGCCCCAGCGTTGGCTGCGAAAGGCGGCGAAGCGAGCGATGCGGCCGAGCTCGGGGTGGTCGGCATCGAAACCGGTCTGGTCGTACTTGCCCGTCAGCGAACCGAAGGCCAGCGGCGAATAGGCCAGCAGGCCCACGCCGCTGCGGTACAGCACCTCGTCCAGCCCGTTGTCGACCACGCGGTTCACCAGGTTGTACGGGTTCTGCACGCTGACGATGCGCGGCAAGCCGTGCTGATCGGCCAGGCGCACGAACTCGGCCACGCCCCAGGGCGTTTCGTTCGACAGCCCGAGATGGCGCACCTTGCCCGCCTTCACCAGCCCGGCCAGTGCTTCGAGCTGCTCGTGCACCGAGCTCTGCGGCCGTTCCTTCGCGGGGTCGAAGTACACCGCGCCGAACGACGGCACGTTGCGGTTGGGCCAGTGGATCTGGTAGAGGTCGATCACATCGGTCTGCAGGCGCCTCAGGCTGTCGTCGCAGGCCTGGCGGATGTCCTGGGGACGCAAATCGGGCGCCCCGTTGCGCACCCACTCCATGCCGTTGCGCACCGGACCGGCCACCTTGCTGGCCAGCACCACCTGCTGGCGCAGGCCGGGGTTCTTCGCGAACCAGTTGCCGATGATGGTCTCGGTCAGGCCGTAGGTCTCGCGCCGGGCGGGAACCGAGTACATCTCGGCCGTATCGATGAAGTTCACGCCCCGCGCCAAGGAAGCGCCAAGGATCCGGTGGCTATCCTCTTCGCCCACCTGTTCGCCGAAGGTCATGGTGCCCAGACCGATACGGCTCACCCGCAGGCCGCTGCCACCCAATTCCACTTGATCCATTTGCCTGCCCTTGATGCGTCGGCCGCCAGTGTGCCCCATGGCTCCAGCCGAGGCCGCCGCAGGGGTGGCCGCTGGGTGGCGGCCGCGGTGCTGCTGGCGCACGCGGCCCTGCTGGGCGGGGCCTTGCGCCTGACGGTGTGGCGCGACCGGCACGGGCCCGCGCCCGAGCGGCAGCCACTGGTGGTGCGCCTGATGCTGCCGCCCCCACCGGCGCCCGCGGCAGCACCGAGGCCAGCCGCCGCGCCCGCCCGGCCACCACCCGCCCGGCGCGAGCCGCAGGCCATCACACAGCCGGCGCCGGTGGCCGAAGCGCCGGAGCCGCTGCCACCGCCCGCGCCCGCCGCAGTGACCGCCGAGGTCTCCGCATCGGCCCCGCCACCGCTGGACCTGCGCCTGCCCCGCAGCGCCTCCGCCCCCTGGCGCGCGCACAACCCGGCCCTTGACGACCCGCGTGCCAACAGCCGCAAGGCGACGCTGGAAGAGAACCTGGCCGCCGCGATGGGCGGCGACGGCCGCTGGGTGATGGAGCGCCTGGACGGCGACCGCATCCGCTACCGGCGCGGCAACCAGTGCATCGAGGTGCATCGCACCCGCGCCGGCCAGCTGGAACTGGCGAACGGCGCGTTCAGGAACCTGTGGGCGGCGAAGGGCTGCTGAGCGCCTCTTCGCGCAGGCGCAGCACGCGGCGCTGCACCTTGCCGGTGGTGGTCATCGGCAGGGCCTCGATGAACTCGATCTCCTTCGGGTATTCGTAGGGCGCCAGCCGGCCGCGCACATGGGCCTGCAGCGCCTGCACCAGCGCCGCATCGCCCACGTGGCCCGGCGCCAGCACCACGTAGGCCTTCACCAGCGCGCCGCGTTCGGCATCGGGTTTCGGCACCACCGCCGCGTTGGCCACGGCCGGGTGCTTGACCAGGCAGTTCTCGATCTCGCTCGGCCCGATGCGGTAACCCGCGGCCTTGAACACGT
>CAYREA010000421.1:0-3067 GCA_964423075.1 uncultured Rubrivivax sp. | reverse complement strand
CCAGGTCGGGCAGCCAGCCCGAGCCTTCGTCGCAGCGGTAGTGCACCGGCGTGCCACCCGAGAGCGACACCACGGCGGTGTGCAGGGGGTAGTCGGGCGCCGGGATCAGCACCTCGTCGCCCGAGTCGAGCAGCGCGTTCATGCTCATCGCGATCAGCTCGGAAGCGCCGTTGCCCAGGTAGACGTCGTCCACCGTCACGCCGGCAATGTGCTTTTCCTGCGTGTAGTGCACCACCGCCTTGCGCGGGGCGAACAGGCCCTTGCTGTCGGTGTAGCCGGCGGCGGTGGCCGAGTGCAGGTTGCGGATCATGTCCTGCACGATCTCGTCGGGCGGCATCAGCCCGAACGCGGCCACGTTGCCGATGTTCAGCTTGATGATCTTGTGGCCCTCGTCCTCCATCTGGCGCGCCTTGTCGAGCACGGGGCCGCGGATGTCGTAGCCGACGTTGGCGAGCTTGGCGGACTTGGCGATGGGCTTCACGCGGTGGGGCTCCGGCTGGGTGAACCTAGAATTATCCGGCATGAAGTTCCAGCCCGAGACGAGCACAGGCGTCAACGTGATCGCACGCCAGGAGCCGGGGCGCGTCTGGGTGGGTGCCGTGCCCTACGCCCACAGCGTGCTGGTGCCCTGGAGCGGCGAGGTGCTGCCATGGGCAGCCACCCTGCCCGCCGAGCTGACGCCGGCCCACTTCGAGCGCATCGCGGCGCTCAGGCCCGAGGTGGTGATCTTCGGCAGCGGGCCGCGGCTGCAGTTCGTGGCGCCGGCGCTGCAGCGTACGCTGATCGAGTTGCGCATCGGCGTGGAGACCATGGACACGGCGGCGGCCTGCCGCACCTACAACGTGCTGGCCTCGGAAGGGCGGCGTGTGCTGGCCGCGCTGCTTGTCACTCCCACGGTCTGAACCCGGTTGGCCGGGGCGGGCCGGCCGGAGTCCCTATAATTCGGCGTTGGGCCGGCTTGGCGGAGAGCCGGCCGTCACCCGAGCAGTGCGAGAAAACCTTCCATGACGCCTGTCATCAATAAAGCCCTTCCGGATTTCGAGGCCCAGGCCACAGGCGGCGTGAAGTTCACGCCCCAGTCGCACCTTGGCCACGCCGTGGTGCTGTACTTCTACCCGAAGGACAACACCCCCGGCTGCACCACGGAGGCGATGCAGTTCCGCGACCAGCACAAAGACTTCCTGAAGGCCGGCGCCGTGGTCTTCGGCGTGTCGCGCGACAACATGGCCAGCCACGAGAAGTTCAAGCAGAACCTGGAGCTGCCCTTCGAGCTGATCGCCGACACCGAAGAGAAGCTCTGCCACATGTTCGGCGTGGTCAAGAACAAGATCATGTACGGCAAGAAGGTCAAGGGCATCGAGCGCAGCACCTTCCTCATCGACGCCGAAGGCGTGATGCGCGCCGAGTGGCGCGGCATCAAGGTCGCCGGGCACGTGGACGAAGTGCTCAAGGCGGTGAAGGCGCTGAAGAAGGCCGCTTGATCCAGCCTGATCTTCTGGTCCGCGTGCGGCACCGCGCCGCCACGGCACCACTCCGCAACGAAGCCGCACAGCAGCCTGTGCGGCTTTTTTTCTTGATTTGAAGCCCACCATGCCCCTGCCCAAGCCGCCCGCGAAAAAAGGTGACCTGCTGCACGTTGCCGAGTACGAGGCCCAGGCCGCCCCGCGTGCCGAGAAACGCTCGCTGAAGACCCGCGCCCCCGACGCGCCGGCCCAGGCTGCGCTGGACCTGCACGACGGCACCTCGGCCCTGGTCGCCCGCCCCGTGGCGCCCAAGCCCGTTGCGGTGGCCGCCCCCGTGGCCGCGGCCCCGCGCCCTGCGCCCAGCCCGCGCCCGCGCAAGCCGCGCAGCACCGGCCCAGCCAAGCTCTTCGTGCTGGACACCAACGTGCTGATGCACGACCCGATGTCGCTGTTCCGCTTCGAGGAGCACGACGTCTTCCTGCCGATGATCACGCTGGAAGAGCTGGACGGGCACAAGAAGGGCATGAGCGAGGTGGCGCGCAGCGTGCGCCAGGTCAGCCGCGAACTCGACGCGCTGGCCGCCCACGCCGCCAAGGACGGCACGCTGGACACCCACGCCGGCATCGAACTGGCCAAGACCGGCCACCGCGAAGCCGGCGGCAAGCTCTTCTTCCAGACCACCTTCCTCGACTTCAAGCTGCCGCCCGGCCTGCCGCAGGGCAAGGCCGACAACCAGATCCTGGGCGTGGTGCAGAGCCTGCGCGAGACGCAGCCCGGGCGCGACGTGGTGCTGGTGTCCAAGGACATCAACATGCGCGTCAAGGCACGCGCCCTGGGCCTGCCGGCCGAGGACTACACCAACGACAAGACGCTGGAAGACGGCGACCTGCTCTACACCGGCGTGCTGCCGCTGCCGGCCGATTTCTGGGAACGCCATGGCAAGACCATGGAGAGCTGGCAGCAGGGCGGCTACACCTACTACCGCATCAGCGGCCCGATGGTGCCGGCCCTGATGATCAACCAGTTCGTCTACCTCGAAGTGGCGGGCGCCGCGGCGCTCTACGCCCGCGTCACCGAGATCACCGGCAAGACCGCCGTGCTGAAAACACTGCGCGACTACACCCACGGCAAGAACGCCGTCTGGGGCGTGACGGCGCGCAACCGCGAGCAGAACTTCGCGCTCAACCTGCTGATGGACCCGGACTGCGACTTCATCACCCTCACCGGCACCGCCGGCACCGGCAAGACGCTGATGACGCTGGCCGCGGGCCTGTCCCAGGTGCTGGACGAGCGCCGCTACACCGAGATCATCGTCACCCGCGTGACGGTGCCGGTGGGTGACGACATCGGCTTCCTGCCCGGCAACGAGGAAGAGAAGATGGGCCCCTGGATGGGCGCGCTCGACGACAACCTGGAAGTGCTGGCGCGCACCGACGCCACCGCCGGCGAGTGGGGCCGCGCCGCCACCAACGACCTGGTGCGCAGCAAGATCAAGATCAAGAGCCTGAACTTCATGCGCGGGCGCACCTTCCTCAACAAGTTCGTGCTCATCGACGAGGCGCAGAACCTCACGCCCAAGCAGATGAAGACGCTGATCACGCGCG
>CAYREA010000420.1:0-3072 GCA_964423075.1 uncultured Rubrivivax sp. | reverse complement strand
AAGGCGTGGACGTGGCCATCAGCGCCGACAAGATCACCGTCAAGGGCAGCAACGGCACGCTCGAGCGCACGCTGCACCCGCTGGTGGCGATCAAGAACGATGCCGGCAAGATCACCTTCACCGCTGCCAACGACAGCGCCGAAGCCGATGCCCTGAGCGGCACCTTCCGCGCCCTGGTGGCCAACATGGTGGGTGGCGTCAGCAAGGGCTTCGAGAAGAAGCTGAGCCTGGTCGGCGTGGGCTTCCGGGCGCAAGCCACGGGCCAGAAGCTGAACCTGCAGATCGGCTTCTCGCACCCCGTCACCAAGGACATGCCCGCGGGCATCAAGGTGACGACGCCGACGCAAACGGAAATCATCATCACCGGCGCCGACCGCCAGGTGGTGGGGCAACTTGCCGCCGAGGTGCGGGCCTTCCGTCCGCCCGAGCCCTACAAGGGCAAGGGCATCCGCTACGTGGGTGAACGCGTGGTGTTGAAAGAGACGAAGAAGAAGTAAGGAGCGCAGCGATGAGCATCACCAAGAAGGAACAACGCCTGCGCCGTTCGCGCCAGACCCGTGCGCGCATTGCGCTGCAAGGGGTCGCGCGCCTGGCCGTGCACCGCACCAATCTGCACATCTACGCCAGCGTCATCACCGGCGACGGTTCGAAGGTGCTGGCCAGCGCGTCCACGGCCGAGAAGGAAGTGCGCGAGCAGCTGGGTGCAGCGGGCAAGGGCGCCAACACCGCCGCTGCCACGTTGATCGGCAAGCGCATCGCCGAGAAGGCCAAGGCCGCCGGCGTCGACAAGGTGGCGTTCGACCGTTCGGGCTTTGCGTACCACGGCCGCGTCAAGGCGCTGGCCGAGGCCGCCCGCGAAGCCGGGCTGCAGTTCTAAGCGGCGCAGCCTCCAAGGAAATCAAGATGGCAAAGTTCACTCCCCGCGCCCAGACCGAAGCGAATGAAGACGGTCTGAAGGAAAAGATGATCGCGGTCAACCGCGTCACCAAGGTCGTCAAGGGCGGCCGCACGTTGAGCTTCGCGGCCCTGACGGTCGTTGGCGACGGTGATGGCCGCATCGGCATGGGCAAGGGCAAGGCCAAGGAAGTGCCGGTGGCGGTGCAGAAGGCCATGGAAGCGGCGCGCCGCAACATGGTCAAGGTCAGCCTGCGCAACGGTTCGATCCAGCACAACGTGCGCGGCGAACACGGCGCGGCCAAGGTCATCATGGCCCCGGCCAAGCCCGGTGACGGCATCATCGCCGGCGGCCCGATGCGCGCGGTGTTCGAAGTGATGGGCATCACCGACATCGTCGCCAAGAGCCTGGGCTCGACCAACCCGTACAACATGGTCCGCGCCACGCTGGACGCGCTCAAGCGCTCCACCACGCCGGCCGAGATCGCGGCCAAGCGCGGCAAGTCGGTCGAAGACATCTTCAACTGAGCGGCCGCCGGAGAACAACGATGTCCGACAAGAAGACCCTGACCGTCCAGCTCGTCAAGAGCGTGGCCGGCACGCGCGAGGATCACCGCGCCACCATCCGTGGCCTGGGCCTGCGCAAAGTCAACAGCACGCGCACCCTGGAAGACACGCCGGCGGTGCGCGGCATGATCAACAAGGTCGCGTACCTGGTGAAGGTGCTGTGATGGAACTGAACAAGATCAAGCCGGCAGACGGCAGCAAGAAGGCCCGCCGCCGCGTCGGCCGTGGCATCGGTTCGGGCCTGGGCAAGACCGCCGGCCGGGGCCACAAGGGCCAGAAGAGCCGTGCCGGTGGCTACCACAAGGTGGGCTTCGAAGGCGGCCAGATGCCGCTGCAGCGTCGCTTGCCCAAGCGCGGCTTCAAGTCGGCCCAGCTCAAGTACAACGGCGAGGTGACCCTGGCCGATCTGCAAGGCCTGGACGTCGCCGAAGTCGACATCCTGACGCTGAAGGCGGCCGGCCTGGTGCGCCAGCTGGTCAAGGGTGTCAAGGTCATCAAGTCGGGCGAACTGTCGCGCAAGGTGGTGCTCAAGGGCATCGACGCCACGGCCGGCGCGAAAGCCGCCATCGAGGCCGCTGGCGGCACGGTGGAAGCCATTGCCGCTGCCCCTGTAGTCAAGAAGCTGCCCAAGAAGTCGGCCGCAGCGGCCGCCTGAGCCTAGGAAATACAGCGAGTGGCAACCAACGCGAACCAGCTGGCCAAGAGCGGCAAGTTCGGCGACCTGCGCAGGCGGGTCGTCTTTCTGCTGCTCGCCCTGGTGGTCTATCGCATCGGCGCACACATCCCGGTGCCCGGGATCGACCCTGCGCAACTGCAGCAGCTCTTCAACAGCCAGAGCGGCGGCATCCTGAACCTGTTCAACATGTTCAGCGGCGGTGCCTTGTCGCGCTTCACCGTGTTCGCTCTGGGCATCATGCCGTACATCAGCGCGTCGATCATCATGCAGCTGATGACCTACGTCGTGCCTTCGCTTGAGGCCATCAAGAAGGAAGGCGAGGCTGGCAAGCGCAAGATCACGCAGTACACGCGCTACGGCACGCTGGGTCTGGCCATCTTCCAGAGCCTGGGCATCGCGCTGGCCCTGGAAGGCTCGGCCGGCCTCGTGCTGGCGCCGGGCTTCGGTTTCCGCCTCACCACCGTGGTCAGCCTGGTGGCCGGCACGATGTTCCTGATGTGGCTGGGTGAGCAGATCACCGAGCGCGGCCTGGGTAACGGCATCTCGATCCTGATCTTCGGTGGCATCGTGGCCGGGTTGCCCGCCGCCATTGCCGGCCTGTTCGAGCTGGTGAACACCGGCGCCATGTCCATCCTGGCCTGCCTCTTCATCATCGCGGTGGTGATCGCGGTCACCTTCGCGGTGGTGTTCGTCGAGCGTGGCCAGCGCAAGATCCTGGTGAACTACGCCAAGCGCCAGGTGGGCAACAAGGTCTACGGCGGCCAGTCTTCGCACCTGCCGCTGAAGCTGAACATGTCGGGCGTGATCCCGCCGATCTTTGCCTCGTCGATCATCCTGCTGCCGGCCACGGTGGTGGGCTGGTTCGCCACCGGCGAAGGCCTGCGCTGGCTGAAGGACCTGTCCTCGGCGCTGTCGCCGGGCCAGCCGATCTACGT
>CAYREA010000419.1:0-3085 GCA_964423075.1 uncultured Rubrivivax sp. | reverse complement strand
CAGCCCGGGCTTACGGCGCTTGCCTCCGCGGGCCGGTTAACTCGAACGTTAGGCCACACACCAGCACCCCGCGCTTCACATCGCAGCGCTTCGGGAGTGCGCAGCAAGACGGCCCGCTCTGGGACCGACCGCACGAGAACGATTGCGGCTCGCTCCGTGTACACGCCAGCCGAGTGTGACAAGTGGCTGAATTCCGTTCCCTAACCCGCCGCCGCGCTCATATCCGCCAAGACCTGAAGGAACCTCTGCCGCACACTGAGGCCTGGGAGGTCGGTGTCACGTAAGCGTCCGGCGAATCCATCTTGAACCGAGGCTGCCCGGCGGTAACGATCCTGTCCAGTTAACGAATAGCTGGACACGATGGGAACGGAGAACAGTCACAAGCGCAGGCGCTATGGGGCAGAGCTGAAGGCGCAGATCCTGGCCGAGTGTGCTGCGCGTGGCGCGTCGGTGGCCAAGGTGGCGATGTCGCACGGCATCAACGCCAACATCGTGCATGGCTGGCGCAAGCAGGCCCGCGAAGCGGGTGCTGTCACTGTAGCGGAGCGGTTCGTTCCCGTGGCCGTCGCGCCGGTGGTTCCTCGGGAGGCAGACGAACGCGCCATCGAGGTCGAACTGCGCCGCGGCGGCATCACGGTCAAGCTGAGTTGGCCGCTAAGCGCGTCTATGGATCTGTCGATCTGGATGCGCGAGTTGCTGCGGTGATCCGCGCTCATGATCAAGGTTGAGGCGGTGTGGATGGCGGTTGAGCCGCTGGACATGCGCTCTGGCACCGAAGCCGCGTTGGCTCGAGTCGTCACGGTGTTCGGCGCAGCGCGGCCACACCATGCCTACCTCTTCGCCAATCGACGCGCCAACCGCATGAAGGTTCTGGTGCATGACGGCATCGGCGTGTGGCTGGCTGCTCGACGATTGAACAGCGGCAAGTTCGCCTGGCCCAAGGACGTCAGTGGCACTCTGACGCTGAGCCGCTCACAGTTCGATGCGCTGGTGCTGGGCCTGCCCTGGCAGCGCATCGGCGAAGCTGGCGTGATCACCTTGCTGTAGCTCGTCCATTGCGGCATGTGCCGATGGCTCTGATGCGCCACGTGCGGCACGATCACATCCCGTGATCGCCGAAGACCTCGACACGCTGGATCCGGACCAACTGCGCCAGGCACTGCGTGCCTCGCGCGCCGAGATCGCGTTCAAGCAGGCGGTCATCGACAAGCTCACGCACGAGAACGCGATCCTCAAGCGGCTGAAGTTCGCGGCGAAGAGCGAGGCCTACAACGCCGAGCAGAAGAGCCTGCTGGAAGAGACGCTGGACGGCGACCTGGCGGCGGTAGCCGCCGAGATCGAGGGCATGCAACCCTCAGGCAAGGCGGCCGGTGAGAAGCAAGCTCCCAAGCGCGAGAAGCTGCCGGCCAACCTGCCGCGCCGCGAGATCCGCCACGAGCCCGAGGACACCACCTGCGGCTGCGGCACCCCGATGCAGCGCATCGGCGAGGACGTGGCCGAGAAGCTGGACTACCAGCCGGGCGTGTTCACGGTGGAGCGCCACATCCGAGGCAAGTGGGTCTGCAAGTGCTGCGAGAAGATCACGCAAGCACCGGTGGCGCCGCACGTCATCGACAAGGGCCTGCCCACGACGGGCCTGCTGGCCCAGGTGCTGGTGGCCAAGTACCTGGACCACCTGCCGCTGTACCGTCAGGAAGCGATCTTCGAGCGCGCAGGCCACCTGATCGCCCGCTCGACGCTGGCGCAGTGGGTGGGCGAATGCGGCGTGCAGTTGCAGCCGCTGGTGGACGCCCTGGCGGCAGAGCTGCTGCGCCAGCCCGTGCTGCACGCTGACGAGACGCCGGTGGCGATGCTCAAGCCCGGCCACGGTAAGACGCACCGCGCGTACCTGTGGAGCTACTGCACGACGCCGTTCAACCCGATCAAGGCTGTCGTCTTCGACTTCGCCGACAGCCGGGGCGGCCAGCATGTGCGCGGCTTCCTCGGGCTGCCGGGAACGAACGACAAGCCGGGCTGGCAAGGCAAGCTCGTCACCGACTACTTCAGCGGCTACAAGGCCTGCTTCGAGCTAGGCGTGACCGAGGTGGGCTGCATGGCGCACGCCCGGCGCAAGTTCCACGAGTTGTGGGTCAACCATGGCAGCCAGGTTGGCGAGCAGGCGCTGAAGTTTTTCGGCGCGCTGTATGACGTGGAGCGCGAGGTGGCCGACGCCGACAGCCAGACCAGGCTCGACGCGCGACGACGATCACGGCCCGTGGCCGATGCGCTGCACCAGTGGATGCGGCTGCAGCGGCAGAAGATCCCGGACGGCTCGGCCACCGCCCGGGCAATCGACTACAGCCTCAACCGCTGGGTGGCGCTGACGCGCTTCCTGCACGACGGCGATCTGCCGATCGACAACAACTGGGTGGAGAACCGGATCCGACCGATCGCACTCGGGCGGCAGAACTGGCTGTTCGCCGGATCACTGCGCGCGGGCAAACGCGCCGCCGCGGTCATGAGCTTGATCCACTCGGCCAAGCTCAATGGGCTCGACCCCTACGCCTACATGCGTGACATCCTCGAGCGGCTGCCAACACAGCCCGCCAGCCGGATCGCCGAACTGCTGCCGCATCACTGGCAGCCAACCGCCTCGGCCTGACCACCGCTCCCGTCGTCAGGACGGGTTCGCCGGACGCTTACGGTGTCACATGCGCCACGCAGTTCTCAGGCGCGTTGGCCTCGACCCGCTGTCACTTGGGCCAACTGAGGCAAAGCCACTCTGCGCACTCTCCGGCCACCTATCGGACAAGGCTCGCTGTCCTCGTTCGCACAGCGCCGCCGCGCTCTGCTGGGGCAAGTCGGGTGCCGCGGCCTTGCGGGGTACCGCAAGACCGCGCCAGGCAGCGTCGCGGGCCTGGTGCTCCTGCGCAGCATCAAGGCTGTGAGTAACTCGCGCTCCGTCACCAGTGTGGCCTAACATCTCGTTCAACCGGACCCGCTACGGCAAGCGCCGTAAGCCTGGTCCGCGGCACATGGTGCATCATCGCGTACCAGGCTTACGGCGCTTGCCTCCGCGGGCCGGTTAACTCGAACGTTAGGCCTC
>CAYREA010000418.1:0-3135 GCA_964423075.1 uncultured Rubrivivax sp. | reverse complement strand
TCGCCAACCTGCACGACGTGGTCATCATCCTGGGCTTCTTCGCCTTCTTCCAGTGGGAGTTCTCGCTCTCGGTGCTGGCGGCGGTGCTGGCGGTGCTGGGCTACTCGGTCAACGAGTCGGTGGTCATCTTCGACCGCGTGCGCGAGGCCTTCCGCAACTTCCGCAAGCTGACCACGCCGCAGGTCATCGACCACGCCATCACCAGCACCACCAGCCGCACCATCATCACCCACGGCAGCACGCAGATGATGGTGCTGAGCATGCTGATCTTCGGCGGCGCCACGCTGCACTACTTCGCGGTGGCGCTGACCATCGGCATCCTGTTCGGCATCTACTCGTCGATCTTCGTCGCCGCCGGCATCGCGATGTGGCTGGGTGTCAAACGCGAAGACCTGGTAAAGGTAGGGGGTGGCGGCAAGGAGCAGGACCCCAACGACCCGAACGCCGGGGCGGTGGTGTAGAGTGACCTGATCATTCGGCAGATCATCCGCACGCCCTGACATGTCCACCGGCGCCTCGCCCGAATCCCTTGCTGGACAGGCGCGCAGGCTCTACACCGAAGAGCTGGTCAAGGGCCTGGTGGCGGTGGTGCAGACCGCGCTCGACACGGCGCGGACCCTGCTCGACAAGCCCAGCGAGAACGCCACCTTCCAGCGCCGTCGGGCGCTGCACCAGAGCCTGAGTTCGGGCGCCCAGGCCTGGCACCGCAGCATCGTCAGCGGGCTGCGCCAGGTGCTGGTGAGCGGCACCTCGGCCTCGCGCTCGGTGGACCTGCCGCCGGCAGGCGGCAAGCGCGAGACGCTGTCGCTGGTGCCCGACGACACCATCGAACTGGAGATCGTCACCTCGCGCCTGGCGCTGGCCATCATGGACCGCGCCTCGTGGGAGTTCGCTGACCTGCGTTCGCGCGTGGCCCACCTGGAAGGCCGCACCGAGCTCGACCCGCACGACATGCTGCGCGCGCACGTGCTGGCCCGCATCGTCTTCGACGCCTGGCGCATCGCCGGGCTGACGCTGGAAAACTGGCGCGAGATCCAGCCCGTGCTGCACGACGAGTTCGCGCTGCTGGTGGAAGAGGCTTACCACGAGACCAACCGCTGGCTGGTGGAGCACAAGGTGCTGGCCGAGGTGGACCTGCGCCCCTTCATCCGTCGTTCGCGCACCCACCCCAACGCCCAGACCGGCTGGCAGCCCGGTGGCGGGCAGGGGGGCTGGAGCGCCGGCCGCGACGAAGGCCCGAACACGGGTTCGGGCTACGCCCACACAGGGGGTGGCTACCAGCACTCCGGCGGCATGGGCGGGCCCGGGCCGGGCGTGGGTGCCCATGCCGACGCGCGCCAGGCCGGCTACGGCGGCTGGCCCGGGGGAGGCGGGGGCGGTGGGTCCCGCGGCGGTTCAGGTGGCGGCGTCGGCGAAGAAACACGCATGATGACCCGCGCTGCGCCGCTGGCGCGCAGCCGCGAACACGCCGAAGCCGTGCTGGGCCGGCTGAACCGCCTGATCGGCCGCCACGTGCCCGAATTCGCGCCCTCGGCGCACACGCCCGGGCCCAGCGGCCAGATGCCGGCGCATCACGCCATGTCGCCGGCGCTGGCACGTGCCATCGACACCGCCGCCGCCGGCATCCGCCAGCGCCTGACGCCCCACACCACGCAGTCCAGCGAACAGCTGCCCACCGCGCCGGTGATGCTGGAAGACCTGCATTCGCGCAAGCAGGTGCTGAAGAAGGCGGCGGCCTCGGCCGAAGAGCGCGCCACCATCGAGATCGTCGCGCTGCTTTTCCAGAGCATCCTCACCGAAGACCGCATCCCTGCCGCCGTGCGCGTGTGGTTCGCGCGCCTGCAGATGCCGGTGCTGCGTGTGGCCGTCACCGAGCCCGATTTCTTCGCCACCATCGACCACCCGGCGCGGCGCCTGATCGACCGCATGGGCGCCTGCGTGATGGGTTTCGACAGCACTGGCGGCGCGGCCAACGCGCCCGGCGAGGCGCTGGAAAAGGAGATCAAGCGCATCGTGCAGGTGGTCGAGGCCTATCCCGACACCGGCCGGCGCGTGTTCCAGACCGTGTTGACCGAGTTCGAGAAGTTCCTCGAGCACTACTTCAGCACCGAGAACGAGGCCACCAAGCGCGGTGTCAGCCTGGCCCAGCAGGTCGAACAGCGCGAGACCATGGCCATCCAGTACACCATCGAGCTGCGCCGCATGCTCAACGAGGTGCCGGTGCAGGAAGGTGTGCGCCAGTTCCTGTTCCACGTCTGGGCCGACGTGCTGGCCACCACCGCGGTGCGTTTCGGCCCGCAGGGCGTGCAGACCAAGACCATGAAGCGCGCCGCGGCCGACCTGATCTGGAGCGCCAGCGCGAAGGTCACGCGTGAAGAGCGCGCCGAGGTCATCCGCCGCCTGCCGCTGCTGCTGAAGAGCCTGCGCGAGGGCATGGCCTCGGCCGGCATGGACACACCCAAGCAGGACGAACACATCCAGCAGCTCAACAACTCGCTGGCGGCAGCTTTCACCGCCAAGGCGGCGGTGATCCCCGACGACCGCCTGCGCGAGCTGATGGAACGGTTGGAAACGCTCGAGGAAATGCTGCCCGAGCAGGCCGATGTCGACATCGACGAGTCGATGGTGCTCGACCTCTCGGGCCACCAGAGCAGCGAGCTGGAAGTGGTGCTCGAAGGCGGCAGCATGCCCACGCCGGCCATGGTGGCCTGGGCGCGTGAGCTGCAGGTGGGCAGCTGGTACATGCTCGACCGTGGCGGCCACAGCGAAGCGGTGCAGCTGGCCTGGCACGGCATGCGCAAGCAGCTGAGCCTGTTCGTCACGCCGCAAGGGCGCTGCGTGCTGTTCCAGCAGCACCGGCTGGCCAGCTACCTGCAGGCGGGGCTGATGCTGCCGGCGCAGGATGAGGCGCTGACGGTACGTGCCACCCGCAGCGCGCTGGCCAAGCTGGACGTCGACGCGTCCCGTTTGCTGAGCTAGGTTCCGGGTCCGGGTTCCCCGGTCCGGAACGCACCCCGTCGGGCGGCGCGAGCGCAGCGAGCTGGGGGCTAGTGAATCAGGCGCTCTGAGGGGTCGACGAAAAGCTCGTCGAGGATGAGCGCGTCGGGCTCCTCGCCCAGGCTCCAGAAGACCATC
>CAYREA010000417.1:0-3141 GCA_964423075.1 uncultured Rubrivivax sp. | reverse complement strand
CTTGGGCTCGTCCTTGCCGGCGGCCTTCTGCGCCACCAGCATGATCTGGCGGCCCTGCTCCATCGCGGCTTCCAGCGCCTTGATCGACTTCGGACGCCCCACGAACAGCGGGATGACCATGTGCGGGAACACCACCACGTCGCGCAGCGGCAGCAGCGGCAGCGTGATCGGGTCGGGCGGGAGGATGGGATGTCCGGACATAGTGAGACCTCTCTTTCTCAAGGCCACGTGGGGCCCGAGAACGGGAATGCAAGGCGGGTGCGGCAGGGCCTGCCCGGATGGGCAGGAAGGTCCGCCTTCAGGCGCTGGCCTTCTGCTCGCGGTACACGAGCAGGGGCTTGGCGCCTTCTTCGATGATGTGGTCGTCGATCACGACCTTGGCCACGCCGTCGAGCGTGGGCAGGTCGAACATCGTGTCGATGAGCGAGTGCTCGAGGATCGAACGCAGGCCGCGGGCGCCGGTCTTGCGCGCCAGCGCCTTCTTCGCGATGGCCGTCAGGGCCGAGGGGCGGATCTCGAGTTCCACCCCGTCCATCGCGAACAGCTTCTGGTACTGCTTGACGAGCGCGTTGCGCGGCTCGGTGAGGATCTGCACCATCGCATCGATGGTCAGTTCGCCCAGCGTAGCCACCACAGGCAGGCGGCCCACCAGTTCGGGGATCAGGCCGAACTTGATCAGGTCTTCGGGCTCCGCGTCGCGGAAGATGTCGGCGGCACGCTTTTCGGTCTTGCTGTGCACGTTGGCTGCAAAGCCGATGCCCGACTTCTCGGTGCGGTTCTGGATGACCTTCTCCAGCCCATCGAAGGCGCCGCCGCAGATGAACAGGATGTTGGTCGTGTCGATCTGCAGGAAATCCTGGTTCGGGTGCTTGCGCCCGCCCTGCGGCGGCACGCTGGCCATGGTGCCTTCCACCAGCTTCAGCAGCGCCTGCTGCACGCCTTCGCCCGACACGTCGCGCGTGATGCTGGGGTTGTCGGCCTTGCGGCTGATCTTGTCGATCTCGTCGATGTAGACGATGCCGCGCTGCGCCCGCTCGACGTCGTAGTTGCAGTTCTGCAGCAGCTTCTGGATGATGTTCTCGACGTCCTCGCCCACGTAGCCGGCTTCGGTGAGCGTGGTCGCGTCTGCAATGACGAAGGGCACGTTGAGCAGGCGCGCCAGGGTCTGGGCCAGCAGCGTCTTGCCGCTGCCCGTGGGGCCGATCAGCAGGATGTTGCTCTTGGTGAGCTCGACCTCGTCCTTGATGCCGGCGCCGGGCGTCGAAGCCCCCATGTGCTTGAGGCGCTTGTAGTGGTTGTAGACCGCCACCGACAGCGTGCGTTTGGCCACGTCCTGGCCGATGACGTACTGGTCGAGGCTGCCCTTGATCTCGCTGGGCACCGGCAGGTCGGACTTGGCCGACTTGGCGGCCGGGCCTTCGGCCGGCACTTCATCACGGATGATGTCGTTGCACAGCTCGATGCACTCGTCGCAGATGAACACCGATGGCCCGGCGATGAGCTTCTTGACCTCGTGCTGGCTCTTACCGCAGAAGCTGCAGTACAGAACCTTTTCGCCTGAGGCGCCCTTCTTGTCGGCCATGGATGGAGTTGCGAGCGGGGTTGCGGGCGGGATGCCTCGTCATCATAGACGAAGTGCCGGCCGGGGGTCGGGCAGGAAAAGGGCCCGCAAACACCCTGTTCTGCGGGCCCAGGAACCACAAACGGCTGGCCTCAGGCGCGCTTGTCCAGCACCTGGTCGATCAGGCCGTATTCCTTGGCCTCGACCGGCGACATCCACATGTCGCGCTCCATGTCGGCGGCAATGCGCTCCAGCGTCTGACCGGTGCGGTCGGCGTAGATGCGGTTGAGCTGTTCGCGGGTCTTGATGATCTCGCGCGCCTGGATCTCGATGTCGGTGGCCTGCCCTTGGGCCCCGCCGGAAGGCTGGTGGATCATCACGCGCGAGTTCGGCAGCGCCGCACGCTTGCCCTTGGCGCCGGCCATCAGGAGGAAGCTGCCCATGCTGGCCGCCATGCCCATGCACAGCGTGCTGACATCGGGCTTGATGAAGTTCATCGTGTCGAACACCGACAGCCCGGCGCTGACGCTGCCGCCCGGCGAGTTGATGTACAGGAAGATGTCCTTGTCCGGGTTCTCGCTCTCCAGGAACAGCATCTGGGCCACCACCACGTTGGCGGTGGCGTCGTTCACCGGCCCCACCAGGAACACGATGCGCTCGCGCAGCAACCGGCTGTAGATGTCGTAGGCGCGTTCGCCGCGCCCCGACGTTTCGATCACCATGGGCACCAGGCCCAGGCCAACGGTGTCGTGCACGCTCATCAGTGAATCCTTTGTGCTGTTCAGTTCGCGGTCATCAGTTCATCGAACGGTAGCACCTTGTCGACGACCTTCGCTCGCGCCAGCACAAAGTCGGTGACGTTGGTCTCGATCACCACCGCTTCCACCTCGGCCATGCGCTGGCGGTCGCCCAGGTACCAGCGCATCACCTCGGCCGGCTTCTCGTAGCTCTGGCTCAGTTCCTCGATGTGCGCCTGCAGCTGCTCGGGCTTGGCCTGCAGGTTGTTGGTGCGCACCAGCTCGGCCACCACCAGACCCAGGCGCACCCGGCGTTCGGCCTGGGGCTTGAAGATGTCAGCCGGCAGCTGCATGTTTTCGGCGTCCTTGACGCCACGCTGCTTCAGGTCGGCACGGGCGCCGTCGATCAGGCGCTCGGTCTCGGCGGCGATCAGCGCGTTCGGCAGCTCCAACTCGGCGTTGGCGGCCAGCGCGTCCATCACGGCCGCCTTGTTGCGCGCCAGCACGCGGAACTTGACCTCGCGCTCCAGGTTCTTCTTCACGTCGGCGCGCAGGCCTTCGACCGTGCCGTCCTTGATGCCCAGCGACTTGGCCAGCGCCTCGTCGACGGCCGGCAGGTTCTGCGCCTCGATCTTGCTCACGGTGACCATGAAGTCGGCTTCCTTGCCGGCCACGTCCTTGCCGTGGTAGTCGGCCGGAAACTGCAGCGGGAAGGTCTTGCTCTCGCCCACCTTCATGCCGCGCACGGCCTGGTCGAACTGCTCGAGCATCTGGCCTTCGCCGATGACGAACTGGAAGGCCTCGGCCTTGCCGCCCTGGAAGGGTTCGCCGTCGATCTTGCCT
>CAYREA010000416.1:0-3150 GCA_964423075.1 uncultured Rubrivivax sp. | reverse complement strand
GCGCCAGCTCTTCGCCGAACAGGTCTTCGTAGCAGATGTTGGGCGCCAGGCGCTGGCCGCCGTAGGCGAAGGACGGCGGGTTCTCGACGCCGCGCGCGAAGTCGCCCAGCGGAATGCCCATCATCTCGGTGAACCAGCGAAAGCCCGTGGGTATGAATTCACCGAAGGGTACGAGGTGGCGCTTGTCGTAGCGGTACATCGGCGCGGTGGACAGCCCGACCACCGAGTTCGTGTAACCGCTGTCGTAGTCGCCCAGCGGCACGCCCACCAGGGCCGCGCGGCCGGGTGCGTTGAAGTGTTCCTTGAGGGCGTCCCAGTAACCCGGCGCGAAATCGGCGAGCTGGCCGGGCAGCAGCGGCACGGCCGTTTCGGGCGCCACCACCAGGCCGCTGGCCGGCTGGCGCAGCGCGGTGGCCACCCAGGCCAGGGTCTCGGGCATGCGTTCCAGCGCGAACTTCTCGTCCTGGGCCACGTTGGGCTGCAGCAGCGTCACCGGCAGTTCGCCCGCGGGCTCGGTGAAATCGGCCGGCACCAGCCGCGCCGCGGCCACCAGCAAGAAGACCGCGGCCAGCGGCCAGAACTGGCGCTGCACGGCCAGGCGCACCAGCGCGGCGGCGCCGAAGGCCAGCACAGCGCCCATGCCGTAGACGCCGAGCCAGGGCGCCAGCGCCACCAGCGGTGCGTCCACCTGCGAATAGCCGCTGGCCACCCAGGGAAAGCCGGTGAAGATGAGGCCGCGCGCCAGCTCGGCCAGCAACCACACCGCGGCGAACACCAGCGCGTCGCTCCAGGCGCCGCGCCGCCAGCGGGCGTACAGCGCCCCGGCCGCTGCCAGGTACAGCGACAGCGCCGCCGCCAGCGCCACCACGGCGGTCACCGCCAAGGGCGCGGCCAGCCCGCCGTAGCGGTTCATGCTGACGAAGAGCCACCAGGTGCCGGCGCACAACCAGCCGGTGCCGTAACACCAGGCCAGCAGCGCGGCGTGTGCAGGCCGGGCACTGTCCAGGCGCCACACCAGCCCGGCCAGCGTCAGCAGCGGCAGCGGCCACAGCCAGGTGGTGTGCACGAAAGCCAGGGTCTGCAGCGCCCCCAGGGCCAGCGCCGCCAGGGCTTCCCACCGGCGCGGCCACGCCGCCTTCAATCGACGTCGCCGCCTTCGCTGGCCCCGTCGCTCACCGCCACGCGGGCCACGCGGAACCAGCGCACGGCACCGCCGCGCGTGAGCATCACGGTGAAGCGCAGCCCGCCCACGTCCACCGCCTCGGCGCGGCGCGGCACGCGGCCGAGTTCTTGCGCCACCAGGCCGCCGATGGTTTCGAACTCGCCCTCGGGCAGCTTGGTGCCGAAGGCCTCGTTGACGTTGGTGATGGCCACGTCGCCCGCCACACGGTGGGTGCCGTCGGCCAGGGTGTAGATGCCGCTGTCCTGCTGCTGCTCGTCGAACTCGTCCTCGATCTCGCCGACGATCTCTTCCAGCACGTCCTCGATGGTGATCAGCCCGGCGGTGTTGCCGAACTCGTCGATGACGATGGCCAGGTGGTTGCGGTTGCTGCGGAAGTCGCGCAACAGTTCGTTCAGCCGCTTGCTCTCGGGCACGAAGACCGCCGGCCGCAGCAGCGTGCGCAGGTTCAGCTCGGGTGCGCGCTGCAGCTTGAGCAGGTCCTTGGCCATCAGGATGCCGATGACGTTGTCGCGCTCGCCGTCGTAGACCGGGAAGCGCGAGTGCGCGGTGTCGATGACGATAGCCAGCAGCTCGTCGTAGTCGGCATGGATGTCCAGCAGGTCCATGCGCGGTGCCGGCACCATCACGTCGCCGGCGCTCATGTCGGCCATGCGCAGCACGCCTTCGAGCATCAGGCGCGACTCGGGTTCGATCAGCTCGCGGTTCTCGGCGTCCGCCAGGGTGCGGATGAGTTCGGCCTTGCTGTCGGGGCCGGGCGAGATGAACTCGACCAGGCGCTCGAAGACGCTGCGTTTTTCCGCGCGTTCGTCCGCGCCGGCCGGGTTGGCGCGCGCGGACCTTGCAGAAGCGGGATCGGACACTGAAACAGGTGCCGGTAGTGGAGAAGGGGCGAAGAATAGCCCACCGGATGCCCCTGCCGGATGAAACGCGCGGCACTGCGGCGACAATGCGCGCCCTTCGCACCCACCCCCGCTGCCCCCGCTGCCCATGAAACCGGCCGAGCTCATCACCCTGCGCACCCCCATCGCCGCCATGGCGGTGGTGATCGTGCTGTCCAACGTGCTGGTGCAGCACCCCATCAATGACTGGCTGACCTGGGGCGCGTTCAGCTACCCCTTCGTCTTCCTGGTCAGCGACCTCACCAACCGCGCCCTGGGTCCGCAGGCGGCACGGCGTGTGGCCTGGGTGGGTTTTGCGCTGGCGGTGCTGGTGTCGCTGGCGCTGGCGCCCTGGCGCATCGCGCTGGCCTCGGGCGCGGCCTTCCTGTTCTCGCAGGTGATGGACATCCTGGTCTTCAACCGCTGGCGCCGCCAGACCTGGTGGAAGGCGCCGCTGATCGGCAACCTCGTGGCCAGCATGGTCGACACTGGCGTCTTCTTCTTCCTGGCCTTTGCCGGCACCGGCATGGACTGGCTGTCGCTGTCCGTCGGCGACCTCGCCGTCAAGGCCGCCATGGCCACACTGCTGCTGGCGCCCTACCGCGCACTGCTGCCCCGCATCGGCACCTGGGCCGCGCCTTGACAGCCCCTGGGCCTTGCAACACAGTCGTCGATCCCCATCTGACGGGGCCCTCCCGGTCCCAGCACCCATCCGAGCCGCCATGTCCCAAGCGCCAGAAGTTCTCCGAGGTCTGATCCCCGCCACCATCCTCACCGGCTTCCTGGGCTCGGGCAAGACCACGCTGCTCAAGCGCGTGCTGTCCGAATCGCACGGGCAGAAGATCGCCGTGATCGAGAACGAGTTCGGCGAGGAGAACATCGACAACGACATCCTGGTGGCGGACAGCCAGGAGCAGATCATCCAGATGAACAACGGCTGCGTCTGCTGCACCATCCGCGAAGACCTGCGCAGCACGCTGGCCGACCTGGCCGAGAAGCGCCGCAAGGGCGAGCTGAGCTTCGACCGCGTCGTCATCGAGACCACCGGCCTGGCCGACCCCGGCCCCGTGGCCCAGACCTTCTTCATGG
>CAYREA010000415.1:0-3151 GCA_964423075.1 uncultured Rubrivivax sp. | reverse complement strand
GCCCGTACCTGCTGCGGGCGCTGCACGACTGGTGCACCGACAACGGCTTCACGCCGTATGTGGCGGTGCACGTGGGGCCCACGGTGCAGGTGCCGATGGAGTACGTGAAGAACAACGAGATCGTGCTCAACATCGGTTTCGAGGCCACCTCGGGCCTGCAACTGGGCAACGAGTTCATCGAGTTCAGGGCGCGTTTCGGTGGCGTGTCGCGCGAGATCCGCGTGCCGATCGACCATGTCGTGGCCATCTACGCGCGCGAGAACGGCCAGGGCATGGCCTTCCCGGTGCCGACACCGGGCACCGAAGGCGCTGCAGGGGATGGCGCCGCGACGCCCGCCCCGGTGCGCGGCCTGCGCCTGGCCAGCAGCGAGCCGGCGGCCGGTGCCGAGCCTGATGCCGGCGCAGCACCTGACGATCAACCGCCGCCGCCCGACCCCGCAAGCCCGGCCGGCCGGCCGGCGCTCAAGCGCATCAAGTAAGGCCGCCGCCTAGAATCGCGGGCCCCGGCCGGCTTAGCTCAGTTGGTAGAGCACCCGCCTTGTAAGCGGAAGGTCTTCGGTTCGATTCCGAAAGCCGGCACCAGCGCCGCGCTCAGCCGCGCGGCAGCACCTTCACCTTGATCGGCGGCCCGGGGCGGCCGCTGCGAGCCAGCGCTTGCTCAAGGTTCGGCAACAACTGTCGCAACTTTGCCGCCCCGGATGCGTGGTCCACGAGCAGCACCCACGCGGTATCGTCCAGGGGGCCGGCACGCACGTCGCCGCGCAGGCCCACGGGCAGCAGTTCGGTCACCACGGCCAGCCGCGCCTGCGATTCGCGCACCCGTGCCAGCAACCCGACCAGCGGTTCGCTGTCGCGCAGAGCGGCGGCCAGCGTGTGGCCCGGGGGCACGTGTGTCGGCATACGGGAAGAGAGTCTAGCGATGCAACTGCTCATCACCCACGGCAGCATGGCGCGATCGCGCGTGCTGAACTTCCACCGCTGGCAGGCGGTGCTGGCCGTGCTGCTGCTGGTTTTCCTGCTGATGCTGACTTCGGGCGCGGTCTACCACTTCGTGTTCCTGAAGGCCGCGCGCGAGGGCTGGCCGGTGGTGAGCCCGCTGGTCAAGCTGATCGTGCGCGACGAGATCGCGCAGCGCGACCGCTTCATGCGCGACAACCTGGACGCGATGGCGCAGAAGGTCGGCGAGATGCAGGCCAAGCTGGTGAAGCTGGAAGCCATGGGCGAACGTGTGCAGACGCTGGTCGGCGTGAAGGCCGAGGAACTGAAGCCACCCGGCCTGGCCGCGTCGGGCGGCGGGCGCGGTGGGCCCTTCGTGCCGGTGCGCAGCCCCAGCCTGGAACAGCTGCAGTCGCTGGTGAGCGGCCTGGACGAACTGGCCGACTTCCACACCGATGTCTTCACGCTGATCGAATCGCGCCTGCTGGAAACGCGGCTGCAGGCCCTGATGGTGCCCAGTGCCAAGCCGGTGGACGGCCCGATCGGCTCGGGCTTCGGCTTCCGCGCCGACCCGTTCAACGGCCGCTCGGCCCTGCACACCGGCCTGGACTTCCCGGCCGAAGCGGGCACTCCCATCCACGCCGCGGCCGGTGGGCTGGTGCGGGCGGCCGAATGGCACCCCGAGTACGGCCGCATCCTCGAGATCGACCATGGCAATGGCCTGTCGACGCGCTACGCACACTGCTCGTCGTTCGAGGTCGGCGTCGGCGCGCTGGTCAAGCGCGGCCAGCTGGTGGCCCGGGTGGGCAGTTCGGGCCGGTCGACCGGGGCGCACCTGCACTTCGAGGTGCTGGTCGACGGCGTGCCGCAGAACCCGGCGCGGTTCCTGGCCGGCCCGGTGCCGGCGCGGGCCGATGCGGCAGCGCGCACCCGTCGGCGCTGAGGCTGCCAGCCACCCCGGCCGGCCGAGGGTCGGGTGATAGACTCATTTGCTTTGCGCCCCGGCCCAGTGCACGCGCCCCGGCACCCGCGTAGGCGGGCTTGCAAGCCGCGGCCGAAGCCCCAGATCCCACAAGCCGCCGCGCACCGCCACCAGCGCCCCCGCGCCCGAACCACCTTCAAGCCCGCCGCCGCATGTTCCCCAAGATCCTGACCCAGATATTCGGCAGCCGCAACGACCGCCTGCTCAAGGGCTACCGGCGCGTCGTGGAGCAGGTGAACGCGCTCGAGGCGCAGTTCGGCAAGCTGTCCGACGACGAACTGCGCGGCAAGACCGCCGAATTTCGCGATCGCCTCGAAAAGGGCAGCACGCTCGACGACCTGCTGCCCGAGGCCTTTGCCGTGGTGCGCGAAGGCGGCAAGCGCGCGCTGAAGATGCGCCACTTCGACGTGCAGTTGATCGGCGGCATGGCGCTGCACCAGGGCAAGATCGCCGAGATGCGCACCGGCGAAGGCAAGACGCTGATGGCCACGCTGCCGGTGTACCTGAACGCGCTCGCCGGCAAGGGCGTGCACGTGGTGACGGTGAACGACTACCTGGCCCGCCGCGACGCTGAATGGATGGGGCGCCTCTATTCCTTCCTGGGCCTGACCGTCGGCGTCAACGTGCCGGGCATGGGCCGTGAAGAGAAGCAGGCCGCCTACGCTGCCGACGTCACCTACGGCACCAACAACGAGTTCGGCTTCGACTACCTGCGCGACAACATGGTGCTCGACGTGCGCGACCGCGTCGCGCGGGGTCTGTCCTACGCCATCGTCGACGAGGTCGACTCCATCCTCATCGACGAGGCGCGCACGCCGCTGATCATCAGCGGCCAGGCCGAGGACCACACCGAGCTGTACGTCCGCATCAACGCCATCGTTCCGAAGCTGAAGAAGCAGATCGGCGAAGAAGACCTGCGCACCGGCGAAGGCGTGATCGACGCCGGCGACTTCACGGTGGACGAGAAGTCGCACCAGGTCTTCCTGACGGAAAGCGGCCACGAGAAGGCCGAACAGCTGCTGTCCGAAGCGGGGCTGCTGCCGCCGGGTGCCAGCCTGTACGACCCGGCCAACATCGCGCTGATGCACCACGTGTATGCGGCGCTGCGGGCCAACCAGCTCTACCACCGCGACCAGCACTACGTGGTGCAGAACGGCGAAGTCACCATCGTCGACGAATTCACCGGCCGCCTGATGACGGGCCGGCGCTGGAGCGACGGCCTGCACCAGGCCG
>CAYREA010000414.1:0-3177 GCA_964423075.1 uncultured Rubrivivax sp. | reverse complement strand
CCGCGCGGTCGGGCACCCGATTCGCCCGAGTGGTACCACGGCGCCAACCTGCTGTTCCAGGCCGAGTCGTCCTTGTTCATGTCCATCTACCGGCGCCTGCGGGACAGTGGCTTTGGTGCCGGCGAGACACTGGTCGGTGCCTACAGGCACTACCGGGGCGTCTGCCACTGCCCCGGCCGCATCAGCTTTGACCGCGCCTTCGACCTCGCCGCGCACACCGACGGCATCTGGGTGGCCAGGACGCCTGCCTTCACCGTCGCCGCCTGCGCCGTGTGCGGCGGCGAGTTCCTGGTGCCGCACGGCGGTGCCCGGTGCAGCGGTGACGACTGCCCGTTCTGCAAGTTGGTGCACCGCTACGCCACCGACCTGCGCGTGCAGGCGTCGTTCCCGGAGTTGCAGCGCGCGGCCGACCCGATCGAGGTTCAGCTCGGCATCATGGCCATGGTCTGCCCGGGCCACCAAGCACATGCCCGGCCTGCCGGGCCTGATGGCGAAACAGGCCCCAAATAGACCGACTTCCGAGGCGACAGGCGCCCGAGCGCGCCAAAGAATGTCATCGGACTCACAGAGACACCGATGGCCGCCTCACCGTCCGCCGCTTCAGCCGCCTCCCGCTCATTTTCGGCATCAGACCCGGGCTTCATGGCGGTGCCCGTCGACGACCTGCTCGCGCGCAACGACGACATCATCGCGCGCATCAAGCTCTGCTACGGCGTCGACCGGGAGACCTTTGATCACGACATCCTGGCCCTGCTGCGGCGCTACGCCGCCTATGTGCATCTGCTGCCGGCAACCGCCGACAACTACTTCAACCAACCGGGCGGCATGCTGCGGCTCGGGCTGGAGACGGCCTTCTTCAGCCTGCAGGGCACGGACGCACACATCTTCTCCGGCCGCTCGACGATTTCCGAACGACGCCAGTTGGAACCGCGTTGGCGCCTCGCCACCTTCATTGCCGGCTTGTGCTGCGAACTTCACCGTGCCCTCAGCCACCTCATCGTGGCCGACGCGCAAGGGGAACAGTGGCCTGGCTACCTTGAGCCACTGACCAGTTGGCTGCAGGCCCAGCATGTCGAGCGCTACTACCTGCGCTGGCGACCTCAGGCGCAGGAGACACGCGGACTGAGCGTGTTCGCCCTGGTCCATGTGGTGCCCCTGCCGCTGCTGCAGCACCTTGCGCAGGACAACACGCTCATCGTGCCGCAGCTGATGGCCAGCGTGGGTGGCGTCCTTCAATACCGCGAGCGCAATGTGCTCGATGAACTGGTGCGGCGTTCGCTCGCGCTGGTCATCGACCGCAACCTGATGGCCAACGCCGACCGATACGGTTCACCGCAATTCGGATCCCACCTGGAGCGCTACCTGGTTGACGCACTTCGGCGGCTCGCCAGCGGGCACTCGGCCTGGGCCCCCAACCGCGACAAGTCGCGCGTCTGGTTCGGCGAAGACGGCCTGTTCCTGCTCTGGCCCGGCGCGGCCGAGGACATGCTCAAGCTGCTCGAAGCCGACCAGTTGCCCGGCATCCCAAAGGCACCTCAGACCTTGCTGGAGCTGCTGGTGGCGGCCGGTGTGTTCGTCGCCCGCGAAGAGGCGCGTGCCACGTGGACCATCCAGCCGCCCAGCAGCAAGGTGACCTTCGAAGCAGTCAAGCTGGCTTCGGCGTCGATCCTGTTTGTGGGCATCGACCCGACGCCGACTGTGCTCGCCCAGAAGCTGGTGCGGCAGCCCGACGCGGCCGTGGTTTCACCGGCACCACCAGCCGCGCAACCCTCAGCACCAGGCACTCAACTGTCACTGATTCCGGAACAGACTTCCGCACCGACTGTTTCTGCACCGCCGGCACAAACCGATCAACGCATGGAATCGGTGAGCCAGGACCAGCTAGCGCTGTCGCCCACCTTCGCCCTTCAGGCCCCGATGCGCCTGAACCCGGTGGTCCGCGAAGCGCTGACTACCATCGTGCAGACCTTGGGCCAGCAAAGCGATGCGGCGCTGTGCTGCACAGTAGCGCTCGGCGTCTTTATTCCACTCGCGGAACTGGAACGGCGAGGCGTCCCGGCCACGCAGGCGCTGCGTGCCCTGGCCGATGTGCGCATGCTCGCGGCGCCAAGCAAGGGCGGGCCGCCCACCATCACGCGCGAGTTCAGCGGCACGCCCACCGTTGGGCTCGTGATCGACCCTCGGTTCGTGACGGGTCTGGACCTGCAGGGTTTCGCGCTGCCCGAACAGGAGGGCGCCTGACATGTTGGTCCGCCCCTATGAGATGCCATGGCGACGTGCCTATGAGGTCCATGCCAGCGTGTGCTGGATGCTCGCGTCCGGCTGCTTTGCCTTGCTTGCCGCAAGCCGGCTCCTGCCTCACGCGCTGGCCTTGCCGCTGGCGCTGGTGTGCTTGTTGATGGGCCTGTTGCGCGCCCGCCAGGTCCTCGACACGCTGGTGCTGCGGGCATCGCTCAGTGGGCGCGCGATGCAGATGATCGGTACCAGTGAGTTGGCTCGATGGTGCGAGGATGCGACGCAGGTGTTCCTGGGCTTCGGGTTCGAGTGGCAACCGGTGCACTCGCAGCGCCTGTACGAACTGGCGAAGGTTGACTATCGCCAGTTCGCCGTCTCGCCCCGCTTGCTGCAATGGCTGGGCCACGAGGTGTCGCCGCAGCCGGACGCCGAGATCGGCCTACCCTACATCCACGGCGTAGAGCCGCGCGAGGTGCCGCTGCACCGCCCGCTGCAAAACTTCGAAGGCGGGACCCTGCTGGTGGGCACCACCCAGGCCGGCAAAGGCGTGGCGCTGGCCAATCTGGTGACGCAGGCCATTCGCCGCGGTGACGTGGTGATCGTCATCGACCCGAAGAACAGCCGTCGGCTCAAGCGCGTGGCCGAACGCGCCTGCCAGGACTGGCGGGAGCCGGACACCTTCATGGAGTTCCATCCGGCCTTTCCGGAGCGCGGCGTGCGACTGGACTTCACCTTCAACTGGCAGAAGCCGACCGAGGTGGCCTCGCGCATCCAGTCCATCATGCCGCCCGACACCGCTGGCGCCTTCTCAGCCTTCGGCTGGGACGCGGTGAACGTGGTGGTGCAAGGCCTGGTCGAACTCGAGGAACGGCCCAACCTGGTCAAGTTGACCAAGTACATCGAAGGCGGCATCGAACCGGTCCTGGAGGGCTCGCTGCGCAG
>CAYREA010000413.1:0-3182 GCA_964423075.1 uncultured Rubrivivax sp. | reverse complement strand
CTTCAACATGCTGGGCCTGTGGATGTTCGGCGCCGAGCTCGAACGCCTGTGGGGCCAGCGCCGCTTCATGCAGTTCATGCTGGCCGGTGTGCTGGCGGCGGCGGCGGTGCAACTGCTGGTCTCGGCGCTGATGGGCTGGGGCGCACCGACCGTGGGCATCTCCGGCGGCATCTTCGCGCTGCTGCTGGCCTACGGCCTGCTGTTCCCGGAACGCACCATCATGCCGCTGTTCCCGCCGATCCCGATGAAGGCGCGCACCTTCGTCATCGTCTTCGGCGTCATCTCGCTGGTCCTCGGCCTCACCGGCGCTGGCGGCGTGGCGCACTTCGCCCACCTGGGCGGCATGGTCGGTGGCTGGCTGATGCTGCGCTACTGGCGCGGGCAGCGCGGCCGCCGCCGTTGAAGCTTCAGCCCGGCGCGAGGCCCTCGCGCACGGTGGGGTAGCGCAGCCGCACGCGGAGTTCGCGCTTCATGCGCGTGTTGTCCAGCCGGCGCGATTCGCTCATGAAGCTCAGCAGCATGGGGCTCAGCCGCTCCCGCGCTTCGGCCCGCGTGATGCGCGGCGGCTTCGGCAGGCCGCACAGTTCGGCCGCCAGATCGAAGTAGCCACCCATCTTCAGCTCGGTATCGTCGCTGGCGTGCAGCACGCGCTGCGGCAGGCCGCGGTACAGCGCCGCCACGCACAGGCGCGCCAGGTCATCGGCGTGGATGTGGTTGGTGTACACGTCGTCGGCCTCGGCCAGCGCCGGCGTGCCGCGCTGCAGGCGCTCGCGCGGGTGGCCGCCGGGACGGTCGGTGGCGTAGATGCCGGGGATGCGCAGCACGGTCACGCGCGCACCGGTCAGGCGCCCGAACCAGCGCAGCTGCGCCTCGGCATCGACGCGGCGCCGCGCGCGGGCGCTGGCGGGGGCCACGGCGCGGGTCTCGTCGAAGCGCGCACCGGCGCAGTCGCCGTAGACGCCGCTGGTGCTGCCGTAGACGATGCGCCGCACGCGACCGCCACGGGCCAGCGCGCGCAGCAGGGCCCGCGTTCGCGGGTCGCCCTCGCCTTCGCCCGGCGGCGGCGCCAGGTGCAGCACGGCGTCGGCCAGGCCGCCCAGTCGACCCAGCGAAGCAGGGTCGTCCAGGTTGCCGATGAGCGGCACGGCGCCGGCCACGCGCAGTTCATCCACACGGGCAGGTGACGAGGTGAGGGCCAGCACGCGCCAGCGCCTGCGCAGCAGCCGCAGCGCGCGCAGCCCGACATCACCGCAGCCGACGATCAGGAGGGTCGGACGGCGGCTGTCGGCAAGCGGCAAGGTCATGGTCTGGGGGGCACAATCCTCGCTGAGTTTACGTGCGCCGCCTGTCCTCTCATGAGCTTCAACATCACCCTCCAGCCCGCCGGCCGCCACTTCGCGGTGGACGCCGACGAGGCGATTCTCCCCGCCGCCATCCGCCAGGGCATCGGCCTGCCCTACGGCTGCCGCGACGGCGCCTGCGGCTCCTGCAAGAGCAGGCTGCTGGCCGGCCGGGTCACCCACGGTCCGCACCAGAGCAAGGCGCTCTCGGTGGCCGAGGAAGAGGCCGGCTTCATCCTCACCTGCTGCGCCGTGCCGCTGACCGACTGCACCGTGGAAGCGCGCAGCGTGCCCGGCGCCGGCGAACACCCGGTGCTGAAGTTGCCCAGCCGCGTGCTGGCGATCGAGCGCGCCGCGCCCGACGTGGCGGTGCTGAAGCTGCAGTTGCCGGCGAACCAGAACCTGCAGTACCGCGCCGGGCAGTATGTGGAGTTCATCCTGCGCGACGGTGCCCGCCGCAGCTACAGCATGGCCAACGCGCCGCACAACGTGGGCAGTCCGCCGGCCATCGAACTGCACGTGCGCCACATGCCGGGCGGCAAGTTCACCGACCATGTCTTCTCGGCCATGAAGGAGAAGGACATCCTGCGCATGGAAGGGCCCTTCGGCAGCTTCTTCCTGCGCGAGGAGTCCGACAAGCCGATCGTCCTGCTGGCCAGCGGCACGGGCTTCGCGCCCGTCAAGGCACTCATCGAACAGATGCAGCACAAGGCCATCACGCGACCGGCCATGCTGTACTGGGGCTGCCGCAAGAAGGCCGACCTCTACCGCGACGCCTGGTGCCGCGAAACCGCCGCCGCGATGCCGAACCTGCGCTACGTGCCGGTGCTGTCCGAGCCGACGCCCGAAGACGGCTGGACGGGCCGCACGGGCTTCGTCCATCGGGCCGTGATGGCCGATTTCCCCAGCCTCGCCGGCCACCAGGTCTATGCCTGCGGCGCCCCCGTGATGGTGGAAGCCGCGCAGCGCGACTTCGTGGCGCGTTGTGGTCTTCCGGCCGACGAGTTCTTCGCCGACGCCTTCACTTCCGAAGCGGACAAGCTGCCCGCCTGACCCCCATGACCCTGCACCGACGCCAACTCCTCATCGCCGCGCCGCTGGCGGCCGCCAGCCCGCGGCTGCTCGCGCAAGCCAAACCCGTGCGCCTGATCGTGCCCTACCCGCCCGGCGGCCCGCTGGACATCGCGGCGCGCACGCTGGCGCTGGCGGTGAAGGACAGCCTGGGCAACGTGGTGGTGGAGAACCGCCCCGGCGCGGGCGGCAACCTGGGCGCCGACCTCGTCGCCAAGGCGGCGCCAGACGGCCACACGCTGGTCATGGGAGCGGTGGCCACCCATGCCATCAACCCCTGGCTGTACGCGAAGATGCCCTACGCGGCACTGCGCGACTTCACGCCGCTCACGCTGGTGGCCCAGGTGCCCAACGTGCTGGTGATGAACGCCGAGGCCGCCACGCGGCTGAACATCCAGACCCTGGCCGACCTTGTGGCCTACGCCAAGCGCAACCCGGGCAAGCTGAACTACGGAAGTGGCGGCAACGGCAGCGCCGGCCACCTGGCGGGCGAGATGTTCAAGTCGCAGGCCGGCCTCTTCGCCGTGCACATCCCCTTCGCGGGCGGACCGCCGGCGCAGCTGGCGCTGGTCAGCGGCCAGGTGGACTTCAACTTCGACAACCTGGCCGCCGCTTCGGCCAACATCAGGAGCGGCAAGCTGAAGGCGCTGGCCGTCACCACGGCCCAGCGCTCCAGCGCCATGCCCGACGTGCCCACCGTTGCCGAAGCCGGCGGTGCGCTGGGCCTGAAGAGCTTCGACATCGGCACCTGGTTCGGCCTCTTCGGCCCCG
>CAYREA010000412.1:0-3207 GCA_964423075.1 uncultured Rubrivivax sp. | reverse complement strand
AGCTGAAGAACGAGACCATGCTGCTGCTGGGCACGGGCCACTGCTTCCGCGACCATGTGCTGGAGGTCTGCCCCGAATACGCGCGCTTCTCCAGCGACGCCGAGGGCATCCGCAAGAGCTTCGAAGGCAGCTCGCTGGAAACCATCAAGTACATGGTGGCCTCGGGCATGGGCGTGACGGTGGTGCCGCAGTTGTCGGTGCCCAAGGAAAAGCAGACCCACATCCGCTACGTGACGTTCGCGCCGCCCGTGCCCACGCGCCGCGTGGTGCTGGCCTGGCGCCGCACCTTTCCGCGCTACGAGGCCATTGCGGCGCTGCGCAACTGCATCTATGCCTGCGAGCTGCCGGGTGTGCAGCGGCTGACGGGATAAAGTCCGCGCCGTCGCATCACGCCTGCCTCGAACCCATGTTCGGACGTTTCTTCGACACCTCGGCCATCGACCAGTTTGCCGCCACCGTCTCGGGCGACCTGCGCAAGGTGCTGTCCGTGGAGCTCTGCGAGTCCGACGCCAAGGCCGCGCGCAAGGCGCGCGATGCCGCGCAGCAGCGCATCCGCCGCCACGTCGACAGCTTCGCCACCACCGTGCGGCTGAACATCTACCAGAAGGCCAAGCTGGGCATCCGGCTGCAAGAGGCGCTGGAGGCCGCGGGTTATCCGGCGTCCTTCTCCAAGACCTTCGCCTACGACGTGGTTGCGCAGGTCGCCCAGAGCGCGGCCGGCGCGCGCTGAGCGGCCGGCATGTTCGACTGGCTGCGTCGCGCCAAACCTGCGGCCGCCGCGCCCGTGGCCCGGCCTGAAGCGGCTGCTGCGGCGGCCCCCGCCCCGACACCGGCACCCAGCGCACCCAGCCCGGCACCCGCGCCGGCCGACCCCGCCCGGGCCCGCAGCGAGTTCCAGCGCGCCACCCAGGCCCTGGCCCGCGGCGACCATGCGGCGGCGGAACAGCACCTGCGCCAGGCCGTGGCGGCGCAGCCCGAGCATGTCGAAGCCCTCACCAACCTGGGTGCGCTGCTGAAGGACAGCCGCCGCCCCGACGAGGCGGCCACGATGTTCCGGCGCGCGCTGGCTGCCGACGCACGCGCCGGCGTGGCGGCCTTCAACCTGGCCTGGCTGCTGATGGACCGCCGGCAATGGACCGAAGCCGCCGCCTTGCTGCGCACCGCCGCCACGGTGATGCCCAAGGACGCCGACGTGCACTGTTTCCTGGGCAACGCGCTGATGGGCCAGGGCGACGCCGAGGGCGCCCGTCGCGCCTACCAGGCCGCGATCCGGCACAACACCAGGCACACCCGCGCCCGCTGGGGTCTGGCCATGGCCCAGCTGCCGGCGATCGCGTCGACGGCTGCGGAGCAGGCACGCGCGCCGCAGGCATTCGCGCAGGAACTCGGCAAGCTGAAGGCCTGGTTCCGCAGCCAGCCCAGCGTCGACGGTAGTGGCACCGTCGGGGCCCAGCAGCCCTATTACCTGGCCTACATTGAGGCCGATCACCACGCCGTGCTGCGCGACTACGGCTCGCTCTGTGCCTCGCTGATGGGCCCGTGGGCGCGCCGTGCCGGGCTGCCGGCCCCGGCCGCCGGCCCGGGGCCGAAGTGGAAGCTCGGCATCGTCTCGTCGCACGTGGTCAGCCATTCGGTGTGGCATGCGCTGCTGCGGGGCTGGGTCGAACACCTGGACCCCGCTCGCTTCGAGATCCAGCTGTTCCACACCGGCCCCGGCCGTGACGCCGAGACCGACTGGGCGGCGCGGCACGTGGCCCGACTGCACCAGTCCGTCGGTGACTGGAAGGCCTGGGCGCGCTGCATCGCCGACCAGCGGCTCGACGCCATCATCTACCCCGAGATCGGCATGGACACGGTCACCACCCGGCTGGCCGCAATGCGCCTGGCCCGGCTGCAGGTGGCGGCCTGGGGGCACCCCATCACCACCGGCCTGCCAACGATGGACGCCTACCTCAGCGCCGAGGCTTTCGAGCCCGAAGGTGCCGCGGCGCACTATGTCGAGCAGCTGGTTGCCTTGCCGCGCCTGGGCTGCTGCTACCGGCCCTACGGCACGGCGCCGGCCCAGGTGGACTTTGCGCGCGCGGGGGTTGGCGCCAAGGACCGCGTGCTGCTGTGCCCGGGCACCGCGTTCAAGTACACGCCGCAACACGACGGCCTGTGGGTCGACATCGCGCGCCGCTGCGCGCCCTGCAAGCTCGTGTTCTTCCGGGCGGCGGGCTCGTCGCTGGCCGACCAGCTCGAGCAGCGGCTGCGTGCGGCCTTCACGGCCGCCGGCGTGGACGCCGACGCCACGCTGCTGTTCCTGCCCTGGCAGCCGCAGGCCGCGTTCTTCGCCTGGCTCGATCGCGCCGACGTGTTCCTGGACACCCCCGGCTTCTCGGGCTTCAACACGGTGATGCAGGCGCTGGAGCGCGGCACCCCGGTGGTGGCCTGGGAGGGCCGTTTCATGCGGGGCCGCTTCGCCAGCGCCGTGCTGCGCCAGGCCGGGCTTGACGCCTGGGTGGCCGGCGATGCGGCGGGCTACGTCGAACGTGTGGAGCGCCTGTGCGCCGACGAGGCCCTGCGGCGCCAGGTTCGCCGCGCGGTCGCCGCCGCGGCGCCGGCGCTGTACCGCGACCGCGCCGGCGTCGATGAGCTGGCCCGCTTCCTCCAGGAGCGCCTGGCCGGCTGAAGCGCGCACGCCTATGGCGGCCATAGCCCCGCGGGCTATCGTGCCCTTAAGGGCAATTGTTTTGACCGGTGTGGGCCTCGTTTCTACAGTGGCCGGGTTGCATCTCACCCCTGACAGGAGACACCGATGACCCAGCCCACTTCGAAGCTCGAGACCCCTGCCGCAGCGGCTTGCCCGTTCTCGGGCGCCGCTCGCAAGCAGGCGCTGGCCGGAGCCCCGTCGAACGCCGACTGGTGGCCGAACCAGCTGAACCTGAAGATCCTGCACCAGCACACGCCGCAGTCCAACCCGATGGGCGCGGCCTTCGACTACGCCAAGGCCTTCAAGAGCCTGGACCTGGCGGCCGTGAAGAAGGACCTCACGGCGCTCATGACCGACTCGCAGGACTGGTGGCCCGCCGATTTCGGCCACTACGGCCCGCTCTTCATCCGCATGGCCTGGCACAGTGCCGGCACCTACCGCATCGGCGACGGCCGTGGCGGCGCCGGCGGCGGGCAGCAGCGCTTTGCGCCGCTCAACAGCTGGCCCGACAACGG
>CAYREA010000411.1:0-3236 GCA_964423075.1 uncultured Rubrivivax sp. | reverse complement strand
CAGGTCACCTACCACGGCCCCGGCCAGGTGGTGGCCTACCCGCTGGTGGACCTGCGGCGCATCGGCATCTACGTCAAGGAGTACGTCTTCCGCATCGAGGAAGCCGTGATCGACACGCTGTGGGCCTGCGGCGTGGTGGGCCACCGCGTGCGTGGCGCGCCGGGCATCTACGTGCGGCTGGCCGATCCGTTCAGCCATGCCGTGCTGCAGGTGGCGAGCGTCGATCCCTCTTCGATGTTCACGGGGCTCGGCAAGATCGCCGCCTTGGGCATCAAGGTCAGCAACCACCGCGCGTACCACGGCGTGGCGCTCAACGTGGCGATGGACCTGGAGCCGTTCTCGCGCATCGACCCTTGTGGCTACGCCGGCCTGAAGACGGTGGACCTGGCCAGCCTGGGCGTGCAGGCCGCCTGGCCTGACGTGGCGCAGGAACTCGCGCGCCGGCTCGCGGCGCGTCTCGTGCCCTGATCAGGCCGACTCAAGCGAAGTCCAGGAGCACCTTCATCGCCCGCTTGCGGTCGCCGGCCAGCTCGAAAGCCTCGCGCGCCTGCTGCACCGGAAAGGCGCGGGTGACCACGGGCGAGAGGTCCACGCGCCTTTCGTTGATGAGCCGCACCGCCAGCGCGAACTCGGCGTGGAAGCGGAAAGACCCGCAGATGCTCAGCTCCTTGGCCACGACGACGTTCTGCGGCAGGCTCACGTCGCCGCCCAGGCCCAGTTGCACGACGATGCCGCGCGGGCGCATCACCTGCAGGCCGTCGGCCAGGGCGCGGCCGTTGCCGGAACATTCCAGCATCACGTCGAAGCTGCCCTTGTCGGCGCTGTAGCGCTGCACCCAGCCGCTGTCGGTGGCCGCATTGATGGTGCTCGACGCACCGAGCGCGCGGGCCACGGCCAGTGGTTCGTCCACCACGTCGGTGGCCACGATCTCGGCCGCGCCGTGTACCCGCGCCGCGGCCACGGCCAGTGCGCCGATGGGCCCGCAGCCGCTCACCAGCACGCGCTTGCCCAGGAGCGAGCCGGCGCGCGACACGGCATGCAGGCCCACCGAGAAGGGCTCGGCCAGCGCCGCTTCGGCCAGTGGCACGCCTTCGGCCACGGCATGGCACTGCCGGGCGTTGCACAAGAGCAGGTTGCGGAAGGCGCCCTGCACGTGCGGCATGCGCATCGCGCTGCCGTAGAAGCGCATCTCCAGGCACTGGTTGGGCAGGCCTTCCAGGCAGAACTTGCAGTCACCGCAGGGCTGGCTGGGATTCACCGCCACGCGGTCGCCGATCTTCAGCGCGGTGACGTCAGGCGCCACCGCGGCCACCGTGCCGGCCACCTCGTGGCCCAGGATCATCGGCTCCTGCAAGCGCACAGTGCCGAAGCCGCCCTGGTGGAAGTAGTGCAGGTCAGAGCCGCAGATGCCGCCGAAGCCCACCTTCACCAGCACCTGGCCGGGGCCGATCTCGCCGGCGTCCTGCTCGGCCAGGCGCAGGTCGTGGGCGCCGTGGATCATCACGCACAGGCAGCGCAGGCGCATCGTCTTGTCTCCTTGTTCTGAGGTGGTGCCGATAATCGCACCACTTCGTGCCTGGGAGACGCCGCGTGAAACTGTTCGACCTGACCGGGCGCACGGCGCTCATCACCGGCGCCAGCAAGGGCATCGGCTATGCGCTGGCCACGGCGCTGGGCGCGGCGGGGGCGCGTGTGGTGCTGAACGCCCGCGGCGAGGACCAGCTGGCGCTGGCGCGCGACGCCCTGCAGGCCCTGGGCATCGCGGCCGAGACCGCCGTCTTCGACGTCACCGATGCCGATGCGGTGGACGCCGGCATCGCGAAGATCGAAGACCAGATCGGCCCGATCGACATCCTCGTCAACAACGCCGGCATGCAGCTGCGCGGCCACTTCGCCGAATACCCCACCGACGCCTGGAAGCGCATCACCACCACCAACATCGACAGCGTGTTCTTCGTCGGCCGCGCGGTGGCGCAGCGCATGATCCCGCGCGGGCGCGGCAAGATCATCAATGTCTGCTCGGTACAGAGCGAACTGGGCCGGCCGAACATCGCCCCCTATGCCGCCACCAAGGGCGCGGTGAAGATGCTGACCAAGGGCATGGCCATCGACCTGGGCAAACACGGCATCCAGGTCAACGGCCTGGGGCCGGGCTACTTCAAGACCGAACTGACCCAGGCCCTGGTGGACGATGCCGCCTTCAGCGCCTGGCTGGCGCAGCGCACGCCGGCCGGGCGCTGGGGCGAGGTCGACGAGCTGGGCGGCGCCGTGGTCTTCCTGGCCTCGGACGCCACCAGCTTCATCACCGGCCATGTGCTGTACGTGGACGGCGGCATCACGGCCAGCCTGTGATGCCGCAGGCCGGTCAGAAGCTGACCGGCGCTTCCGTCTCGCTGGTGGGAGGGGTCACGTTGTTCACCCCCAGCGGGCGGGCCGTCTCCGAGGCCTGCAGCGAGGCAGCGTACTGCGCGTACGCCGCAGACGACACCGTGGCACTGGCTGGCACCTCGGTGGCCTCGGGGGGTGCCATCTCCGGCGCATCGGCCGGGTTGTCGCCGCAGGCGGCCAGCAGCAGGGCCGCGGCCGCGGCGATCAAGGCATGTTGCAGCTTCATCGTGCGGCCTCTCTTCAGCGGTTGCCGGGGATCGGCGTGTTCAGGTACGGGAAGCCCGGCAGCAGCGGCACCACGGCCTGGTCCACCGCGTCGTGCAACTCCAGCGACGTGGCACCCAGCGGCACCACGCTCGGCTTGCAGGCCGCGCCGAAGCCGAAGGCGTTGTTGTTGCCGTTGGCGATGCACAGGCCGCCCATCACCGCCACCAGCGAGACGTCGACCACGTCGTCCTTGGGCCGGCGGCCGTTGGGGAAGCCGGCGAAGTCGTTGCCGCCATCGCGGATGCTGCCCACGATGCCCAGGCGGTTCTGCTGCGCGAAGGGCACCGGCGCGATGGCCGTGTTCAGGCGCAGCATCTCTGCGCCCACCACGTTCCGCGGCTGGTTCACGTTCGGGATGCCGGTGAGGAAGGCGGTGACGAGATCGGTGCGCGGGAAGTTGGTGGGTGCGCTGCCCGGCAGGTTCAGCACCGCGGCCAGCAGCGCCGGCAGCGTGGGGTTGGTCACGTAGCTGGCGAACTGGCCGTCGCCCTTGGGCAAGCTGGCGTTGAACTTGTCCTTGTCCTTGAGGCCGATGACCACCTCGTTGACCAGGGGCATGCCCAGGCGCGACACCTGCACCC
>CAYREA010000410.1:0-3272 GCA_964423075.1 uncultured Rubrivivax sp. | reverse complement strand
GGTCGCAGCTGGCGGCCATCTTCTTCGCGCGCCCGCCGCGCCAGGCCCAGATCGAGGGGCAGATGAAGTGGATGGTCTTGATGCCCGCCGCCTTCAGCCGCGCTTCCAGGCCCAGGTTGAAGTCGGGTGCGTCGACGCCGATGAAGGCCGCCGGCCGCTCGGCCAGCAGCCGGTCACCGAGTGCGTCACGGATGCCCTTGATCTCTCGGTAGTGGCGCAGCACTTCGACATAACCGCGCACCGCCAGCTTGTGGTGCGGCCACCAGGCTTCGAATCCGTGTTCGGCCATGCGCGGGCCGCCGATGCCGCCCGTCTTCAGGCCGGGCCAACGTTGACGGAGGCCCCCCAGCAACAACCCGGCGAGCAGGTCGCCCGACGCCTCGCCGGCCACCATCGCCAGGCGCATGTCAGCGCACGATGCCGCGTGTGGACGCTGCCAGGAAATCGAGCATCGCCTGGATGTCGACGTCGCCGCCCTCGACACTGCCCAGCAGCGCGGTGATCGCCTCGCGCGCCTTCTCCAGCGTCAGCCCGTCGCGGTACAGCAGCCGGTGGATCTGCTTGACCAGCGCGATGCGCTCGCGCGTAAAACCGCGCCGGCGCAGGCCCTCGGCGTTGTAGCCGGCCACGGCCAGCGGGTTGCCGGCGGCCGTCATGAAGGGCGGCACGTCCTGCGAGACATGGCTCTGGAAACCCAGCATCACGTGCGCACCCACCTTGCAGAACTGGTGGATGCCCGACAGCCCGCCGACGATGGCCCAGTCGCCCACCTGCACATGGCCGGCCAGCGTGGCGTTGTTGGCCAGCACGGTGCGGCTGCCCAGCTGCACGTCGTGCGCCAGGTGCACGTAGGCCATGATCCAGTTGTGGTCGCCCACGCGGGTGACGCCGCCGTCCTGCACGGTGCCGCGGCTGAAGGTGCAGAACTGGAAGATGGTGTTGTGGTCGCCGATGAGCAATTGCGTCGGCTCGCCGCGGTACTTCATGTCCTGCGGCGCGCAGCCCAGGGCGGCGTGGGCGTGGATGACGTTGTCGCGGCCGATGACGGTGGGGCCGTCGATGGTGACGTGCGAGCCGATGCGCGTGCCCTCGCCCACCTGCACGCCCGCGCCGATGACGGCGTAGGGCCCCACGCTGACCGTGGCCGCCAGCTCGGCCGCCGGGTCGATGAGGGCGGTGGGGTGGATGCTGGCCATCAGACGGGCGCCACCTTCCGCATCGTGCACATCAGCTCGGCCTCGACGGCCAGATGGCCGTCGACCGTGGCCCGCGTCTTGTAGCGGTAGATGCCGGCCTTGGCGCGGTCGATCTCGGCTTCCAGGATGAGCTGGTCGCCGGGGCCGACGGGGCGCTTGAAGCGCGCTCCGTCGATGCCGGCGAAGTACACCACCGTGTCGTCGCCCGGATCGGCATCCACCGCGTCGAAGGACAGGATGGCCGCGGCCTGCGCCAGCGCCTCGAGCATCAGCACACCCGGCATCACCGGCCGCGCCGGAAAGTGGCCCATGAAGAAGGGCTCGTTCATGGTGACGTTCTTCAGCGCCCTGATGCGCTTGCCCTTGTCGATCTCGAGCACGCGGTCGACCAGCAGGAAGGGGTAGCGGTGCGGCAGCTTGCGCAGGATGCCCTGGATGTCCATCGTTCTTGTCATCGTCACGTTTTCTTCTCCAGCGCCCGGAGCCTCTCGCGCAGCGTGTGCAACTGCCGCAGCGTGGCGGCGTTCTTTTCCCACGACGCATTGTCGTCGAAGGGGAACATGCCGCTGTACTGGCCTGGCTTGTGGATGGAGCGGCTGATGACGGTGGCCGCCGTGATGTGCACGTGGTCGACGATCTCCAGGTGCCCGAGGATGATGGCCCCACCGCCGGCCGTGCAGTGCGCACCGATGCGCGCGCTGCCGGCCACGCCCACGCAGCCGGCGAAGGCGGTGTGCTTGCCGACGCGCACGTTGTGGCCGATCTGCACCAGGTTGTCGAGCTTGACGCCGTCTTCGAGCACGGTGTCGTCGAGCGCGCCGCGGTCGATGCAGGTGTTGGCGCCGATCTCGACGTCGTCACCGATCAGCACCGCGCCCAGCTGCTCGATCTTCTCCCAGCGGCCTTCGTGCGGCGCGAAGCCGAAGCCGTCGGCGCCGATGACGACGCCGCTGTGCACGATGCCGCGGCGGCCGATGCGGCAGCCGTCCGAGAGCGTGACGTGCGCCTTCAGCCAGCTGTGTTCACCCACCACTGCGCCGGCGCCGACGTGGCCGTGGCTGCCGATCACGGCACCCTCGCCCACCACCGCGCCGGCGCCTATGAAGGCCAGCGGCCCGACCGACGCGGTGGCGGCGATGCGCGCGCCCTCCTCCACCACGGCCGAACGGTGCACCCCGGCGGCCGGCACGACACGCGTCTGGCTCGCCCACCACTGGGTGAGGCGAGCAAAGGCCAGATAGGGATCGGCGCAGACGATGGCCGCGCCGCGTGCCGCCGCCGCTTCGCGCAGCGCCGGCCCGACGATCACGCAGGCCGCCAGGCAACCGGCCAGCTGCGCCTGGTAGCGCGGATTGGCGAGGAAAGTGATGCTGTGGGCATCGGCCGCTTCCAGCGTGCCGATGCGCGTGACCAAGGCCGCCGGGTCGCCGATCAGCTCGCCGTCCAGGCGCCGGTTGATGTCACCGAGGCTGGCCTGCACGGCTGCGGGCGAAACGAGGTGGCTTACTTGCCGCCGGGTGCGGCCGGTGCCGCGTTGAGCAGCTTGATCACCTTGTCGGTGATGTCGACGCGCGGGCTGAAGAAGGCGGCGTCCTGCAGGATCAGGTCGTACTTCTCGGCCTCGAAGATCTGGCGGATCACGCGGTTGGCGCGCTCGACCACGGCCGACACCTCTTCGTTGCGGCGTTGGTTCAGGTCTTCCTGGAACTCGCGGCGCTTGCGCTGCAGGTCGCGGTCAGAGTCGACCAGCTCGCGCTGGCGGCGGTTGCGCTCGGTCTCGGACAGCGTGGGGGCGTCCTTCTCCAGCTTGTCGGCCGCGGCCTTCAGCTTGGCGCCGGCGTCGTTGAGCTCGCGCTCGCGCTTGCCGAACTCGGCCTCGAGCTTGGCCTGGGCGGCCTTGGCCGACGTGGCTTCGCGGAGCACACGTTCGCTGTTGACGTAGCCGATCTTCAGGGCCTCTTGAGCGAAGGCGGGCGCGGTGGCGGCAATCAACAGGGCGGCGGCGGCCAGCCACCGGGGGGCGAACGTCTTCATCAGAAGGCAGTCCCGATCTGGAATTGGAAACGCTGGATTCTA
>CAYREA010000409.1:0-3279 GCA_964423075.1 uncultured Rubrivivax sp. | reverse complement strand
CGGTGAAGTGCACCTTGCCCATGGTGGTGGCGCTGTCGCCGGCGATGAAGATGGCCGAGTTGTCGACGTCGCACTTCGTCCAGCCCTTCAGCGCGAAGCCGGTGTCCTTGGGGAACGCCGGGTCGCCGCCGACGAAATAGGCCAGCGCCCCGGCGCGGGTGGTGCGAAACGTCTGCGGATTCGTCGTCAGCGTGGGCTTGAACAGTACCGCGCCCATCTGATAGCCGTAGGCGGAATCGATCACCTTCTCGGCCAGGGCCTTGGCGGCAGGCTGGCCGCTCTTGGCGCCCGTGGCGGCGATGTCCACCAGGGCCTTGCACCAGCCCTGTTGGGCCGCCAGCACTTCGGGCTCGGTGATCGCCTGGTTGACGACCAAGCCCTTGGCGAAGGCGGGCGAAGCGGCGGCCGCCAGGGCGACGACGGCCAGATTGAGAACGGTCTTCATGGGGGGACTCCTGAGGTTGATGGGATCTGTGTGGAAGGTGTGTCCGGCGTCGTGTTGTTCCGTCCCCGGCACAGAACGCATTCCACCGGCGGCCGATGGAACACCCCTGAACCGCGCATGAGCAGGCGCTGAACCTTTCGTGAACACCAGATGAACGACGCGGACGAGGGCGGCCACCGCGACACAATCGCGCCATGTTTCGGCGCAAACTCACCTTGTCGCTCGGCCTGCTCGCCGCCGTCGCCGTGATCGAAGGCCTGGGTGCCGCCGCCGCGCTCCGCGTGGCCGAGCGACAGGTGGAGCGTGGACGCGTCGCCAGCGACATTCGCACCGCGTTCGTCGAACTCTCCGCCACCAAGCAGCGGCTTCGCACCTGGGTGGCACAACGTCAGCAGGGTGCTGGCGCCGACCCTCAGGTGCGCGAGACGCTCCAGCAGGACATGCGCCGAACCTTGCAACGGCTGCAAGGTCTGTCCGCCGCGGCCATCCGGCTCGACGACAGCGCGTCCACGCGCGACGAACACCTTCGGCGCCAGGACGCGATGGCCGTGCTGGGCATGAGCGTCACCGACCTCGAGCGTGCCGTGGATGCCGCCGAGCCCCTGGCGCCCGGCGCGGATGCCCAACAGGCCTGGCAGGCCTTGTCGGCGGTGTTCGACCGCTCGCAAGGGCGCGACGTGCGGCAGCTGATCGCCGACAGCCTGGCCCGCGAAGGTGCTGCGGTGGAGCGCGAGCGTGCGGCGGCGGACGCCAGTCTGGCCTGGATGCGTGGCTTCTGGCTGGCGATGGCGTCCACGCTGGCGATGCTGGCCATCGCGGCCGCTGTGCACTTCGCCCGAGCGCTGCGGCGACCGCTGGACTACCTGAGCCTTGGCGCCCAGGCCTTGCAGCAGGGCGTGTTGAAGCACCGCATTCCGCTCGACGGCGTCGACGAGTTCTCAGCGGTGGCCCGCAGCATGAACACCCTGGCCGCAGAACTGGAGGTGCACCGCGCGCGCGAGGCCGAACTGCGGCAGGAGCTGGAAGAGCAGGTGGCCACCCGAACGGCCGAGTTGAGCGACGCCGTCACAGCCTTGCGCGAGGCCGACACGCGGCGACGCCAGCTCTTCGCCGACATCAGCCACGAGCTGCGCACGCCCACCACCGCGATCCGCGGCGAGGCGGAGATCACCCTGCGGGGTGCCGACCGGGCCGCAGGCGAGTACAAGGACGCCTTGCGCCGCATTGTCGACACGGCTTCGCTGCTGGCGTCGGTGATCGATGATCTGCTGGCGATGGCACGCAGCGACCTCGATACGCTGTCGCTCGTCAAACGAAGGGTCGATCTCCTTGAACCGCTGCGCGAGGCCGTGTCGCAGGCGCAAGCCCTCGCCGCCCCGCGCGGCGTGGTCGTCGTCGCGTCCGACTTGCCACGCGGCCTCGCTCACGTGTGGGGCGATGCACAGCGCTTGCGCCAGTTGCTGCTGATCATTCTCGACAACGCCGTGCGTTATTCGCACGAGGGCGGTGAGGTGCGGGTTGGGCTGCAGGCACTGGCCTCGAAGGACGGCGACAGTCCGACCTTGGTGGTGGAGATTGCAGACCAGGGCATCGGCATCGCTGCCGACGAACTGCCTCTGGTCTTCGAGCGCCAGTTCCGTGGCGAGGCTGCGCGGCGGCAACGGCCCGAAGGCAGCGGGCTGGGCCTGACGATCGCACAGTCGCTGGCCCGCGTGCATGGAGGACATCTGGCCTTGAACAGCATCGCCGGCAAGGGCACGCTGGCGCGCTTGGTGCTGCCCTTGCTGCCAACGGCCGCCGAGACAAGACGTGAACAGTCGACTTCCGGAGAGCACCCATGAACGTGCTGCTCGTCGAGGACGACAACCGCATTGCCGATTTCCTCTGTCGAGGGCTGCGTGCCGAGGGCTACCAGGTGCAACGCAGCGCCGACGGCCACGAGGGCTTGGCGCTGGCGCAGGACGCCGCGCGCTTGCAGCGCGGCGGTGACACGGCCACCTTGCTGATCCTGGACCTCATGCTGCCGGGCATGAACGGCCTGGAGATCTGTCAAGCCCTGCGTACAGCCCAGGTGGCACTGCCGATCCTGATGCTCACCGCACAGGGCTCGCTCGAAGACCGCGTCACCGGGCTTCGGATCGGGGCCGACGACTATCTCTGCAAGCCGTTCGAGTTCGAGGAACTGCTGGCGCGCCTGGAGGCGCTGGCCCGGCGCAGCCGCGACATCCGGCCGAAGCAAGCCAGCCGCCTCGTCGTGGCGGACCTTGAACTTGATCGCGACCGCATGCAGGCCACCCGCGCAGGCCGTACGCTACAGCTCACGGCGCGCGAGCTGGCCTTGCTGGAGCTGCTGATGAGCGCACCCGGCCGCCTGTTCAGTCGCGAGCGGATCCTGGCCAACGTCTGGGGCACCAACGAGGATCCATTGACCAACGTGGTCGATGTGTACATACGGCGGCTGCGCTCGCGCATCGACATCGACGGCCTGCAGCCGCTGATCCACACCGCGCGGGGGCTGGGCTACCGGCTCGAAGCGCCATCGCTTTGACGAGACGGGCCAGGCAGCACTTTGTCGCCCACCTCGACGATTGCGAGACCGGCAATGGGGTGGGGCCGAAGCGGATACCAAGCGGACGGTTCGACAAACGGGTCGGCCCCTGTGAAGGCAAGCCGCGTTCAGATGGGCACGGCTGGCCAGACTCTAACCCGCGTCCCCCTTTGGATGACTTTTGGCGGGCAGAAAAGACAAACGGGCCATAAGGCCCGTGTGCTTCAAAGATGTTGGCGGAGTGGACGGGACTCGAACCCGCGACCCCCGGCGTGACAGGCCGGTA
>CAYREA010000408.1:0-3281 GCA_964423075.1 uncultured Rubrivivax sp. | reverse complement strand
CCGGCATCGCGATGGGCCTGATCAAGGAAGGCAACCGCTTCGCCGTGCTGACCGACATCCTGGGTGACGAAGATCACCTGGGCGACATGGACTTCAAGGTGGCCGGCACCAACGGTGGCATCACCGCGCTGCAGATGGACATCAAGATCCAGGGCATCACCAAGGAGATCATGCAGGTGGCCCTGGCGCAGGCCAAGGAAGCGCGCCTGCACATCCTGTCCAAGATGGTTGAAGCGGTTGGCGGCGCCAAGGAAGAGGTGAGCAAGTTCGCCCCGCGCCTGTACACGATGAAGATCAACCCGGAGAAGATCCGTGACGTCATCGGCAAGGGCGGCGCCACCATCCGCGCGCTGACCGAAGAGACCGGCTGCACGATCGACATCGGCGAAGACGGCACCATCACCATCGCCAGCGTCGACGCCGACAAGGCCGAGTTCGCCAAGAAGCGCATCGCCGAGATCACCGCCGAAGCTGAAATCGGCAAGGTCTACGAAGGCCCGGTCACCAAGATCCTGGACTTCGGCGCGCTCATCAACATCCTGCCGGGCAAGGACGGCCTGCTGCACATCAGCCAGATCGCGCACCAGCGCGTCGAGAAGGTCGAAGACTTCCTCAAGGAAGGCCAGATCGTGCAGGTGAAGGTGCTCGAGACCGACGAGAAGGGCCGCATCAAGCTGAGCATGAAGGCGCTGCTCGAGCGCCCTGAAGGCATGCCGGAAGATCGTCCTTACGAGCCGCGTGGCGACCGCGGTGACCGCCCGCCGCGCCGCGACCGCGACGACCGTCCGCGCCGTGACCGCAGCGACCGTCCTCCGCGTGACGCCGGCCCGGCCGAAGGCAACGGCGGCGACCAGCCGTCGGCCCCGGTGGCCGCCGCGGTGGTGGACGAGCCGCCCAAGCAGCCCGAGTGACCGGCAAGACCACGCCCGCCATGCGTGCCATCGAGATCACCACGCCGGGTGGGCCCGAGGTGCTGCAGCCGTGCGAACGGCCGACACCCGAGCCCAGGCCGGGTGAACTGCTGATCGCCGTGCAGGCCTCGGGCGTGAACCGCCCCGACGTGCTGCAGCGCAAGGGCCTGTATCCGATGCCTCCCGGGGTGTCGGACCTGCCGGGCCTGGAGATCGCCGGCACGGTGGCGGCAGGGGCGCCGGAAGACCTGGCGGCAGCCGGCCTATCCGTCGGCGACGCCGTGTGTGCGTTGGTGGCGGGTGGCGGCTACGCCGAGTTCTGCGTGGCGCCCGCGGGCCAGTGCCTGCCGGTGCCCAAGGGCCTGAACATGATCGAGGCGGCGAGCCTGCCCGAGACCGTGTTCACCGTCTGGCAGAACGTGTTCGAGATCGCGCGCCTGCAAGCCGGCGAGACGCTGCTGGTGCAGGGCGGCAGCAGCGGCATCGGCGTCACCGCCATCCAGCTGGCCAAGGCGCTGGGCTGCACCGTCATCATCACCGCGGGCAGCGACGAGAAGTGCGCTGCGTGCGTGGCGCTTGGCGCCGACCACGCCATCAACTACCGTACGCAGGACTTCGTCGCCGAAACGAAGCGCATCACCGGCCGCGGCGCCGACGTGGTGCTGGACATGGTGGCCGGTGACTACATCGGCCGCGAGCTGGAATGCATGGCCGACGACGGCCGCTTGGCCGTGATTGCCACCCAGGGCGGCAACAGCAGCCAGATCAACGCCGGCCTGCTGCTGCGCAAGCGGCTGACCGTGAGCGGCTCGACGCTGCGACCTCGTTCCATCGCCTACAAGACCACGCTGGCCCAGGCGCTGCGCCAGAAGGTGTGGCCGCTGCTGGAAACGGGCAAGGTCAAGCCGGTCATCCACCAGGTGTTCGCGGCCGCGAAGGCGGCCGAGGCGCACGCGCTGATGGAGTCCAGCACCCACGTCGGCAAGATCGTCCTCACCTGGAACTGACACCATGACGACACCCGCTCGCCGCAAGCTCGTGGTCGGCAACTGGAAGATGCACGGCAGCCGCCCGGCCAATGCCGAGTTGCTGGCCGGCGTGCTGGCCGGCCGGCCCTATGCCGCCGACGTGGCGGTGTGCGTGCCCTTTGTGTACCTCACCGAAACCGCGGCCATGCTCGCCGCCCTCGCCCTGCTCTGGGGCTCGCAGGACCTGTCGGCGCACCAGCAGGGCGCCTACACCCGTGAGGTGTCGGCGGCGATTCTGGCCGAAATCGGCTGCCGCTATGCCATCGTGGGCCATTCCGAGCGGCGCGCCTACCACGTCGAGAGCGACATGCTGGTGGCACAGAAGGCCCAGGCCGCCCTGGCGCGTGGCGTGACGCCGGTGGTCTGCGTCGGCGAGACGCTGGCCGAACGCGAGGCCGGCCAGACCGAGGATGTGGTCAAGCGCCAGCTGTCCGCGGTGATCCACCAGCTCGCGCATTGCGCGGCCGAGATGGTGGTGGCCTACGAACCCGTGTGGGCCATCGGCACCGGCCGCACCGCCACGCCCGAACAGGCGCAGGCCGTGCATGCCGTGCTGCGCGCGCAGCTGCAGGCCGCCACCGGCCGCGCGGCGACCATGAAGATCCTGTACGGCGGCAGCGTCAAGCCCGACAACGCGGCCACGCTGTTCGGCATGCCCGACATCGACGGCGGCCTCATCGGCGGTGCCTCCTTGAAGGCGGCCGACTTCGTCGCGATCTGCCGCGCAGCCACCTGAACCCCAAGAATCGATTCCCGGAGTCTTCTCATCATGCAAATCTGGTTCACGCTGATCCTCGCCGTGCAGCTGCTGTCGGCGCTGACGATGATCGGCCTCGTGCTCATCCAGCACGGCAAGGGCGCCGACATGGGCGCTTCCTTCGGCAGCGGCGCTTCGGGCAGCCTGTTCGGTGCCAGCGGCAGCGCCAACTTCCTGTCGCGTTCCACCGCGGCCTGCGCCACCGTGTTTTTCATCTGCACGCTGGCCCTGGCCTACATCGGCAACTCCGGCCACAGCAAGGGCAGTGGTGGTGGTGTGCTCGACCGCCCCGCGGCCACGCAGCCGGCGCCCGTGGCCAGCGCGCCGCTGACCGTGCCCGCCACGGGTGGCGGTGCCATTCCCGCTGCCGCGCCGGTGGAAGTGCCGGCGGCTGCTTCGGCGCCCGCGCCCGCGGCTTCGAAGTAGGCGCAGCAGGGGAAAAACCCCAAGGATTGAGGCTAGAATTCTCAGTTGCCCGGGGCGCTGTTTCCTCAAGCAAACCGGGCGGGCTGCAGAGCGAAGAGACCGCGTGCCGACGTGGTGAAATTGGTAGACACGCTATCTTGAGGGGGTAGTGGCGAAAGC
>CAYREA010000407.1:0-3282 GCA_964423075.1 uncultured Rubrivivax sp. | reverse complement strand
ATCGCGCGCGTGAAGACCATCATTGCGGAAAAGAAGAGGGCCGCGAAATGAGCGAAGCACAAGTGGCCGTCACCACGGCACCGGCCAAGAACACCCGCACGCTGGTGGGCCGCATCGTCAGCGACAAGCGCGCCAAGACCGTCACCGTGCTGGTCGAGCGCCGCACGCCGCACGAGCTCTACGGCAAGATCGTCGCCAAGTCCCGCAAGTACCACGCCCACGACGAAAAGGGCGAGTACAAGATGGGTGACCTGGTCGAGATCGCCGAAGGGCGTCCGATCAGCAAGACCAAGTCGTGGGTCGTGACCAAGCTGCTGGAAAAGGCCAAGCTGGTCTGAATCCGCGGTCGGGGCGATAGACCCCTCGCGCACACAAGAACGACCGGACGCTGGACACTCCAGCCCCGGTCGTTGTCGTTAACAAGCCAGGAGAAACGAAGATGCTGAAGGTCGGAGACAAGCTGCCTGCGGGCACCCTCAACGAGTTCATCGAGGTCGAAGGCAACGGCTGTTCGCTCGGCCCCAACAGTTTCGACGTCGCCCAGATCACCGCCGGCAAGAAGATCGCCATCTTCGCGCTGCCCGGCGCCTTCACGCCCACCTGCTCGGCCAAGCATGTGCCGGGCTACGTCGAGAAAGCGGCTGAGCTGAAGGCCGCTGGCATCGACGAGATCTGGTGCCTTTCGGTCAACGACGCCTTCGTGATGGGCGCCTGGGGCCGGGAGCAGAAGACCGCCGGCAAGGTGCGCATGATGGCCGACGGCAGCGCCGCCTTCGCCCAGGCCACCGGCCTGACGCTGGACCTCACGGCGCGTGGCATGGGCCTGCGCTCCAACCGCTACTCGATGCTGGTGGTGGACGGCGTGGTCAAGTCGCTCAACGTCGAGGGGCCGGGCAAGTTCGAGGTCAGCGACGCGGGCACGATGCTCGCGCAGGCCAAGGCGCTGTTGGCCTGAACGACTTGGCCGCTTGACGGGGAAGCTCGCAAGCTGCCATAATCGAATGCTTCGCTACCGCCGGCCCAGCCGGTGGTAGCCACTTCACCCCAGTTCCTTTCCCACATACGGGCCCAAGACTGCAGCACCCCGGTGCAGCAAGTTGGGGAGACACAATGATCCAAATGCAATCGCGGCTCGATGTGGCCGACAACACGGGCGCGAAGTCCGTCATGTGCATCAAGGTGCTCGGCGGCTCCAAGCGCCGTTATGCCGGCATCGGTGACGTGATCAAGGTCAGCATCAAGGAAGCGGCTCCCCGCGGCCGTGTCAAGAAGGGCGAGGTCTACAGCGCCGTCGTCGTCCGCACCGCCAAGGGCGTGCGCCGGCAGGACGGCTCGCTGATCCGCTTTGACGGCAATGCCGCCGTGCTGCTGAACGCCAAGCTCGAGCCCATCGGCACGCGCATCTTCGGCCCGGTCACGCGCGAGCTGCGCACCGAGCGCTTCATGAAGATCGTTTCGCTGGCTCCCGAAGTGCTTTAAGCGCACCGCTCGTTAGGACGCAGACCATGAACAAGATTCGCAAGGGCGACCAGGTCATCGTGACCACCGGTCGCGACAAGGGCAAGCGCGGCACCGTCACGCAGCGCGTGGACGAAGAGCGCCTCGTCGTCGAGGGCGTGCACATCGCAAAGAAGCACGTCAAGCCGAACCCGCTCAAGGGTACGACGGGTGGTGTGGTTGACAAGGTGATGCCCATCCACCAATCGAACGTCGCCATCTACAACGCCGCCACGGGCAAGGCCGACCGCGTCGGCATCAAGCTGCTGGCCGACGGCAAGAAGGTCCGCGTCTACAAGTCCAGCGGCGAAGAGATCAAGGCGTAATCGACATGGCTAAGAAAAAAGCTGAAGCTGCGCCGGCCGGTCCGGCAGATCAGGGTCCCGTCGGCGTCGCTCGCCTGCAGGGCATCTACCGCGAGAAGATCGTCCCCGAGCTGATGGCCAAGTTCGGCTTCACCTCGGTGATGCAGGTGCCGCGCCTGCAGAAGATCACGCTGAACATGGGCGTGTCCGAAGCCGTCAGCGACAAGAAGGTGATGGACGCCGCCGTCGGCGACCTCACCAAGATCGCCGGCCAGAAGCCCGTGGTCACCAAGAGCAAGAAGCCGATCGCCGGTTTCAAGATCCGCGAAGGCCAGGCCATCGGTGCGATGGTTACGCTGCGCGGCGTGCGCATGTACGAGTTCCTGGACCGCTTCGTCACCGTGGCCCTGCCCCGCGTGCGCGACTTCCGCGGTATCAGCGGGCGCAGCTTCGATGGCCGTGGCAACTACAACATCGGCGTCAAGGAACAGATCATCTTCCCGGAAATCGAGTACGACAAGATCGACGCGATCCGCGGGATGAACATCAGCATCACCACCAGCGCGAAGAGCGACGACGAGTGCAAGGCGCTGCTTGCGGCGTTCAAGTTCCCGTTCAAGAACTGAAGGCATAGGGATCCACTCACATGGCCAAGAAGTCCGTCAAGCAGCGCGAAGAAAAGCGCGAGAAGCTGGTTGCCAAGTACGCCAAGAAGTACGCCGAACTGCAAGGCATCGCCACCGACGCCAAGAAGTCCGACGAAGAGCGTTATGCCGCCCGTCTCGAGCTGCAGAAGCTGCCCCGCAACGCCTACCCGACGCGCCTGCGCAACCGCTGCGCGCTCACCGGGCGTGGCCGCGGCACCTTCCGCATGTTCGGCCTGGGCCGCAACAAGATTCGCGAGCTCGCCTTCAAGGGCGACATTCCCGGCGTGGTCAAGGCCAGCTGGTAATTCGGCCGGAAGAGCAGGAGATTTTTCATGAGCATGAGTGATCCCATCGCGGACATGCTGACCCGCATCCGCAACGCCCAGGCCGTCGACAAGACTGCCGTGACGATGCCGTCTTCCAAGTTGAAGGTGGCTATCGCCCAGGTGCTGAAGGACGAGGGTTACATCGACGGTTTCGGCGTGCGCAACGACGACGGCAAGCCCGTTCTCGAGATCGCGCTGAAGTACTACGCCGGCAAGCCGGTGATCGAGCGCATCGAGCGCGTCAGCCGTCCTGGCCTGCGCATCTACAAGGGCCGCGACGCGATCCCCCAGGTGATGAACGGCCTGGGTGTGGCCATCGTGACCACGCCCAAGGGTGTGATGACCGACCGCAAGGCTCGCCAGACCGGTGTCGGTGGCGAAGTGCTTTGCTACGTCGCTTAAAGGGAGCACAAACATGTCCCGCGTAGGAAAGATGCCCGTCACCGTGCCGCAAGGCGTGGACGTGGCCATCAGCGCCGACAAGATCACCGTCAAGGGCAGCAACGG
>CAYREA010000406.1:0-3283 GCA_964423075.1 uncultured Rubrivivax sp. | reverse complement strand
ACGTGCACGAAGCTCATGCCCAGCTCGCGGTGCCAGCGCTTGAGCTCGGCGCGCATCTTCACGCGCAGGAAGGGGTCGAGCGCGGACAAGGGCTCATCCAGCAGCAGCACCTGCGGCTGCGTCATCAGCGCACGCGCCAGCGCCACACGCTGCTGCTGGCCGCCCGACAGCGCCGCCGGCAGCCGCGCCGCATAGGCTTCCATGTGCACGAGCTTGAGCAACTCACCCGCGCGCGCTTCACGCTCGGCCTTGGCGGTGCCCTTCATGCGGGCGCTGAAGGCCACGTTGTCCAGCACCGTGAGGTGGGGGAAGAGCGCGTAGCTCTGGAACATCATGGCCGTGCCGCGTTCGGCCGGCGACAGGTGCGTGATGTCGCGCCCGCCCAGCGTGATGCGGCCGGCGGTGGGCTCTTCGTGGCCGGCGATCATGCGCAGCGTGCTGGTCTTGCCGCAGCCCGAAGGGCCGAGCAGGCAGCAGTAGCGGCCGGCTTCGATGCTCAGGTCCACGGAGGCCACGGCCACCGCGCTGCCGTAGTGTTTGGCCAGGCGTTCCAGAACCAGGTCGGTGCGGCTGTTCATCGTCGGGGGTCTCACGCAATGCACATGCCAGCGGGCGCGCGGCTTGCTGCGCCCTGGCGTGGCGCGGGCGCACCGCAGTGTGCCCCAGCTTGTATGCAAAATGCACCGCAACGGACAGGCCAGGAACCATGAAGCTGCTGCTGATCAACCCCAACACCTCGGCCGTCATGACCGCCGGCATGGCCGCCGCTGCCCAGCAGGTGGCCGCAGCCGGCACGGTGGTGGTGGGCCGCAACCCGACTTTCGGCCCGGTGTCCATCGAAGGCCAGTTCGACGAAGCCTTCGGCGCCGCCGGCGTGGCCGAGCAGATGCACCTGGCGGCCGGCGAAGGTTTCGACGCCGTGGTGATCGCCTGTTTCGGCGACCCCGGCCTGGACGCCGCGCGCGAACTCACCGACGCGCCTGTGCTTGGCATCGCCGAAGCCGCCTTCCACGCCGCCAGCTTCCTGGCCACCGGCTTCTCCATCGTCACCACCATGACGCGGACCTGCGTCATCGCCGAACGCCTGGTGCACCGCTACGGCTTCGAGCGCACCTGCCGCGGCATCCACGGCACCGACATCCCGGTGCTGGCACTTGAACACTGCGGCGATGAGACGGTGGCGCAGATCGAGGCCGCCGCCCGCGCCGCGCTGGCGGCCGACCGCAGCGGCGCCATCGTGCTGGGCTGCGGCGGCATGGCAGCCTTGTGCAGCACGCTGCAGCAGCGCCTGGGCGTGCCGGTGATCGACGGCGTATCGGCCGCCGTCAAGTTCGCCGAGGCGCTGGCCGCCCTGGGCTTGCGCACCGACAAGAGCGGCGACTACGCCGCGCCCTTGCCCAAGCGCTGGAGCGGCTGGACAAGCGGTTTCGGACGTTCCAGTTCGTGACGGACCGCACACTTTGGGCGGGTCGCGGCGCGCCCCGCTGACACCCATAATGACCGGCTCAGCACGAGCCCGTCCGACACTTCGGCCGTTCGATGAGCAAGCAATTTCAACTCGTCTTCGAAGGCGAGACGCTGCAGGGATTTGACCCCGACGACGTGCGGCGCCAGGTCGGCGAGCACATGAAGCTGGACGACACGCGGCTGGAGAACCTGTTCTCCGGCAAGCGCGTGGTGCTCAAGCGCGGCGTCGACGAAGAGCGCGCCCACCGCCACATGCGCCAGTTCGCGCGCCTGGGCGGCCGCCTGCACATGGAGCCCGACGACGGCCCGCCGCCCGAGGCGCGGCCGGCGCGTCCGCCGCGGCCCCCGGCGGCCAAGCTCACGTCCGCCCCGCCGCTGCCGCCTGATTCACCGCCCACCACCGCGCCGATGCCGATGCCGCTGTCGGCACCGCCGGTGCGCAGCCCGGCGCCCGCCGCGGCCTTCGCCGCCGCCATCGGCACGCCCGACTTCTCGCTGGTGCCCACGGCCGAAGAAGCCGAAGAACGCATCACCTGCCCCAAATGCGGCGAAGTGCAGCCCAAGGGCGTGTTCTGCCGCTCCTGCGCCACCAACATGCCGATGGGCATCGCCGCGCGCCTGGAAGCCGAGGAACTGGCGCGCACCGGGCGCCGCAAAAGCGACGCCGACAGCGTGGCCATCGGCGTGCGCCCGCGCATGACAGAGGGCCGCGGGCTGGCCGAGCAGGCACCGTCGCTGCTGGGCTTCGGCTTCCGCGGCCGGCTCTCGCGGCGCGGCTACGCGATGGGCACCTCGGTGTCCTTGCTGATCGCCTGGCTGGTGCTGCTGTTCGCGATGCACAAGCCCAGCCTCGGCCGCTTCATGCTGGCGGGCCTGGTGTGGCTGCCGCTGGCGGCCTACGGCGTGCGCCTGGCGGTGCTGCGCTGCCACGACATCAACCGCAGCGGCTGGTGGTCCCTGCTGCTGGCGCTGCCGCTCATCGGCCTGCTGGCCGCGCTGGCGCTGGCGCTGATTCCCAGCACCGACGGCGAGAACGCCCATGGCGAGATGCCCGACGAAGGCAACAAGCTCGTCACCGGCCTTGTCACCGGCGCCTGCGCGCTGGCGATTGCCCTGCTGATCAAGCCGGCCCTGCAGGACGTGGAAGCCGAGGCGGCCGAGGCCGAGATGGTGGCCGCCAGCGCACCACCGCCGCTGGACGAAGCCGCCGACCGCGCGCTGCACACCGAATACGCCGCCTCACCCGGCCACAAGGCCTTCGCCGCCACGCAGGGCGCCTTCGGCTGGAAGGCCGGTGTCGACACCAGCGAAGAGGCCGAGGAAGCCGCGCTGTCGGCCTGCGAGGCTCAGCGCCAGCCCAGTGCGCTGCCCTGCGAGGTGGTCGACCTCAACGGCGTAGCGGTGCCGCGCTACCGTCGCTGAGAGCCGGCGGCGTGGTGTAGGCCTCGGGGTCCAGGCGCCGCATCTCGGCTTCGATCCAGGTTTCCACCTCGCGCATCAGCTCGTCGGGCTCGCGCCCGGCGCTGGGGATGGGTTTGCCGATGCTCACGTCCACCGTGCCCGGGCGCAGCAGGAAGCTCTTGCGCGGCCAGCACTTGGCCGAGCTGGCGGCTATCGGCACGATGGGCACGCCGTTGGCGATGGCCAGGCGCGACGCGCCGTTCTTGTAGGTGCCCTTCTGGCCGCGCGCGATGCGCGTGCCTTCGGGGAACATGATCACCCAGATGCCTTCGGCCGCCAGCCGCTTGCCCTGCGCCGCCACCTTGTTCCAGGCCTCGGCGCGTTTGCTGCGGTCGATGTGGATCATGTCCAGCCG
>CAYREA010000405.1:0-3294 GCA_964423075.1 uncultured Rubrivivax sp. | reverse complement strand
CCTGCGCTACGAGATCGAGCGCCCGCTGATCGAAGGCGAGATCGAGGCCGAGGACATCCCGGCGCTGTGGGACGCCAAGATGATGGAGCTGCTGGGCGTGGACACACGCGGCAACTTCAGCAACGGCCCGCTGCAGGACGTGCACTGGCCCGAGTCGCTGTTCGGCTACTTCCCCTGTTACTCGCTGGGTGCGATGTACGCCGCGCAGTGGTTCGCCACGATGCGCCGCACCCTGCCCGGCCTGGACCAGCGCATCGAAGCCGGCGACCTGGCGCCGGTGTTCGGCTGGCTGCAGCAGAACATCTGGAGCCAGGCCAGCCGCTGGACCACCGACGAGCTGGCGCAACGGGCCAGCGGCGAGACGCTGAACCCGGCGCATTTCCGCGCCCATCTGGAGGCGCGTTACCTCGCCTAGCCGTTGTCGTGGATGGTGGTTGCCATCTCGTTGCTGGCGGCCATGAAGTCGGAGTGGCTGATCTCGCGGATCACCACCGTGCGCTCGGGGTCGAAGTCGCCGCTCACGGTGGCCGGGCGCTGGTTGTCCTTTAGCGTGGCCATCAGGCGGTCCAGCAGGTCCTGCAGGGCGGGATCCTGCTCGGGCAGCGGCAGGCTCGACAGCTGCGTGCAGATCTTGGGCAGCCAGTGCGGCGGAATGCGGCCGATGGCGTCCAGGCCATGCTGCAGCAGGCCGTTCTCCAGCGCTGCCAGGTGCGGCAATACCTCACGCGCACCGCGCACGCGGTCCAGCACGGCCTGCAGGCTGTGCGCCATCAGGCGCCCGCGCAGGCGCTCGGCGGCGGCATCGCGGGGGGGTGCTGGAGGAAAGACAGCCATGGTCGTCGAACTTCGCGCAAGGGTATCCAGCGCTATCGGCGACGCCCGGGCCGGCTTGAGCCGGGTGCAACCCCGACTTGGGTCGAGGTGAGAAGGATTCGACGGCTTCAGCCCCGCGCCGCCAGCGTGCGCTGCAGGTCGGTGAGCACTTCGTCCAGCCGCTGCAGCGCGCGCCCGGCGCGGGTGCCGATGTGGCGGTGGTGGCGCAGCAGACCGCGCTGCGGGTCGTCCAGCACCGCTTCGTCCAGCGCCAGGCCGTGGCGGGCCAGCGTGGCGGCCAGCACGCTGCGGCGCGAACGCAGCTCGGCGCGGGTGCGGCGGTAGGCGTGTTCGGCCAGCACGCGGCGCTGCGAGTAGCCGAAGGTGTTGGCCAGGAACATCTCGGGGTCGTGGTGGTCGGGCTCGAACAGCACGATGTCGGTCTGCGGGTGGCTCTGTGCGTAGCCCTTCAGGCCGAGTTCCAGGCGCGAGTGGATGAGCGAACGGAAGGCCTGGCTCAGCACCAGCGGCAGGCCGCCGTCCACCAGCTGCGGAATGCGCTCGCTGGCGCCGCCCAGCACACGGTGGCGCAGGCCGCTGTGGCGGTCGCCGGCCTCGAAGGGCACCATCGGGTTCAGGCACAGCAGCAGGTCCAGGCCCTGATCCAGCAGCACGCTGGCGTGCAACGTCTTCTTCAGGGCGCCGTCCACGTACCAGTGGCCGTTGATGGGCTCGGGCGGAAACAGGCCCGGCAGCGCCGCGCTGGCGGCCACGGCCTGCGAGATGGGCACGTGGTCCCAGCCCGGCAGGCCGAAGGGGGCGGCGGTGCCGCTGTCCAGGTCGGTGGCCACCAGCACCAGGCGGCGCTTCAATTGGCGGAAGTCGTTGCTGCGGCCGGGCGCGGAGAACACGTGCGCCAGTTGCGCTTGCAGGGCCGCGCTGCTGAACAGGCCCGTGGGCAGCGCGCGGCCCAGGCGTTCCACCGCGGCCAGTACCGGGCGCCCCTGCACCACCAGGCCCCAGCCGGCCTGCAGCGCCAGGCCCGGTGCGGCCACCAGGCGACGCGCGTACTCACGCAGCGCGGGACGGAAGAAGAGGCTGGGGCGGATCAGGTCGGCGCGCGGGCCGTCGTTTTCGATGAACGAGGTGCACAGCTGCCGCGGCGTCATGCCGTTGGCCAAGCCGGCGGCGATGAAGCTGCCGGCCGATACGCCGACATAACCGTCCAGCGCCGTGAAGTCCAGCGCCGGCACGGCTTCGGCCAGCGCACACAGCGCGCCGATCTCCCACACCGCGCCCAGCGGGCCGCCACCAGCCAGGGCCAAGCCGATGCGGGGCTGGGTGCCCACGGCAGCCGGCAGAAGCTCAGGCCGCGGTCTTGCGCGCGCGCTTGGCCGGGGCCTTGGCGGCGGGCTTCGCCGCGGTCTTGGCAGCGGCCTTCACCGGCGCGCCCTTGGACAGCTTGGCCACCGCGGCGGCCAGCGCGTCCACGCGCTGCACCAGGGCGTCCACGTCCTTGGCGGTGGGCACGCCCAGCTTGTTCAGGGCCTTGGCGGTGCGCTGCTCGAAGATGGCTTCGAGCTTGTCCCAGTTCTGGCCGGCCTTGGCGCTGACGGTATCGGCCATCGCGCTCATCTTGCCGGTCACTTCGCCGAGCTTCTCTTCGGCCACGGCCTGCGTCTTCTTCTGCAGGCTCATGCCTTCCTTGACCAGGGCCTCGAAGACCTTGGTGCCTTCTTCCTGGGCCTTGCTGAAGGCGCCCATGCCGGCCAGCCAGATCTGCTGGGCCGAGTCCTTCACCGAACTGGCCAGGGCACTGTGCTTGGCGCTGGTTTCGGGGGCGCTGTCGGCGGCGGACTTGATCTTCTTGACCATGGTGGAACTCCTTCGTTCGTGATCTCGGGGATGGGTCGGTGTGCAGGAAATATAGGGTTCCCCCCTGGGGCGCGCAGCCTAAAGTTCTAGTGAGACGGCTCTATGCTTTGCGGCCATTGCCACCCGGCCACAACGACAGGAGCGCCCCATGCAGTATTTCGTCACCGGTGCCACCGGCTTCATCGGCAAACGCCTGGTCAAGGCCTTGCTCGCGCGGCGCGGCGCGGTGGTGCACTTCCTGGTGCGGCCGGGCAGCGAAGGCAAACTGGCCGCGCTGTACGAGTACTGGGGCGTCACGAAGGCGCGGGCCATCCCGGTGACGGGCGACCTCACGGCCAAGAAGCTGGGCGTGGCCGCCGACGCGATGAAGGCGCTCAAGGGCAAGGTCGACGCCGTCTACCACCTGGCTGCCGTCTACGACCTGAGCGCCGACGCCGACAGCCAGGTGCAGGTGAACATCGAAGGCACGCGCAACATGGTGGAGTTCGCCAAGGCCGTCGACGCGAAGCACGTGCACCACGTCAGCAGCATCGCCGCCGCCGGCCTGTACGAGGGCGTCGAGCTGCACTCCTGGTGGAGATGACATCTCGGGCATTCGACCAGTAT
>CAYREA010000404.1:0-3333 GCA_964423075.1 uncultured Rubrivivax sp. | reverse complement strand
TTTGCGAGGACGGCGAAGTGGACGAGATCGTCGCTGCCATCCAGGCATCGGCACGCACCGGCCAGGCTGTTGCCGGCTGGATCACCGTCACCGAGGTCGTGCAGGCCATCGCCATTCACTGACGCCAACTCCGTTCCCCCAACCCCGAAAGGACTCACGATGAAAAAGTTTCTGATTCCCCTGCTGGCCGCATCCGCACTGGCGCTGCCGGCCACCGCGCTGTATGCCGCCGAAGACCATGCGCCCAAGTTCGGCGGCGTTGTGGTCGAGACCAAGGCCGGTGACATGGAACTCGTCGCCAAGCCAGACCTCATCGTCATCCACGTCAGCGACCATGGCAAGGCGATGAAGCTGACCAGCGCCACCGGCAAGATCACGGTGTTCAACGGCAACGACAAGACCGAGGCGCCGCTGGCGCTCGCGGGCGACAAGCTGGAAGCCAAGGGCAGCTTCAAGGTCGGCGCCGGCACCAAGGTGTTGGCGGAGGTGGCTCTGAACGGCAAGCCCGCCGTGTCAGCGCGCTTCACACTCAAGTGACATGTGAAGGCGCCAAGCCATGAAACACGTTTCGCGTCGGACCGTGCTCGTCGGTGCTGGACTTGTCGGCCTGCTCAGCGCGGGCTGCATGACCAAGCCGATGCAGCCACCCAACCCGGATGGCACGTATTGCTTCGCGACTGGCAAGTGGCACAGCCGAAAGTTGACTTGCACGCCCACGCCGATTCCGCCGGAATCGGTCGAGGTTGAATCGAAGCGTTTCGAGCCGACTCCTGGCCTTCTGACCGTGTATGTCGTTCGCAAGCGGTGGGGCGATACGGTCAACCCGGTGCAGCTAAGAGTCGACGGCGGTCCGACGGTGGTGACGACGCCTGAGTCCTTCGTGCGCCTGCGCATGCGGCCAGGCCCGCACACGTTCGCTGCCACGTGGAGCGAGGGTGCGACTGAGTTGGCGGTCACCGGCGCAGCCGGTGACGTGCGGGTCGTGGAACTGGTGGGGTCCGTCTGGACCTGGGGCAGCACCTACCGACTCGAACATGGCGACCTGGCCGAGGGCCGCACTCGCGTCGCGCGGCTGCGGCTGGTTGCCGATGTGCAGTAGTTGGAGCGCAAGCGTCGATGCCTAGCCCACGATGTGATCGGTGTCGCGGCCCGCAGCGCGCGCCCGCCAGGGTAAGCGCAGCTGCGGCCCTCTTTGTCACTGCCGCTGCTGGGCCGGAGCGAAGGCACATTGACTCTCGCTGCCATCCGCAGGTTGGCGTTCGATCACACGCCGCAATGAACGGAGGGCCACAGCATGCGCTACAAGTGGCTGGAAACCTCTTTGGCCCAAACGATGGCGTGGATTTGGCTCGTCATCCTGGCCACTGCCGTCGTCGGATACGCCGTGTTCCGCTGGTGGCGCAAGCGGCATCCTCTGCCGGTTCCGAAGCCCGCGCCTTCCTATTCACAGCAGTTGCAACGTCGATTGAACGAACACCGCGGAGCGAGCAAACCGTCGAAGCGGTCGAAGCCCCCGCGCAAACAACCGCGTGGGCATTGAGCCTGAGGTCCGCTGACACCGGCCGGGCACCTTCGGCGCAGAGGACGCTGGCATGAGCGGCGGGCACAGCCACGCGATTCCCGCGACGGGCAATGAGCGGGCCCTCTGGATGGCGTTGGGCCTGACCTCGACCTTTCTCATCGCCGAGGTAATCGCCGGCGTCGTTTTCCAGAGCCTGGCGTTGCTTGCCGATGCAGCGCACATGTTCACCGACGCGGCGGCCTTGGCCATCGCCGTGGCGGCCGTCCGCATCGCGCGGCGGCCGGCCGACGCGAAGCGCACCTACGGCTACCACCGATTCGAGATCCTGGCCGCAGCGTTCAATGCGGTGCTGCTGTTCGGTGTGGCCCTCTACATCCTCTACGAAGCCTACCGCCGCTTCAACGCCCCGGCCGAAGTGCAGCCCCTGGGCATGTTGGTGGTGGCCACCCTGGGCCTGGCCGTCAATCTGCTCAGCATGCGGTTCCTCCAGAGCGGCAAGGACACCAGCCTCAACGTCAAGGGCGCGTACCTGGAAGTCTGGGCCGACATGCTCGGGTCGATCGGCGTCATCGTCGCGGCGCTGGTGATCCGGTTCACCGGATGGGCCTGGGTCGATACCCTGGTTGCAGTGGGCATCGGCCTGTGGGTTTTGCCGCGCACCTGGGTGCTGCTGAAGGAGAGCCTGAACATCCTGCTCGAAGGTGCACCAGAAGGTGTGGATGTCGACGAGGTCGCTCGCACGATGCTCGCCGTGCCGGGTGTCACTGGTGTGCACGATCTGCATGTCTGGGTGCTCACCAGCGGCAAGAACGCGCTCACCGCACATGTCGTTCACGCAGCGAATATCGACGGCGCTGCGCTGATCGAGCCCCTCAAGGAGATGCTGGCCGACCGTTTCAAGGTCTTCCACACGACGCTGCAGGTCGAGCCGACTGCGTGCCAGCACTCAGAGGACGGCTGCAACTTCGCGGATCACCGCGTCCCTGCACAAGCACGTGAATCGCATGCGGGCCACGTTCACTGACCCGGATGCCGGTGGGTGGCCTGCCTGGCTTCGTTCTGCCAGGCCAGCGTCATGCGACATAGGCTCAACTGCCCGAGTGCATGTGCATCCTGGCGCGACGCTCCTGGGGCGTCTCGTTGAGCAGTTCGCTGATCACCTGCTCGCGGGTCTTGCCCGGCCCCGTGGCCTTCGGCGGCAGCGGCGCGCCCCGCTGCATCAGGGCCAGCGTCCCGTCCTTGCGCGCTGCCTCCAACTCGGCGCGCGCTTCGGCGCGCGTCTTCGTGCTCTTGACATGGTCCGGGTGGTAGGTGAAGCCCGCCTCGCCATTGCTCGGGTGCCACTCCGAGGTGGCGAACGACAGGCCGGGCAGCGTGATCGCGGCGGCGAAGACGGACAGCACGGTGGCTTTGCGAAGGTTCATGGCGTCGATTCCTTGGTGGGGTTGTCACCGCCGGCGTCCTGCCGGGGCATGCCCGATGGCATGAGCGCCACTCTAGAAACTGCATCCAAACATGAGTGGGTCCGCAAGATGACAAGTTCGTCACCCGAACCTGAAGCGCACCAGGGGCTCCGACAGGCATGAAACTGTTGGTCGTCGAGGATGAGGTCAAGCTCGCGGAATACCTGCGCAGGGGTCTGACCGAGGAGGGCTATGTCGTGGACGTGGCCCACAACGGTGTCGATGGCCTGCACCTCGCGATGGAGGGCGACCACCACCTGCTCGTGCTCGACGGCATGCTGCCGGGCATCGACGGCCTGGGCCTGCTCGCCGCGCTGCGCCAGAGCAAGCAGACACCCGTGCTGATGC
>CAYREA010000403.1:0-3339 GCA_964423075.1 uncultured Rubrivivax sp. | reverse complement strand
TTTCCCGGATCGGTTCGTGAAAGTCACCAATCGGCTCCGCGAAGTGCGAGGGGGCGCGCTGGCAATGGCACTCTCGCGCGGGCGCATCGACATGAAGCTGATGCGCCAGGCCATGGACTCGACGATGAAGCTGTCCTGCTTCGTCGTCTTCATCCTGCTGGGCAGCACGGTGTTCAGCCTGACCTTCCAGGGCGTGGACGGCCCGCTGTGGGTGGAACACCTGCTGGGCGACCTGCCCGGCGGTCAGGTGGGCTTCCTGATCGTGGTCAACATCCTGGTCTTCGTGCTGGCCTTCTTCCTCGACTTCTTCGAGCTCAGCTTCATCATCGTGCCGCTGCTCGGGCCGGTGGCCATCAAGCTGGGCATCGACCCGGTGTGGTTCGGTGTGCTGCTGGCGGTGAACATGCAGACCAGCTTCATGCACCCGCCTTTCGGCTTCGCACTCTTCTACCTGCGCAGCGTGGCACCCACGGCCGACTACAAGGACCGCGTGTCGGGCAAGACGCTGGCCAAGGTCACCACCGGCCAGATCTACTGGGGCGCGGTGCCCTTCGTCGTGATCCAGCTCATCATGGTCGGCCTGATCATCGCCTTCCCCGGCATCGTCAGCCGCGACCTCGGAACCAAGGACCCGGGCAACATGGACCTGCTGCAGCAGCAGATCGACGGCGGCCGCGGCAACGAAGCCGCCAAGCCCGAACCCACCATGCCCGGCGCCGAGCCGAAGCAGGAAGAGGCCGAAGACCCGATGGAGGCCATCCGCCGCGCCAACGAGCAGGACAAGCAGAAGAAGTAGCCGGGCCTCGCGGACCGACGAAGAAAAGGGGCCCCGCGGGGCCCCTTGTTTGTTTCAGCCGCAGCGGCTTACAGCTTCTGCGCCTGCATGAAGTCGTCGAAGCCGGCTTCGGTGAAGCGGAACCACAGGTTGGCGTCGCGGCGGAACACGGCGTAGTCCTCGTACACCTTCTTCCAGGCCGGGTTGCTGGCCGACAGTTCGCTGTACAAGGCCATGGCTTCCTTGTAGGCCGCGTCCATCACGTCCTTGGGGAAGCGGAACAGCTTGGTGCCGCCGGCCACCAGTCGCTTCAGCGCCGCCGGGTTGCGTGCGTCGTAGCGCGCCTGCATCTCGACGTGGGCGTGCGAGGCGGCGGCTTCGACGATGGCCTTGTACTCGGCCGACAGGCCGTTGTAGGCCTTGTCGTTGATGTAGAAGTCCAGCTGCGGGCCACCTTCCCACCAGCCCGGGTAGGCGTAGTTCGGGGCCACCTTGTAGAAGCCGAGCTTCTCGTCGTCGTAGGGGCCCACCCACTCGGCTGCGTCGATCGTGCCCTTTTCCAGCGACTGGTAGATCTCGCCGCCGGGAATGTTCTGCGGCACCGCACCGATGCGCTCGCACACCTTGCCGCCGAAGCCGCCGACGCGGAACTTGCTGCCCTTCATGTCGGCCAGCGACTTGATCTCCTTGCGCCACCAGCCGCCCATCTGCGCGCCGGTGTTGCCGCCGGCGAAGTTGACGATGTTGTAGGCCTTGTAGAACTCGCGCATCAGCTTCAGGCCGTTGCCTTCGTACATCCACGCGCTCATCTGCCGGCTGTTCAGGCCGAAGGGGATGGCGCAGCCCAGCGCAAAGGTGGGATCCTTGCCGAAGAAGTAGTACGGCGCCGTGTGCGCCATCTCGACGGTGCCGGCCTGCACGCCGTCCACCACGCCGAACGCCGGCATCAGCTCGCCGGCAGCGTGCACGCTGATCTGGAACTTGCCGCCGGTCATCTCGCCGACCTTCTTGGAAAACACCTCGGCGGCGCCGAAGATGGTGTCCAGCGACTTGGGAAAGCTGGACGCCAGGCGCCAGCGGATGGCGGTCTGCGCGTGCACGATGGCCGGGGCGGCACCCGCAGCAAGCACGCCGGCGAGGCCGGCACCGCGGACGAAGGAGCGACGTTCCATGAAGAGTCTCCGTTGATGATTCGTTGAAGGGGATGGCGGGAAATTCTAGGAGCGCACCCCTTTGCAACCGGGTGGGTTTTCCCGCTCGGCCCGCAGTGTGATGAACGCAGCTAAAAGGAAGCTGAAATCAGGGTAAGCACGCCCCTGCACGAATCAGATGCGCACAACCGTCACCGAGCAGTCCGACTGCGCCACCACCTGCGAACTGACGCTGCCCAGGTAGCGCCGCAAGGCCGAGGTGCCGCGCGCGCCCATCACGATGTGGTCGACCTGGTTGCGCTCGGCGAAATCGACCAGGGCCGCGGCCGCGTCGGGCGCCTCCAGCACGTGGAAGGTGAGGCGGCCATCGTCCAGGTTGAGCTGCTTGCTGATGGGCCGCGCCCAGTGGCGCAGGCCCACCAGCTGCTTGACGTGCACGCTCTGGCCTTCGCTGTCGATGCGCTCGTCCATGCCCAGCCGCGCCGTGCGCATGACGCTGACACAGGCCAGGCGCGCGCCGGGCTCGGTGAGCACGATGCGCTGCACGGTATCGCGCAGGCGCTCCAGCAGCTCGGGGGCGGCGTTCTCCACGTCCACCGCGGCCAGGATGATGGGGCTCCTGGCCACCTGGCTGGCCACGCCCAGCTGCGGGCCCGCCCTGGGGTCGGCCCCGGCCGCAAAGAACCACTGCTTGAAGCGGCGCAGCGCACCGCTGGTCTGCAGCTTCTCGGCACGCGCGGTCAGCGGCACCTGCGACGGGTCCTGCAAGGCCAGCGCCAGCTGCGCCCCGCTCTGCCAGCGCCGTTCGGGCTTCACCTCCAGGCAGCGCAGGATCACCTCCTGCAGCCAGGGCGGGCAGTCCTTGCGCAGGCTGCGCGGCGGCACCGGCTCCACGTACAGGCGCCGGCGCAGGCCACGCACCGTCTCGGGCGCGCCGAAGGGACGTTCGCCGGTGGTGAGGTGGTAGAGCATCACGCCCAGGGCGAAGAGATCGCTGCGCGGGTCGTTGCGCACATGCTGCACCTGCTCGGGCGACATGTAGGGGCCGGTGCCCATGGGCAGCGTGAACTCCTCGTCCAGCAGGTCGGGCAGGCGGTCGTGGTGCGAGAGGCCGAAGTCCACCAGCACCGCCGTGCCGTCGGCACGCCGCATGATGTTGCTGGGCTTCACGTCCAGGTGCACCAGGTGCTGGCGGTGCAGCTCGTGCAGGGCGGTGGCCACCCGCGCGCCGATCTCGATGATCTCGTCGAAGGCCAGCGGCGCGTCGTCCAGGCGCGGGCGCAGCGTGGGGCCCTCGATGCGCTCCATCACGATGTAGGCCTGGCGCGTGATGTCGCCGCGCGCGGCGAACAGCGGCACGTGCGGGCCGCGCAGCGCCGGCAGGATCATCTGCTCGACCTCGAAGCCGACGAT
>CAYREA010000402.1:0-3346 GCA_964423075.1 uncultured Rubrivivax sp. | reverse complement strand
TGTACAACGTGCCCGGCCGCACCGTGGCCGACATGCTGCCCGAGACCACGCTGCGCCTGGCCCAGCTGCCCGGCATCGTGGGCATCAAGGAAGCCACCGGCAACATCGAACGCGCCTGCCAGCTCATCAAGCACGCGCCCAAGGGTTTTGCCATCTACTCCGGCGACGACGGCACGGCCGTGGCGCTGATGCTGCTGGGCGGCCAGGGCAACGTGAGTGTCACCGCCAACATCGCGCCGCGCCTGATGCACGAGCTGTGCATCGCCGCCATCGAAGGCGACGTGCGCACCGCGCGCAGCATCCACCTGAAGCTGCTGCCGCTGCACAAGCAGCTGTTCTGCGAACCGAGCCCGGCGCCGGCCAAGTGGGCGCTGTCGCAGCTGGGCCGCTGCAGCCCGCATGTGCGGCTGCCCATCGTGCCGCTCACGCCGGCCGGCCAGGCGGCCGTGGGCCAGGCCTTGCGCGACAGCGGCGTGCTGGCTTGAGCCGGGCGCATTCTTCCTTTCGACCGACCGATATGCAGGGCCGCCCCGTCGCGGCCGCTGCGGAGACCCTGAACGTGATGCCCAATTCCGCCGCCCCCACCCACCGGTTCGGCGCGCTCGCCCTGGCCGCCAGCCTGCTGGCCGGCTGCACCACCGTCGGTGACGGTCTCTTCGCCGGCGACAAGGTCGACTACCGCAATAGCCCCGTCAAGACGACGCCGCTGGAAGTGCCGCCCGACCTGTCGCAGCTGGCGCGCGAATCGCGCTACCAGGCGCAGGGTGGCGTCATCAGCGCGGCCGCTGCGGCGGGTGGTGCTTCGGCGCCGGCGGCCGGTGCCGGCGCCGGCGTCGGCGGCACGCTGCCGGCCAGCGTGGCGCTGGCCAACCTGGGCGCGCTGCGGGTTGAACGCGAAGGCCAGCAGCGCTGGCTGGTGGTGCCGATGGCGCCCGAGCAGCTGTGGCCGCAGCTCAAGAGCTTCTGGTCGGAGAACGGCTTCACGCTGGCCGAAGAGAACGCCACCACGGGTGTGATGGAGACGAACTGGGCCGAGAACCGGGCCAAGGTCGGGTCTGACGTCGTGGGCGGCATCTTCAACCGCCTGCTCGGCCGCCTCATCGACACCGGCGAGCGCGACCGCTACCGCACGCGCGTGGAGCGCACGGCCACCGGCAGCGAGGTCTACATCACCCACCGCGGCGTGACGGAGGTCTACACCAGCGAACGCCGCGACAACACCACCTGGCAGGCCCGCCCGAACGACCCGCAGCTGGAAGCCGAGCTGCTGTCGCGCCTGATGGTGCAGCTGGGGCAGAAGGACGCGCCCGCGCGCGCCGCCGTGGCCGCGGCCGCACCGGCTTCGGCGCCCGCAGCGCCAGTTGCTGCTGCACGCCCGGCGGCCGTCTCGCAGGCTACGTCGCTGGTGGTCAGCGACACGTTCGACCGCGCCTGGCGCCGTGTCGGCCTGGCGCTGGACCGCACAGGCTTCACGGTGGAAGACCGCGACCGCGCCGCGGGCCTCTACTACGTGCGCTACGTCGACCCGCGCAACGCCGGCAAGGAAGAGCCCGGCTGGTGGGCGCGCCTGTGGGGCGACAAGTCCAACCCGCAGGAGGCGCTGCGCTACCGCGTGCTGGTCAAGGGCGACGGGGGCAAGACCAACGTATCGGTACAGAACTCGGTGGGTGTTGCCGAGACCGGGGAAAATGCGCAGCGCATCCTCGGCCTGTTGTCCAACGAATTGCGCTGACGGAGTCGGCCCTACATGATCCCCCCTGTTCATGGGAACAGGGGCAGGACAAACATGTTGGGTCGCAGACAGGCGCTGAGCGCGTTGGGGGCAGCGGGTGCCGCGTGGGCTGGCCTGGCACGTGGCGCCGAGGCCGGTGGGCCGGAGATCCTGCTGGGCCAGACGGGCGTGCTTTCGGGGCCGCTGGGCGTGCCGATCAAGACCTTGCTGGCCGGTGCCAACCTCGCGTTCGCACAGGCCAACACGCAGGGCGGCGTCAATGGCCGCCGCGTGCGCCTTCTGTCGCTGGACGATGAACTCAAGCCCGACAAGGCCGCGGCCAACTACAAGACGCTGTTGGCCGAACACAAGGTGCTGGGCTTCTTTGGCTGTGTGGGCTCGGGCACCACGGCCGCGGCAGCGCCGCTGCTGCAGGACAGCGGTGCACCGCTGGTGGGTGCCTATGCCGTGGCCGACTCGGCGCGCAGCAAGGTGCTGGGTTCGGCCTACTTCATCCGCGCCGGCAGCGGCCGGGAAGCCCAGGCCCTGGTGCAGCACCTGATGACGCTGGGCATCACGCGCATCGCCACCGCCCAGTTGGACAACCCCGGTGGCCAGGAAGTGGTGACGCTGGTCGAAGCTGCGCTGGCCGAGCACAAGCTCAAGCTCGAAATGAACGTGCCGGTCAAGCCTGACGGCAGCAATGCCGCCGAAGCGGGCCAGGCGCTGGCCCGGCAGGCACCGCAGGCCGTGCTGATGTACCTGGCCGGCAGCCTGCCGGCACGGGTGATGAAGGCGCACTGGACGGCTGGCGGAAGCTCGTCGTTCTACGGCATGTCCATCGTGCAGGGCGAGGACGTGGCGCGGGTGCTGGGTGCCGAGTTGCGCAGCCTGGTGATCTCGCAGGTCGTCCCCTATCCCTGGGGCCAGGTCGAGCCCGTGGCCAGCAACTTCCGCAAGCTGGCCGCCGCGGCCTCGCTGCCCGTGGGCTACATCGCCTTCGAGGGCTACTTCAACGCGCTGGTGATGCTGGAGGCGCTGAAGCGCTGCGGCAACGAGCTCACCCGCGCCAGGTTGCATGCATCGCTGAGGTCGATGAAGCAGCGTTTTGCCGGCATGGAAGTGGACTTCAGCGACCGCAAGGCACTGGCCGGTTCGCGCTTCGTCGACATGGTGCACGTGAACGGCAATGGGCAGTTCACCCGATGAACCAGCCGCCCGCTGACGGACCGGCTACAGCCGGATCCGCGGCGGGAAGCTTGGTCGTGCGCTTCAGCGTTGCGCGATGGGCATCACCTTGCGGGCTTGCGAGCCGACGAAGAGCTGGCGCGGGCGGCCGATCTTGTACTCGGGGTCGCCGATCATCTCGTTGAGCTGCGCGATCCAGCCCACCGTGCGCGCGAGCGCGAAGATGGCGGTGAAGAGGCTCACCGGGATGCCCAGGGCGCTCTGCACGATGCCCGAGTAGAAGTCGACGTTCGGGTAGAGCTTGCGGCTCACGAAGTAGTCGTCTTCCAGCGCGATCTTCTCCAGCGCCATCGCCAGCTTGAACAGCGGGTCGTCCTGCAGGCCGGTGGCGGCCAGCACCTCGTGGCAGGTCTCGCGCATCAGCTTGGCGCGCGGGTCGTAGTTCTT
>CAYREA010000401.1:0-3370 GCA_964423075.1 uncultured Rubrivivax sp. | reverse complement strand
CTGCCGCCGCGCGCCGACCTGATGGTGCCCTTCTTCAAGACCGTGAGCTACCCGCTGGGCGTGTTCGGCTTCATCTTCCTGACCTGGTTCGTCATCGTCGGCTGCAGCAACGCCGTGAACTTCACCGACGGCCTGGACGGCCTGGCCATCATGCCGGTGGTGATGGTCGGCAGCGCCCTGGGCGTGTTCGCCTACGTCATCGGCCGCGCCGACTTCTCGCGCTACCTGCTGTTCCCGCACATCCCGGGCGCCGGCGAGCTGCTGGTGTTCTGCGCCGCCATGGCCGGCGCGGGCCTGGCCTTCCTGTGGTTCAACGCCGCACCGGCGCAGGTGTTCATGGGCGACGTGGGCGCGCTCTCGCTGGGCGGCGCCCTGGGCACCATCGCCGTCATCACGCGGCAGGAGATCGTGCTCGGCATCATGGGCGGCGTCTTCGTCGCCGAGGCGCTGTCGGTGATGCTGCAGGTGAGCTGGTTCAAGTACACGAAGCGCAAGTACGGCGAGGGCCGGCGCATCTTCCTGATGGCGCCGCTGCACCACCACTTCGAGAAGAAGGGCTGGGCCGAGACCCAGGTGGTGGTGCGTTTCTGGATCATCACCATGCTGCTGTGCCTGGTGGGCATGGCGAGCCTGAAGCTGCGCTGAACACGGCATGGACTTCCTCAAGGACATTCCCGTACTCATCCTGGGCCTCGGCGACAGCGGCCTGGCGATGGCGCGCTGGTGCGTGCGCCACGGCGCGGCCGTGACGGTGTGGGATTCGCGCGAAACGCCGCCCGGAGCCGCAGCGCTGGCGGCCGACCTGCCGCAGGCCGTGCGCATCAGCGGTGAGCTACTAACCACACAACTGCAGGGCATGCAGTTGGTGCTGAAGAGCCCCGGCCTGTCGCCCCTGGACCCCCGCGTGGCGCCGCTGCTGAACGAAGCGCGCGACACCGGCATCGCCATCCTGGGCGAACTCGACCTGTTCGCGCGCGCGCTGGCCGACCTGAAGGCCCGGCACGGCTACACGCCCGCCGTGCTGGCCATCACCGGCACCAACGGCAAGACCACCACCACGGCGCTGACCGCGCTGCTGGTGGAACGTGCCGGCAAGCGCGTGGCGGTGGCGGGCAACATCGGGCCGACGCTGCTGGACACGCTGGCGGCCGCGCTGGACGCGGCAGGTGATGCGCTGGTGGTGCCGGCTCCGGCGGTCGCACCCGCCGAAGCCGTCGAACCCGTCGCCGAACCCGTCGTCGAAGCGGTCGCCGAAGAAGTCGGCGCAGCCGAGGCCGAAGCACCCACTGAAGTGCCCGCTGCCGAACCGCAGCCCGAACCCGAGCCGCAAGCCGAGCCGGAACCCGTTGCGCCGCTTGAAGACGCGATGGCCGACCGCCCGCTGCCCATCCAGCCGCCACCACCGCCGCCGCCGGACCTGCCGCTGCCGCAGGTGTGGGTGCTGGAGCTGTCCAGCTTCCAACTGCAGGGTGGTGGCTTCGGCCTGTCCACCGCGCCGTGGAGCTTCGAGCCCACGGCCGCCGCGGTGCTGAACGTCACGCAGGACCATCTTGACTGGCACGGCAGCATGGCCGCCTACACCGCGGCCAAGGCGCGTGTGTACGGCCACCACGCGCTGATGGTGATCAACCGCGACGACGCCGCGGTGCTGGCCATGGTGCCCGCGCCGGTGCCGGTGAAGGGCAAGCCGCGCGCCAAGGCGTACACCCGCGCCACGATGCACTTCAGCCTGGGGCCGCCGCAACGCCCGGGCGACTTCGGCCTGGTGGAAGAGAACGGCATGAGCTGGCTGGTGCGCGCGCTGCCGGCGGACGAAACCGTCAAGCGCAAGAAGGACGAGGAAGAAGAGATCCACCTGCAGCGCCTGATGCCCGCCGACGCCCTGCGTGTGCGCGGCCGCCACAACGCCGCCAACGCGCTGGCCGCGCTGGCACTGGCCACCGCCATCGGCTGCCCGCTGGCGCCCATGCTGCACGGCCTGCGTGAATACGAAGGCGAGCCGCACCGGGTGCAGTTCATCACCCGCGTCGGCGAGGTCGAGGCCTTCGACGACAGCAAGGGCACCAACGTCGGCGCCACCGTGGCCGCGCTCAACGGCCTGGGTGCCGACAAGGCGCCGGGCAAGCTGGTGGTGATCCTGGGTGGTGACGGCAAGGGGCAGGACTTCAGTCCGCTGGCCGAGCCGCTGGCGCGCCACGCGCGCGCCGTGGCCACCATCGGCCGCGATGCGGCGGCCATCGAGTCCATCCTCGGCACCTTGCCCGTGCAGCGCCACGAGACCCTGCAGGCCGCCGTGGCCTGGTGCTTCGACCAGGCGCAGCCGGGTGACGCCGTGCTGCTGAGCCCGGCCTGCGCCAGCCTGGACATGTTCCGCAACTACGCCCACCGCGCCGACGTGTACGTCGAAGCGGTGATGGCCCTGGCTGCTGACCGGGGGCAGATGTGAACGCTGCGGTCAGCGCACTCAAGGGCTGGTTCGCTGCGCGCCGCGAAGGCGCTGCCGGCGGCCTGCCCGTGCGCGACCGCGTCGACGTGGCGGGTGCGCGCCCCGTGCGCATCTCGGCCTTCGACCAGAGCCTGGTGGCGGTGGTGGTGACGCTGGTGCTGCTGGGCGTGGTGATGGTCTATTCGGCCAGCATCGCGCTGCCCGACAACCCCAAGTTCGCGAACTACTCGCAGCATTACTTCCTGCAGCGCCACGTGATTGCGCTGGTCATCGCCTTCGTCGCCGCGCTGGTGGCGGTGCAGGTGCCGATCTCGTTCTGGGAAAAGCAGGCGCCGGTGATCTTCGTCGTGGCGCTGATCCTGCTGGTGATCGTGCTCGTGCCCTTCATCGGCAAGGTGGTGAACTTCTCGCGCCGCTGGATCCCGCTGGGCATCATGAACTTCCAGCCGAGCGAGTTGGCCAAGCTGGCCATCGCGCTCTATGCCGCCAACTACATGGTGCGGCGCATGGATGCGCGCGAGAACTTCTTCCGCGCCGTCACGCCCATGGTGGTGGCCGTGGCCTTCGTCGGCGTGCTGCTGCTGCGCCAGCCCGACATGGGCGCCTTCCTCGTCATCGCCACCATCGCGATGGGTGTGCTGTTTCTCGGCGGCGTGAACGCGCGCATGTTCTTCCTGATCGCCGCGGTGATGCTCATCACGCTCGCGCTGTTCCTGGCTTTCGACGACCTGCGCCGCGAGCGCATCCTGGCCTACCTGGACCCTTGGAACCCGAAGTACGCGCAGGGCAAGGGCTACCAGCTCACGCACTCGCTCATCGCCCTGGGCCGCGGCGAGATCTTCGGCCAGGGCCTGGGCAACTCGGTGGAAAAGCTGCACTACCTGCCCGAGGCGCACACCGACTTCCTGCTCGCCGTGATCGGCG
>CAYREA010000400.1:0-3392 GCA_964423075.1 uncultured Rubrivivax sp. | reverse complement strand
AGAACACCCACCCCTTCGTGCGCGAGCTGTGGGGCCGCTACTGGGTGTTTGCCCACAACGGCGACCTGAAAGGCTATGCGCCACGTCTGCACGGCGCCTTCCGTCCGGTGGGCGACACCGACAGCGAACGCGCCTTCTGCTGGCTGATGCAGGAACTGGCCAAGGCCCACGCCAGCGTGCCCAGCGTGGACGAGCTCACCTGCACACTGCGCGAACTGCTGCCGCAGCCGGCCGCCTACGGCACCTTCAACATGCTGCTGAGCAACGGCCAGGCGCTGTGGGCGCATGGCTCCACCCACCTGCACGCGCTGCAGCGCCGCCACCCCTTCGGCGCCGCGGCGCTGGCCGACGAAGACCTGCGCGTCGACTTTGCACCCGTCACCACGCCCGCCGACCGCGTGGTGATCGTCGCCACCCAGCCGCTGACGCAGGGTGAAGACTGGCAGGCCTTCGCGCCCGGCGAGATGCGCGTGTTCGTCGACGGCGCCACCGTCGCCGCCGGGCCCTGCAGCGGCTGAAAGGCCACCCGCCGTTCATGCGCTGGCGCCGCAGCCCGTGCGGCGGCTGCCGCCGTTCGCCGCGGCCGGCCACCCGGGCGCCGGCCGCGCTTCTAGACTGCGCCGCATGAACACCACCAAGTCCATCGACTGGAGCCAGCTCTGGTACCCGGGGCGCAAGGTGCCCTTCACGGCGCAGGAGCTGGCGCTGGCCGGCAGCGACGGCCCGAGCCCGACGCTGATTGCCGTGTCGGCCGCGAACATCGGGCTCATCGCCTTCGTCGTGCTGCTGCTGTCGCCGCCCGGGCAGACCGCGCGCCTGACGGGCATGCTGGTGGGCCTGACGGTGGTGGCCTTCACCATCGGCCGGCGCCTGTGGTGCAACCCCTGGCGCCGGCCGCTGCTGATGGCCATGCTGGGCCTGGCGCTGACCCTGCTGGTGATGTCCTGGCTGCTGCGCTGGCGCATTCCGCAGCGCCAGGAGCGCGAAGCCGTGGTGCTGGTGATCGTGGTCTGCGGCTCGATGCTGCCCGTGCTGCTGTGGTTCCTGACGCTGTGGCGCGCGCACCAGATCGAAGGCCGCCTGCGCGAGCTGGCCGAACGCGAGAAGGCCATCGAGATGGCGCGCCGCCTGGCCGCGGCGCAGATCGAGCCGCACTTCCTGTTCAACACCCTGGCCTCGGTGCAGCACTGGGTGCAGAGCAAGGACGACCGCGCCGCGCCGCTGCTGGCCGCGCTCACCGGCTACCTGCGCGCCACCCTGCCGCTCTTCGACCGCCCGCTGCTGGCCGCCGGCCGCGAGCTGGAAGCGGTGCGCCGCTACCTGGAAGTGATGCAGGCGCGGCTGGGCCCGCGGCTGAACTGGCAGATCGAGGTCGATCCCGCCGTCGAACCCGCGCTGCTGCCGCCCGGCCTGCTGCTCACGCTGGTGGAAAACGCCATCGAACACGGCATCGAGCCGCAGCTGCGCGGCGGCACCGTCACGCTCACCGGCCGCGTCGCCGAAGACGTGGTGCACTTCACCATCAGCGACGACGGCGCCGGCCTGCCTGCCGAAGTGAAGGAAGGCACCGGCCTGGCCAGCATCCGCGAGCGCCTGGCCCTGGCTGCCGGCGACGCCGCCGGCCTGGCGCTGAGCGTGCCGCCCGAAGGCGGCTGCTGGGCAGAGATCCACATCCCTTTCCGTACCGAAGCCCAACCATGACGACAGCCTTGATAGCCGACGACGAAGAAGCCCCGCGTGAACAGCTGCTGGCCGCGCTGCGCCTGGCCTGGCCCGAACTGCAGATCGTGGCCACCGCCGACAACGGCGTCGACGCCTGGGACGCCTTCCTGGAGCACGAGCCCGATGTGTGCTTCCTGGACATCCGCATGCCGGGCCTGAACGGCATCGACGTGGCACGGCGCATAGCCGGCAAGGCGCCGGTGGTCTTCGCCACCGCCTACGGCGACCACGCGCTGGCCGCCTTCGACGCGGGTGCCGTGGACTACCTGCTGAAGCCCGTCGACGCCGAACGACTGGCGCAGACCGTCGAGCGCCTGCGTTCACGCCTGCAACCGGCCGCGGCAAGCGCCGGCCCCGACCTGCAGGCACTGCTGGAACGCCTGGCCGGCGCGCAACGCAAGGCGCCGCTGCAGGTGCTGCAGGCCGGGGTGGGGCGCGAGGTGCGGCTGATCCGCTGCGACGAGGTGATCTACTTCGAAAGCGACAGCCGCTACACGCGCGTGGTGCACGAAGGCGGCGATGCGCTCATCCGCACGCCGCTGAAGGAGCTGATCGCGCAGCTGGACGAGCAGCTGTTCTGGCAGGTGCACCGCAGTGTGATCGTCAACCACCGCCACGTGGCCGCCGCCGTGCGCGTGGACGAAGGGCACATGCACATCAGCTTGCGCGGCAGACCCGAGACGCTGCCGGTGTCGCGCCACTTCCAGGGCCTGTTCAAGGGCCAGTGAGTTCACGGCTAGCATCGGCCGCAGCACCACCCACCGCTGCCGCCATGCCCGCCATTCCCGTCCCGCGTTTCGACCAGTTCTACCGCCACGACGAACTCACGCGCCTGCTGCACGACTACGCCGCCGCGGCACCGAAGCTGGTGCAGCTGCGCAGCATCGGCAAGAGTTTCGAAGGCCGCGACATCTGGCTGCTGGTGCTGACGAACACCACCACCGGCGACGACCTTGACAAGCCCGCGTTCTGGGTCGACGGCAACATCCACGCCGCAGAACTCACCGCCAGCACGGCCTGCCTGTACTGGCTGCACACGCTGATGAGCGGCTACGAAAACGACCCGCAGATCCAGCATCTGCTGGACACCCGCGTGGTCTACATGGTGCCGCGCCTGAACCCCGACGGCGCCGAGCTGGCGCTGGCCGACAGGCCGCGCCACATCCGCAGCAGCACGCGCCCCTACCCCTACGACGAAGAGCCGGTGGAAGGCCTGACCATCGAGGACGTGGACGGCGACGGCCGCGTGCTGCAGATGCGCGTGCCCGACCCGCACGGCCCCTACAAGAAGCACCCCGACGACCCGCGCCTGATGGTGGCGCGCGAGCCGGGTGAATTCGGCGGCAGCTACTACCGGCTGATCCCCGAAGGCACGCTCACGAACTACGACGGCCTGAAGATCACCGCCAACCGCGACAAGGAAGGCCTGGACCTCAACCGCAACTTCCCCGCCTACTGGCGCCAGGAATTCGAGCAGGCCGGCGCCGGCCCCTACCCGACCAGCGAGCCCGAAGTGCGGGCGATGGTCGACTTCGTCACCCGCCACCCCAACATCGGCGCCGCGGTGAGCTTCCACACCCACAGCGGTGTGATCCTGCGGCCGATGGGCTTGCAGAGCGACGACGACATGACGCCCGAGGACCTGTGGGTCTACAAGCGCCTGTCGGACA
>CAYREA010000399.1:0-3427 GCA_964423075.1 uncultured Rubrivivax sp. | reverse complement strand
TTGTAGGCCGCCTCGCGCGCCATCTCGGGGAACATGCCGTCGTGGCAGATGATCAATGCGATCTTGCTGCCGTTCGGGCCCGTGCAGACCGGGATGCCCATGTTGCCCGGCTCCCAGGCTTCCACCGGCACCCACGGATGCAGCTTGCGGTAGTAGAGCTGGATCTGGCCCTGGTGATCGATGATCAGGCCGGTGTTGTAGGGGTTGCCGTGCGGGTTGAACTCCATGATGGAGAAGCAACCCCAGATGCGGTGCTCGATGCAGGCGGCCTTGAAGGAGGCGACCTCGGGGCCGTCGATCGAGACCATCAGCTCGGGCGCGGTGCTCATGCTCAGGCCGTGCAGCGAGTATTCGGGAAACACCACGAGGTCCATCGTGCCCAGGTTGCGCCGCGCCTTGCCGACCATCCAGCAGATGCGTTCGGCCTGGGCCTTCAGCTGCGCGGGCGTGTCCACCACGGGCAGCTGCAGTTGCACCAGGCCCACCACCACGCCGTGTGGCGACTTGTTCAAACCACCCAATCCGCTCATCGTGAAACTCCCAGTTCGGCGGGTGCACCCTTGATGCTGCGCTTGGGCGAGCAGGTCCACACCAGGATGGCCAGCGTCAGGATGTAGGGCACGGCATTGAAGAGGTGGTAGTAGCCGCTGACACCCACACTTTGCAGGGCAGGCCCGAGGGCGCCCGCGCCGCCGAACAGCAGCGCCGCGCCCAGGCAGCGCACCGGGCTCCAGCGCGCGAAGACCACCAGGGCCACGGCGATCAGGCCCTGGCCGCTGGAGAGGCCTTCATTCCAGCTGCCGGGGTAGTAGAGGCTGAGCGACGCACCACCCAGCCCGGCGATGAAACCACCGGCCGTGGTGGCCGCGATGCGGATGCCGTTGACGCTGTTGCCCAGCGCGCGCGCGGCATCGGCCGAATCACCCACCATGCGCACCAGCAGGCCCCAGCGCGTGTTCATGAAGGCCCAGCCCATGCCCAGGGCCAGCAGCACGCCGATGGGAAACAGCGCGTTGATCTTCAGCGCCGCCTGCACCTGGCCGGAACTGCTCCAGCCACCGAGTTCGATGGACGGGATCTGGGGCGCCTGCGGCTGGATCAGCGGCTTGCCCAGGTAGAAGGCCAGGCCCGCGCCCAGCAGCATCAGTGCGATGCCCATCGCGATGTCGTTGACACGCGGCAGCGAACACACCAGGCCGTGCAGCAGCGCCAGCAGCGCGCCGCAGGCACCGGCCATCAGCACACCCAGCCAGGGCGAGCCCGTCAGGTAGGCACCACCGAAGCCGGCCATGGCGCTGAACACCAGCACACCTTCCAGGCCCAGGTTGATGCGGCCGGACTTCTCGGTGAGGCATTCACCCAGGCTGACGAAGAGGAAGGGCGTGCCGACGCGGATGGCGCCGCCCAGCACGGCCAGGATGACGTCGAAGAAGGCTTCCATCTCAGGCGGGTGTGGGCTTGGGGTTGGGCGCCGGCGTCGGCAGCCAGCTCTGCAGCGGCAGCAGCCGCCCGCGCAGCGCCTCGGCGGCCAGGATCAGCACGAAGGCAAAGCCCAGCAGCACCTGCACCGATGCATCCGGCAGCCCCATGCGCCGCTGCAGCAGGCTGCCCGCGGCACCAAAACCGCCGAACAGGATGGCCACGGGGATCACGGCCAGCGGATGGTGCCGCGCCACGAAGCTGACCAGGATGCCGGCGTAGCCCAGGCCCGCAATCAGCGAGGCATTGGCCGAGGTGTGCACGGCAGCGACCTCGATGCCACCCGCCAGCCCCGCGGCCGCGCCACCCAGGGCGCAGGCGGTGACGATGAGCCGATGCGCCGGCAGCCCCACCAGCCGTGCCGCGCGCGCATTGCCGCCGACCACGCGCGTGGCGAAGCCGTGGGTCGAGCGCCCCAGCCACAGCGCGCTGGCCAGGCAGGCGGCCACGCCGAAGGCCAGGCCCCAGTGCACGTCGTAGCCCCCCATCGTGCCGATCTGCAGGCCTTCGGGCAGTGGCAGCGTGGACGGCTTGTTCAGGCTGGCCGGGTCGCGCATCGGGCCTTCGACCAGGTGCTTGAAGAAGGCGATGGCGACGTAGCCCAGCAGCAGGCTGCTGATGGTCTCGTTGACGCCGCGGTACTGGCGCAAGGCGCCCGCGAGCGCGATCCACAAGGCGCCGAGCAGGGCCGCTGCCAGCAACAGCAGCGAGATGCCGAACAGGCCGGCCGGAACCTTGAAGAGGTAGGGCAGCCCGGCCGCGCCCAGCCCGCCCAGCACCAGCGCACCTTCGCCGCCAATGACGGTGAGCCCGGCGCGCGCGGGCAAGGCCACGCACAAGGCCGTGAGCATCAGGGGCGCCGCGCGCTGCAGCGTGTTCTGCCAGCTGAAGGCGTCGCCGAAGGCGCCGGCGAAGAGCAGCGTCCAGGCCTGCAGCGGGTCATGCCCGCCGAACCACACCCACAGGCCGAACAACAGGAGCGCACCGGCCAGCGCCAGCAGCGGCAACAGGAACGCTTCGGCGACGTCGTGCCAGGGCTGGCGGTTCATGGCGCGCCGCGCTCAGATCTTGCCGATGACGCCTTCGACGAGGTAGTTCATGCCTTCGAGCACGGGGTCGGTCTGCTTGAGCACGGTGCCCTTGGGGATCACGACCTTGCCGGTGTTGTCCTTGAGCTCGCCGCCGAAGATGTCGAAGGTGCCGGCCACCATCTTGGCCTTCACCGCATCGGCCGCCTTGCGCGCCGCCTCGGGCACCATGGGGCCGTAGGCGCTGGTCTTGACGAAGCCTTCCTTCAGTCCGCCGCGCACGAAGTTCGGGTGCGGCTTGCCGCTGCGCGCGGCGTCCAGGATCAGCTTGTAGGCCGTGAGCCAGTTCCACTCGGCGCCGGTGAGGTAGGCATTGGGCGCCAGCTTGGCCTGGCTGGCGTGGTAGCCGCAGACCATCTTGCCGCGCTTGGCGGCGGTTTCCACCACCACCTTGGGGCCGTCCACGTGCATGGTGAACACGTCGCAGCCCTGGTCGGCCAGGCTGTTGGTGGCTTCGGCCTCCTTCACGGCCATGCTCCAGTCGCCGGTGAAGATGACGCTGGTGGTGATCTTCGGGTCGACCGAGCGCGCGCCCAGCGTGTAGGCGTTGATGTTGCGCAGCACCTGCGGAATGGGTTTGGCGGCCACGAAGCCGAGCTTCTTGCTCTTGCTCATGTGGCCGGCGATCACGCCGTTGAGGTATTGCGCCTCGTCGATGTAGCCGAAGTAGCTGCCGGTGTTGTCGGGGTGCTTGCCCTTGGTCCACATGCCGCCGCAGTGGCTGAAGCGCACGTCCTTGTTCTTGGCGGCCACGGCCAGCATGTGCGGGTCGAAGTAGCCGAAGCTGGTGGGGAAGAGCAGGGCGGCGCCGTCCTGCGAGATCATGCCCTGCATGGTCTTCTGCACGGCCTGCGTCTCGG
>CAYREA010000398.1:0-3436 GCA_964423075.1 uncultured Rubrivivax sp. | reverse complement strand
CGATCTGCCACTGGATCTCGAAGTCGATGGCCTGCTGCAGGAAGCGGAAGCTGTTCAGGTTCTTGATCTCGCGCCGCGTGCCGAAAGGCGCGCCGGGGCGGCGCACCGAGACGTTGGCGTCGCAGCGAAAGCTGCCTTCCTGCATGTTGCCGTCGCACACGCCCAGCCACACCACCAGCGTGTGCAGCGCCTTGGCGTACTCCACCGCTTCGGCGCTGCTGCGCATCTCGGGCTCGGAGACGATCTCCAGGAGCGGCGTGCCGGCGCGGTTCAAGTCGATGCCGGTCTGGCCTGCGAAGTCCTCGTGCAGGCTCTTGCCCGCATCCTCTTCCAGGTGCGCCCGTGTCAGGCGCACGGTCTTCTTCACGCCGTTCAGCATGAACTCGACCTTGCCGCCCTGCACCACCGGAATCTCGTATTGGCTGATCTGGTAGCCCTTGGGCAGGTCGGGGTAGAAGTAGTTCTTGCGCGCGAAGATCGACAGCGGCGCCACCTTGGCGCCCACGGCCAGGCCCAGGCGGATGGCGCGTTCCACCGCGCCGCGGTTCAGCACCGGCAGCGTGCCGGGCAGGGCGAGGTCCACCGCGCAAGCCTGGGTGTTGGGCGCGGCGCCGAACTGCGTGCTGGCGCCGCTGAAGATCTTGCTGGCGGTGGAGAGTTGGGCGTGCGTCTCCAGGCCGATGACGACCTCGTAGCCGCGGATGAGCGGGGCGCCGGTCACAGCGTGGGCTCCTTCAGATGCCAGTCGGTGGCCTGCTGCAGCGCATGGGCGGCATGCAGCAGCGCACCTTCCTCGAAGTAGTTGCCGATCAGCTGCAGCCCCACCGGCATGCCGTGTTCGCCAAAGCCCGCCGGCACGCTCATGCCGGGCAGGCCGGCCAGGCTGGCAGGCAGGGTGAAGATGTCGGCCAGGTAGGCCTTGACCGGGTCGTCGCCCTGCTCGCCGATCTTCCAGGCCACGGTGGGCGCCACCGGCCCGGCGATCAGGTCGCAGGCCTTGAAGCAGGCCTGGAAGTCGTCGGCGATCATGCGGCGCAGCTTCTGCGCCTGAAGGTAGTAGGCGTCGTAGTAGCCGTGTGAGAGGACATAGGTGCCGATCATGATGCGGCGCTTGACCTCGGGGCCGAAGCCCTGCGAGCGGGTCTTGCGGTACATGTCGGCCAGGTCGGCGTACTGGGCGGCGCGGTGGCCGAACTTCACGCCGTCGAAGCGGCTCAGGTTGCTGCTGGCCTCGGCCGGGGCGATGAGGTAGTAGACGGGAATCGACAGCTCGGTGCGCGGCAGGCTCACGTCCACCAGCGTGGCGCCCAGCTTTTCCAGCTCGGCCAGCGCGGCGCGCACGGCGCCGTTCACGTCGGCGGCCAGCGCGGCGGGGAAGAACTCCTTCGGCAGGCCGATGCGCAGGCCTTGCAGCGGCCTGGCCGCTGTCGCCCCCGGGCGCGCTGTCAGCATCTGCGCGTGGAAGTCCTGCGGCGGGCGCATTGCGCTGGTGGCGTCGCGTTCGTCAAAACCGCTCATGGCCGACAGCAGCAAGGCGCAGTCTTCGGCCGAACGCGCCAGCGGGCCGGCCTGGTCCAGGCTGGATGCGAAAGCGATCATGCCGTAACGCGAACACACGCCGTAGGTCGGCTTGATGCCGGTGATGCCGCTGAAGCTGGCGGGCTGGCGGATGGAGCCGCCGGTGTCGGTGCCGGTGGCCGCGGGCACCAGGCGCGCGGCCACGGCCGCGGCGCTGCCGCCCGAGGAGCCGCCCGGCACGCGGCTGCGGTCCCACGGGTTCTTCACCACGCCGTAGGCCGAGTTCTCGTTGGCCGAACCCATGGCGAACTCGTCGCAGTTCAGCTTGCCCAGGGTGACCGTGCCGGCGGCGGCCAGGCGCGCCACCACGGTGGCGTCGAAGGGGCTGGCGTAGCCGTCGAGCATCTTCGAACCGGCCGTGGACGGCAGGCCCGTGCGCGCGAAGTCGGTAACGAAGATGTCCTTGTGTGCGATGGGCACGCCGGTCAGCGGGCCGGCGCGGCCGGCGGCGATGGCCGTGTCGGCCGCGCGGGCTTCGGCCAGCGCACCTTCGGCATTCAATGCCAGGAACGCGCCGAGCGTTTGGCTCTGGGTGGCCGCGGCCAGCAACGCCTGCGTGAGCTCGACGCTGGACAACTCACGCGCAGCCAGTGCCTTGCCCAGCGCGGCCACGCCCAGCTTGTGCGGCGCCGCGCTCATTCCAGCACCTTGGGCACGAGGAACAGGCCGTCCTCGACGGCGGGTGCGCTGCGCTGGTTGGCGGCACGCTGGTCGCCTTCGGTCACCACGTCCTCACGCAGGCGCAGCGCCACGGCCTGCACGGCCGACAGCGGTGTGTAGAGCGGGTCCACGCCGCGGGTGTCCACGGCGTCCATCTGCTCGACATGCGAGAAGAAATCGTTCAGCTGGGCCAGCATGCGCGACTCTTCGTCGGCTGAGAGTTCCAGCCGCGCCAGCTGCGCAATGCGGCTCACGTCCTGCAGGGTCAGGGCCATCGTCGGTGGGTGTTTCTGAAGGCCTTCGCATGGGCTGGGCTCTGCTGAAAAAAGCAGCGCCGTACCTCGGAGGCAATGGATGGATACGTTATTATCTCTGGTTACCCGCAAGCCATGAGGCCACGCGGCCGCGGCAGGTTAACGTAGATGTTGACGCCCGGTTCGCACCCCCTCCTGGCGGCCATCCGGAACACCCTCACAAGAAGCCAGCGCCCGCAGCGCCCACCGCCGAAGCGGCAGCCCACCTCCCGCCCGCCCTGCCGCGTTCGCTTCAGCCCACACCCCGCCCATGTTTGCTGCCTCCCTGCGCCGCTACTTCTCCACCGACCTCGCCATCGACCTCGGCACCGCCAACACGCTGATCTACGTGCGTGGCAAGGGCATCGTGCTCGACGAACCCTCGGTCGTTGCCATCCGCCACGAAGGCGGCCCGCAGGGCAAGAAGACCATCCAGGCGGTGGGCAAGGAAGCCAAGGCCATGCTGGGCAAGGTGCCCGGCAACATCGAGGCCATCCGGCCCATGAAGGACGGCGTGATCGCCGACTTCACGGTCACCGAGCAGATGCTCAAGCAGTTCATCAAGATGGTCCATCCGCGGTCCGTCCTGCGCCCGAGCCCGCGCATCATCATCTGCGTGCCCTGCGGCTCCACCCAGGTGGAACGCCGCGCCATCCGCGAATCGGCGCTGGGCGCGGGCGCTTCGGACGTCTACCTGATCGAGGAACCCATGGCCGCGGCCATCGGCGCCGGCCTGCCGGTGTCGGAAGCCTCGGGCTCGATGGTGGTGGACATCGGAGGCGGCACCACTGAAGTCGGCGTCATCTCGCTGGGCGGCATGGTCTACAAGGGCAGCATCCGCGTCGGTGGTGACAAGTTCGACGAAGCCATCATCAACTACATCCGCCGCAACTACGGCATGCTGA
>CAYREA010000397.1:0-3444 GCA_964423075.1 uncultured Rubrivivax sp. | reverse complement strand
CCAGCAGTTCCTTCTTCTTCTCGCGGCCCACCGGGTGCATCTTCTGCGCGATGGTCTCGGCGGTCTGGTTGCGGCGCGCCACCTCGATCAGCGCGGGCTGATTCAAGAGCTTGTCGGCGAGCGACTTGATGTCGTCGCTGAAGGTGGCCGAAAAGAGCAGGCTCTGCTTCTTCGCCGGCACGATGGCCAGCACCTTCTTGATGTCGTGGATGAAGCCCATGTCGAGCATGCGGTCGGCTTCGTCGAGCACGAAGATCTCGACGTGGCTCAGGTCCAGCGTGCGCTGCTGGTGGTGGTCGAGCAGGCGCCCGGGCGTGGCCACGAGGATGTCGACACCCTTGCGCAGACGGTCGATCTGCGGCTGCATGCCGACGCCGCCGAACATCACCATGCTGGTGAGCGGGACGTGTTTGCCGTAGGTGCGCACACTCTCTTCCACCTGGGCGGCGAGTTCGCGCGTGGGCGTGAGGATAAGCGCGCGGATGGCGACACGGCCGCGCGCATCGCGCTTGCCGGGCACGGCCAGCAGGCGCTGCAGCATCGGCAGCACGAAACCGGCGGTCTTGCCGGTGCCGGTCTGCGCACCGGCCAGCAGGTCGCCGCCCTTGAGCACGGCGGGAATGGCCTGGGCCTGGATCGGCGTGGGGGTTTCGTAGCCCTGTTCGCGCACGGCGCGCAGGAGCGGCTCGGCAAGGCCGAGTTCAGTGAACAGCATTTTTTTGAGGCCCCACGTTGGGGCCGTGTTTCGCAACCTGCGGCCACCCGTTGCGGGTGCGCCAGTCGGAAGCTGCGAAGGGTTCGAGGCGTCGGAATCGACCGCGCCGCGATGACTGGGTGCCGCGACGCTGTGCGAAGCATTCTACGTGGCACGGCCGCGGCAAGCCGCGATCAAGCCCCGTGAATGCGGTGTTCTTCGAGGCTACGAACCAAAAGGCCGGGCAAGCCCGGCCTTCCAGTAAGCGCAAAGCGGACCTACGGCCGGCCCACCGCCGTCCACGCCGCGGCCACGGCGTTCTGCTCGGCGCTGCCGGTGCCGTACAGGTCGCGCGCCGCGTTCAGCGTGGCGGTGCGCGCGCCGGCGTAGTTGGTCGACGAGGTCATGTAGACCGTCAGCGCCCGGTACCAGATCTTCTCGGCCTTGGCGCGGCCGATCGGCGTGACCGAGCCGTTGCCGGTGGCCACGCGGGTGTTGCCGGCCACGCAGGTCTTGCTCGGGCTGCCGTTCGTGGTGCCCTGGGCCAGCAGGTAGAAGAAGTGGTTGGCCACGCCCGACGAGTAGTGCACGTCCAGGCTGCCCAGGCTGCTGTACCAGCAGTCGGCGCTGCGGCCGTCCTGGCTCGGGTTGATCATCGTGCGCAATGAACTCGTGCCGCTCTTGTAGAGCTCTTCGCCGATGAGGTAGTCGCCCGGGTCGTTGGGGTTGTTGGCGTAGAACTCCACCGCGGTGCCGAAGATGTCGCTGGTGGCCTCGTTCAGGCCGCCCGACTCCCCCGAGTACACCAGGCGCGCGGTGCGGCTGGTGACGCCGTGCGTCATCTCGTGGCCGGCCACGTCGAGCGAGTCGAAGGGGTTGAAGTTCACCCCGTCGCCGTCGCCATAGGTCATGCAGAAGCAGCTGTCGGACCAGAAGGCGTTGTTGTAGTTGCGGCTGTAGTGCACGCGGTTGTAGGCACCGCCGCCGTTGTTGGCGATGCCGTTGCGGCCGTGCACGTTCTTGTAGTAGTCCCAGGTGACGGCGGTGCCGTACTGCGCGTCCACGCCCACGGTCTGCACGTTGCTCAGCAGGCCGGTGCCCCAGGCGTTGTCGGCATCGGTGAACACCGAACCCCCGCTGGTGCGGTTGTTCATGTTGATGGTGTAGTTGTTGCCGCGGCTGGGGTCGCGCAGGTAGTAGGTGCTGCCCACCAGGTCGGTGGTGAGCGCCACGGTGCCGTTGAAGTAGCCGCGGCCGGTGCCGTTGGCGGCAGCAATGTGCACGTCGTCCCAGCTCTCCAGCACGGCGCCGGTCTGGCCATCGACCATCACGTGCAGCTCGGTGGGCGTGCCGTCGGCCTGTTCGCCGAAGACACGCACGTCCCAGGCCAGCACCGGCGTGTCGCCGCGGGCATAGACCACCAGTTCGGGCGCCACGCCGCGGGTGCTGCCGGCCTGCGCGTCGAGCGCCGCCTTGATGGCACGGCCGGCCGACAGGCTGGCGCCGCGCGGCAGGTTCACCGCGCGCTGCATCGTGCGCGACACGTCGCGGAAGGCGCCGTTGCGATCGCTGTGCACGACGAAGTCGCCACCGATGACACGCAGGCCGCGCACCTGGCGTTCGAAACGCATGTGCTGGGTGCCGTCGTCGTCGATGAGGGCGTCGGTGGCGGTGTAGCTGTGCTCCGGGCCATGCAGGGTGTAGCCCGGGAAGGCGGCGATGTGGGCGCGGGCGCCCGATTCCATCGCACGCGCTTGCGCGGCATCGGGTGCAGCCGCGTAGGCGCTGTGGGCGGCTGCCAGGGTGGCGGCAACAGCCAGCGCTGAGACCTTGAAACGTCGAACCATGGAAATACTCCTCCAGAAGTGGAACAACAAAAGGCAACCGGCCGGGCGGGCCCCTCAACCCACCACAGCCGGCGCGCAAAGAATAGAACTAACAGGCCCGTTGTGTGTGGGGCTTTGGCAACCCGGTTTTCCCCGATGGCGTCCAGACCGGGTCTCGGCGAGCGCTCCAGCCGGCGTCGCCCATAATTCCGGGTTTCCCCTTCCGCCTTCCCTTCACGAGACCACCCATGGCCCAGTACGTTTTCACCATGAACCGCGTCGGCAAGATCGTGCCGCCGAAGCGGCAGATCCTGAAGGGCGTGAGCCTGTCCTTCTTCCCGGGCGCCAAGATCGGCGTGCTGGGCGTGAATGGCAGCGGCAAGAGCACTCTGCTGAAGATCATGGCCGGGCTGGACAAGGAAATCGAAGGCGAAGCCGTGCCGATGCCGGGCCTGAAGATCGGATACCTGCCGCAGGAACCGCAGCTGGAGCCGCAACAGACCGTGCGCGAGGCGGTGGAACAGGGCATCGGCGGCGTGCTGGCCGCCAAGAAGCGCCTGGACGAGGTGTATGCCGAATACGCCGAGCCCGATGCCGACTTCGACAAGCTGGCCGCCGAGCAGGCCGAGCTGGAAGCCGTGATCGCCGCCGCCGGCAGCGAGAACACCGACCTGCAGCTGGAACTGGCCGCCGACGCGCTGCGCCTGCCGCCCTGGGAGGCGGTGATCGAGCACCTGTCCGGCGGCGAGAAGCGCCGCGTGGCGCTGTGCCGGTTGCTGTTGTCCAAACCCGACATGCTGCTGCTCGACGAGCCCACCAACCACCTGGACGCCGAAAGCGTCGAATGGCTGGAGCATTTCCTGCAGCGCTTCCCCGGCACCGTGGTGGCCATCACCCACGACCGCTACTTCCTCGACAACGCCG
>CAYREA010000396.1:0-3464 GCA_964423075.1 uncultured Rubrivivax sp. | reverse complement strand
TATGCAACGGATTGCAAATCCGTCCAGTCCGGTTCGACTCCGGATCGCGCCTCCACCTTCTGCATCGATTCCGCCGCCGCCAAGGCGGACATGTCCTGCCGCCCTTGGTGCGCGGGACGGGAATCGAACCCGTACGCCTTTCGGCTGCGGGTTTTAAGCCCGCTACGTCTACCAGTTCCGTCACCCGCGCGGCGCCGTGCGGCTCACGCTAGCACAGGCCTGCGTGTCGCCGACGTGACCGTCTGTTCCGGTGCTTGTGGAAAAAATAGAACGGTCGTTCTATTTTGCGTTCTCGATGCGTCTGCGTGGGGAACCCGACGCCTAGAATGACCCGTTCACTTCTCGTCTATCCGAGCCCAGGAGCGTCATTCATGAAGGTGCTGGTCCCCGTCAAGCGGGTGGTCGACTACAACGTCAAGGTGCGCGTCAAGAGCGACGGCACGGGTGTGGACATCGCCAACGTCAAGATGAGCATGAACCCCTTCGACGAGATTGCCGTCGAAGAGGCGGTGCGCCTCAAGGAGAAGGGCGTGGCCACCGAGATCATCGCCGTGTCCTGCGGCGTCACGCAGTGCCAGGAAACGCTGCGCACGGCCATGGCGATCGGCGCCGACCGCGGCATCCTGGTCGAGTGCGCCGAAGAACTGCAGCCGCTGGCCGTGGCCAAGTTGCTCAAGGCCCTGGTCGACAAGGAACAACCGCAGCTGGTCATCGTGGGCAAGCAGGCGATCGACGACGACTGCAACCAGACCGGCCAGATGCTGGCCGCACTGGCCGGCCTGGCGCAGGGCACCTTTGCCTCGAAGATCGAAGTGGCCGACGGTGCCTTGCTCGTCACGCGCGAGATCGACGGCGGCCTCGAGAAGCTGAAGATGAAGCTGCCGGCCGTGATCACCGCCGACCTGCGCCTGAACGAACCGCGCTACGTCACGCTGCCCAACATCATGAAGGCCAAGAAGAAACCGCTCGAGGTGCTGAAGCCTTCCGACCTGGGCGTCGATGTCACGCCGCGCATCAAGACGCTCAAGGTCACCGAGCCGCCCAAGCGCGGCGCCGGTGTGAAGGTGCCCGACGTGGCCACGCTGGTGGCCAAGCTCAAGAACGAAGCCAAGGTGATCTGAGATGGCTGCCCTCGTCATTGCCGAACACGACAACGCCCACGTCAAGGGTGCGACCTTCAACACCGTCACCGCGGCCCTCGCCTGCGGCGGCGAGGTGCATCTGCTGGTGGCGGGTGCCAACGCCGGCGGTGCCGCCCAGGCCGCCGCGCAGATTGCCGGTGTGTCCAAGGTGCTGCACGCCGACAGCCCGGCGCTGGGCCACGGCCTGGCCGAGACCCTCGCCGCGCAGATCGTGGCCGTGGCCAGGAGCTACAGCCACATCCTCTTTCCCTCTACCGCGTCGGGCAAGAACGTCGCTCCGCGTGTCGCTGCGCTGCTGGACGTGGCGCAGATCAGCGACGCGATGAAGGTCATCAGCCCCGACACCTTCGAGCGCCCGATCTACGCCGGCAACGCCATCGCCACCGTGCAGAGCACCGATGCGATCAAGGTGCTGACCGTGCGCACCACCGGTTTCGACCCCGCCGCGGCGACGGGCGGCAGCGCGGCCGTCGAGAGCCTGGCGGCCGTGGCCGATGCGGGGCTGGCCGAGTTTCTGGGCAGCGAGATCGCCAAGAGCGACCGGCCCGAACTCACCGCCGCCAAGATCATCGTCAGCGGCGGCCGCGCCCTGGGCAGCAATGAGAAGTTCAGCGAGGTGCTGACACCGCTGGCCGACAAGCTGGGCGCCGCCCTGGGCGCCAGCCGTGCCGCGGTGGACGCCGGCTACGCGCCGAATGACTGGCAGGTGGGCCAGACCGGCAAGATCGTGGCGCCACAGCTCTACATCGCGGCCGGCATCAGCGGCGCCATCCAGCATCTGGCGGGCATGAAGGACAGCAAGGTCATCGTGGCCATCAACAAGGATCCCGAGGCGCCGATCTTCAGCGTCGCCGACTACGGTCTGGAAGCCGATCTCTTCATCGCCGTGCCCGAACTGACCGGCCTGCTCTGAAGCAGTGCCGACCCAGGGCGCCTCATGCAGGCGCCCTGTCTGTTTTCACGTGAAGGACGAACCATGAGCTACCGCGCCCCCGTCAAGGACATGCTGTTCGTGATGAAGGAACTGGCCGGCATCGACGCCGTGGCCACGCTGCCCGGCCACGAAGAGGCTGGCTACGACACCGCGGCAGCCGTGCTCGAGGAATGCGCCAAGTTCAACGAAGGCGTGGTGGCGCCGTTGAACTGGGAAAGCGACAAGAACCCCTCGTCCTTCAAGGACGGCAAGGTCACCACCGCGCCCGGTTTCAAGGACGCCTTCCGTGGTTTCGTCGAAGGCGGCTGGCAGGGCCTGCAGCACCCGGCCGAGTTCGGCGGCCAGGGCCTGCCCAAGCTCATCCACGCGGCCTGCTGCGAGATGGTCAACAGCGCGAGCATCAGCTTCGCGCTGTGCCCGCTGCTGACCGATGGCGCGATCGAGGCGCTGCTCACCGCCGGCACACCCGAGCAGCAGGCGCGGTACATCCCAGCGATGATCGAAGGCCGCTGGACCGGTTCGATGAACCTCACCGAGCCGCAGGCCGGCAGCGACTTGAGCCTGGTGCGCACGCGCGCCGAGCCGCAACCCGACGGCAGCTACAAGCTGTTCGGCACCAAGATCTTCATCACCTACGGCGAGCACGACCTGGCCGACAACATCGTGCACTTGGTGCTGGCGCGGGTTGCCGGCGCGCCCGAAGGTGTGAAGGGCATCTCGCTCTTCATCTGCCCGAAGGTCTTGCCCGATGGCACGCGCAACGACGTGCACTGCGTGAGCATCGAGCACAAGCTGGGCATCAAGGCCAGCCCGACGGCGGTGCTGCAGTACGGCGACCATGGGGGTGCCGTGGCGGAGATGATCGGCCAGGAGAACCGCGGCCTCGAGGCCATGTTCATCATGATGAACGCCGCCCGCTTCGGCGTCGGCGTGCAGGGCATCGCGCTGGCCGAGCGCGCCTACCAGCAGGCCGTGGCCTACGCGCGCGACCGCGTGCAGAGCCGCCCGGTCGACGGTTCGCTGCGCGGCCCTGCAGCCATCATCCACCACCCCGACGTGCGCCGCATGCTGATGACGATGCGCGCCCACACCGAAGCCTGCCGCGCGATGGCACTGGTGGCCGCGGCCGCCTACGACGCTGCGCATGCCCACACCGATGCGCAGGTGCGCGAGCAGAACCAGGCCTTCTACGAATTCATGGTGCCGCTGGTGAAAGGCCTGTCCACCGAGATGGCGCTCGACGTGGCCAGCCTGGGCGTGCAGGTGCACGGGGGCATGGGCTTCATCGAAGAGACCGGCGCGGCGCAGCACCTGCGCGACGCCAAGATCCTGACCATCTACGAAGGCACGACCGCGATCCAGGCCAACGACCTGGTGGGCCGCAAGAC
>CAYREA010000395.1:0-3478 GCA_964423075.1 uncultured Rubrivivax sp. | reverse complement strand
CGTCGCTGTGCTCGAAGTTGTAGGTGCTCTGCTCGACCTCGTTCTGGTGGTAGACATCCCCGTACTTCAGCTTGTCCGTCCAGACCAGGTCGTAGACGTTCTCCACGCCTTGCAGGTACATCGCCAGCCGCTCCAGGCCGTAGGTGATCTCGCCGGTGATGGGCTTGCAGTCGATGCCGCCCACCTGCTGGAAGTAGGTGAACTGCGTCACCTCCATGCCGTTGAGCCACACCTCCCAGCCCAGGCCCCAGGCGCCCAGCGTGGGGTTCTCCCAGTCGTCTTCAACGAAGCGCACGTCGTTGGCCTTCAAGTCGAAGCCCAGGGCTTCCAGGCTGCCCAGGTAGAGCTCCAGGATGTTCGCCGGCGCGGGCTTGAGCACCACCTGGTACTGGTAGTAGTGCTGCAGCCGGTTGGGGTTGTCGCCGTAACGGCCGTCCTTGGGGCGGCGGCTGGGCTGCACGTAGGCCGCCTTCCAGGGCTCGGGGCCTAGGGCGCGCAGGAAGGTGGCGGTATGGCTGGTGCCGGCGCCCACTTCCATGTCGTAGGGCTGCAGCAGGGCGCAGCCCTGGGCGTCCCAGTACGACTGCAGTTTCAGGATGATCTGCTGGAAGGTGAGCATGCGCGAAGGGTGCCGGGCCGGGACAAAACGAGTGAGTTTACGGGGCACGCACCGGGCTTGATCCTGGTCAATTGCGAACAATTCGCATTTCGACTAGAGTCAAACGCACCGCTTTCGGCGCCTGCGCCCTGCGCGGGCCCATGAAATTGCCCCCCACCCTCAGCCTCAACGATCTGCCGGCCGGCGCCCGTGCCACCGTGAAGTGCGTGTGCGCCGGCGCGCCCGAGGCCGATGCGGCCCTGCTGCGCCGCCTGGCCGAGATCGGCTTCGTCGCCGGCGAGCCGCTGCACCTGCTGCGGCGCGGCCCGGGCGGGCGCGAGCCGCTGGCCGTGCAGGTGGGTGACACCCTGTTCGCGCTGCGCGCCGTGGAGGCGCGCTGCATCGAGGTGGAGCATCCCGGTGGCTGAACTGGCGCTGCACCGGCTCACCGTGGCGCTGGTGGGCAACCCCAACTGCGGCAAGACGGCCCTCTTCAACCGCCTGACCGGCGCGCGCCAGAAGGTGGCCAACTACGCCGGCGTCACCGTCGAACGCAAGGTGGGCACCGCGCGCCTGGACGCCCAGCACAGCGTGGCCGTGATCGACCTGCCCGGCACCTACAGCCTGGACCCGGCCACCCCCGACGAGCAGGTCACACTGGACGTGCTGCGCGGCCAGCGCGCAGGCGAGGCCCAGCCTGACCTGGTGGTGGCCGTGCTTGACGCCACCAACCTGCGCATGGGCCTGCGCCTGGTGCTGGAGCTGCGCGCCGAACTCGCGCGCTCGGGCCGGCCGATGCTGGTGGCTCTGAACATGGCCGATGCGGCCCGCGCCCAAGGCCTGGTGATCGACATTCCCCGGCTCGAAACCGAGTTGCGCTGCCCGGTGGTGGCCACGGTGGCGGTGCGGGGCGATGGCCATGCCGCGCTGCGCACGGCCCTGCAGTCGCGCGCCATGTTTGCGCCCGGGGCCCATGTGCTGGGCGACACGCCGCCGCCCGACACCGCCGCGCTGCAGCGCGAGGTACGCCGCATCCTGGCCGCCACCGTCATGCAGCCGGCCGGCCGCGGGCGCTTTCAGCACCGCATCGACGCCGTGGTGATGCACCCCGTGTGGGGCCTGGTGCTGCTGGCGGCGCTGATGTTCCTGATGTTCCAGGCCGTCTTCGCCTGGGCCGCGGCGCCGATGGACGGCATCAAGGCCGCCGTCGGTGCCATCGGCGAATGGCTGACCACGCACATGGCCGACGGCCCGCTGCGCAGCCTGCTGGTGGACGGCGTGCTGGCCGGCGCCGGTGGTGTGCTGGTGTTCCTGCCGCAGATCCTGATCCTGTTCGCCTTCATCCTGGTGCTGGAAGACAGCGGCTACCTGCCGCGCGCGGCCTTCCTGCTGGACACGCTGATGGGCAAGGTGGGCCTGTCGGGGCGCGCCTTCATTCCGCTGCTGTCGAGCTTCGCCTGCGCGGTGCCCGGCATCATGGCCACGCGCACCATCGTGCAGCCGCGCGACCGCCTGGCCACCATCATGCTGGCGCCGCTGATGACCTGCTCGGCCCGCCTGCCGGTGTACGCGCTGCTGATCGGCGCCTTCGTGCCGGCGCGCGACGTGGGCTGGTTCAACCTGCGCGGGCTCACGCTGTTCGGCCTGTACGTGGCCGGCGTGCTGGCGGCCATGGCGGTGGGCTGGCTCATCAAGCGCCTGTGGCTGAAGAACAGCTACCAGCCGCTGATGCTGGAGTTGCCGCCCTACCGCCTGCCCAGCCTGGCGGGCCTGGCGATCGGCCTGCTGGAGCGGGCCAGGATCTTCCTGCGCCGCGTGGGCGGCATCATCTTCGCGCTGATGGTGGTGCTGTGGTTCCTGTCGAGCTGGCCCGGCCCGCCCGATGGCGCGAATCCGAACATGGGGCCGGCCATCCAGTACAGCCTGGCCGGACAACTCGGCCAGCTGCTGCAGCACCTGTTCGCGCCCATCGGCTTCAACTGGCAGATCTCGGTGGCGCTGGTGCCGGGCATCGCGGCGCGCGAGGTGGCGGTGGGTGCCCTGGGCACGGTGTATGCGCTGTCGGCGGCGGGCGACTCGGTGGCCGAATCGCTGGCACCCGTCATCGCGCAGGGCTGGTCGCTGGCCACGGCCTATGCGCTGATCGCCTGGTACGTGTTCGCGCCGCAGTGCCTGTCGACGCTGGCGGTGGTGAAGCGCGAGACCAACTCCTGGCGCTACCCGGCGCTGATGGCGGCCTACATGTTCGGCCTGGCCTACCTGGCCGCCTTCGTCACCTACCGCGTCACCTTGGCGCTGGGCGGGGGCTGAAAGCATGGGCTGGCAGACCGTCGCCGCGGCGCTGCTGGTGCTGGCCTGCAGCGGCTACGCGCTGTGGACGCTGATGCCGGCGACGCTGCGCGCCCGCCTGCGGCCGGGCCGGCCGGCGGCATCGGCTTGTGGTGGCTGCGGCGGCTGCGGCCCTGCGGCGCCCGCGCAGGCGCAGCAGCAAGTCCACATCGTCAGGCGGCCGCCTTCGGCCTGAACAGCGCCAGCACGGCCAGTGCGGCCAGCAGCAGCGGCCACAGGCCCAGCGCCGCGGCCCAGGCCGCAAACGGCGTGCGACCCTGGCGCCCCTGCACCGTGTCTTGCAGCACGCCGCGGATCTGCGGCGGCAGCTGCGCCGCGACGCGGCCGCGGTGGTCGATGAAGGCCGTGCTGCCGGTGTTGGTGGCGCGCAGCATCGGCAGCTGGAATTCGAGTGTGCGCAGGCGCGAGATGTTCAAGTGCTGGGGCAGCGCCACCGTGTCGCCGAACCAGCCGATGTTGCTGAGGTTGATGAACACGGTCGGCGCGCTGGCGGGCTCGGCAAAGCGCCGCGCCAGCTCTTCGCCGAACAGG
>CAYREA010000394.1:0-3484 GCA_964423075.1 uncultured Rubrivivax sp. | reverse complement strand
GCGGCATCATGGCCTTCGGCGTCGATCCGGCGGGTGAGTCCGCGGTCAGCGACCTCTCCAAGGCCATCGTTGATGGCCGCGCCATTGATGGCCCGGGCGACAGCGGCATCCTGATCGGCGCGGACCTGGCCGAGGCCCTGTCCCTGCGCGCTGGTGATGACCTGGTTTTGGTGGGGCAGGCCTATGACGGCTCGGTGGCGAGCGCTCGGGTGCCAGTCCGGGGCGTGTTCCGCACGAAGATCGACGATCTGGACGGCTATGTTGCCATGATGCCGATGGCGGTGATGCGCGACTTCCTCGCCGCGCCGAGCGCCGTGACGGCTGTCGCGGTGCGCCTGCGTGACCGGGGCGCGCTGGCTGCGGCCACCGAGAGCCTGTCCATCCGTGTCGGCTCCGACCACGAGGTGGTGGGCTGGCCGGTGCTGCTGCCGATGGTCGCGGTCAGCACACGATTCCACGAAGTGATGGGCTTCGTGGTGCTGACGATCTTCTTCGTGATGGTGGCCGCCGGCGTGGCCAACCCGGTGTTGATGGCGGTGCTCGAGCGCACGCGCGAGTTCGGCATCATGCTCGCGCTGGGCACCAGCCAGTCGCTGCTGTTCCGGCTCGTGCTCGCGGAGGCGGCGCTGCTCGGCGCGGCAGGGCTGCTGCTCGGCAACGCGGTCGGGCTGGGCGCCACGGCGGCATTCGGCCAAATCGGCATCAACCTCGGCGCGTTCGCGGCCGGCCTTCGAACCATGCCCGGGCTGGAGGATGTGATCTATCCGGCGGTGCGCGCCGAACGCAGCCTGTTCATCTCGGCAATGGTGTTCGTGATCGCGCTCCTGATGGCGCTCTACCCGGCGTTCCGCGCCGCGACGCTGGAGCCGGTCGCCGCGATCCGCGGCATCGGCGAACGCGGCAAGGCACGCGTTCGGGGACGGGGCGAACCAGCACCGGCCAGGCGCAGCCGCTGGCCCGTCTTCGTGCTGATCGCCGCGCGCAACCTGCTGCGCAATCGCAAGCGCAGCGCCATCACTGCCTTCGCCGCTGCCTTCGCAATCGTGGCCTACGTCTTCCTGTACGGGTTTTTCGACGGCTTCGCCGAGCAGATCGTCGGCAACTCGACCGGCTACCTCACTGCGCACCTGCAGATCGAGCGCCAGGGACTGCGTCGAGACCTGGCCCCCGAGCTGGCCTTCGAGGACGCCGGCGGCGTACTGAAGGCGGCGCAGACCATGCCGGGCGTCGCTGCGGCGGCGCCACGCGTGCAAGCGCAGGCGCTGGCCAGCAGCGCGACGAAGTCGGTGGGGGTGATGCTCTACGGCGTCGACCCTGATCTCGAGCCTGGCATCACCATCCTGCACCGCACCTTCGTCGAGGGCACGCCACTCGCGCGCGGTGCCGAGCGCGACATCGTCATCGGCAGGCGGCTGGCCGAGAAGATCGGCGCGAGGCTCGGCGAGAAAATCGTCGTCATGGCACCAGGGCTGGCTGGTGAACTGGGAACGGCCGCGTTCCGCGTCCGCGGCATCTTCGCCACCGAGAGCAGTTCGTTCGACAGCGCAATGGTCTTCGTCACCCTGCCGGCAGCGCAACGCATGCTCGGCCTCGGCGACCGGGTCTCATCGGTCAACCTGCGGCTCGTGGACCGATCCCAGGTGGACGCGGTGGCCCGCCAGCTGGCACCGGTGGTGGCGAGCCGTGGCCTCGTCGCCTCGACCTGGCCGGAGTTGCTGACCCGCGTGGCGGACATGGTGGGCCTGGTCCGTGCCATCCGCACTGTCATCGTTGCGGTCTTCTTTCTCGTCGTGGCGCTGGCGGTGATGAACACCGTCTTCATGGCCGTGGCCGAGCGGACTCGCGAGTTCGGCGTGATGATGGCGCTCGGCACGCCACCGGACGCGATCGTTCGCATGGTCGTCTATGAAACGGTGGCTCTGATGCTGCTGGCCTCGCTCGTGGGCTACACGGTGGGTGCGGCCATCGTCTCGGTGTTCGGCAGCGTGGGCCTGGACCTGTCGCGCTTCTACAAGGACTACAGCGCGATTCCCGGGCTCACCGGCATCGTCTACCCGCGGCTCGAATGGGCGAGCCTGATCGGGCCCGGCATTGGCCTGTTCCTGGCCAGCGTCGCGGTGTCGCTCTACCCGGCGTCACGGGCCGCACGGCTCGACCCGACGGCCGCGATCCGCCACACGTGATGCGCCGCGCGATGCTGCCCGCGCAGTTCGCGGGCACGATCATGCTGGTGGCGGCGCTGTCCGTCGGCGCGCCTGTGCAGGCCGAAGGGCTGGGTCTGACGGGCAGCGTGAAGAGCCTGTTCGTGCGTTCACGCACCGTGAACGGCGAAGCGTACGGGCTGAGCCTGAACCGGCTGCGCGTCGAGGCCAAGGGTGACGTCGCCCCGGGTCTCGCGCTCGACCTGCAGTACGACAACGAACTGCTGCTGGGCAGCTACCTGGACACCGCAGAGTTTCATACGTTCAAGGACCGCCTGCCGCCGCAGTACTGGCGGGCCGAAGCCAACTACGTCGAGAGTGGCGATGTCTACGGCCGCCATCGCCTGTACAGGGCGGCCGTGACCATGACCCGCGGCAACGTCGATCTGAAGCTCGGCCGCCAGCGCGTTGCGTGGGGAACGGGTCGCTTCTGGAGCCCGCTGGACATCCTGAACCCGGTGAGCCCGCTGGCGTTGGAGCGCGAGGAGCGCGTCGGGGTCGATGCCGCACTGCTCGAGGCCAAGCTCGGACCGCTGTCGCGCGTGTCGCTCGTGTATGCACCTGCGCCGGACCGCGGCTCGCCCAGCCGTGCAGTGCAGTGGCACGGCAATGCGGCGGGCGTGGACGCGTCGCTGGTCGCCGGGCGGCTGCAGGGTCTGGACATCGTCGGCGTGGACGTCGCCAGCCAAATCGGTGACCTCGGCGTCCGCGCGGAGGCGGCTCGGCTGGATCCGGATGGCGGTCTCGGCTTCAACCGGTGGATGGCCGGCGCGGACTATGCCTTTGCGACCGGGCTGACGCTGAGCGCCGAGCTGTACTACAACGGGGCCGGCTCGCAGAATCCGGCCGGCTACGACTTCACGGGGCTACGCGCAGGGCGTGTGGCAAGCCTCGCGACGCGCTATGCGGGGCTGTTCGCGTCCTACGAGATCACGCCGCTGCTGAAGTGGATGACCTACGTGGTGCTCAATGCCGACGACCGCAGCCGCGCGGTCGACAGCCGCCTCGTGTGGTCCATCGGATCAGCCACGGATCTGATCTTCGGCGTGCAGCACTTCACCGCGACCGCGGGCAGCGAGTTCGCTGCCTCGTCCAACGCTGTTCAAGTGCAGTTGCAGTGGTTCTTCAGGTGATGGCCAGAGTTCAGAACATGAACCATCCCATCAGGAACCAGTTGTTGTTGTCGGCGGCGTTGCGGCCGAAGCCGTTGTAGTCCGTGGTGCCGCCATTGAACTTGCGATAGGCGGTGCGTCGCAAGGCCAGCTTGACGTTCTCGACGGGAA
>CAYREA010000393.1:0-3490 GCA_964423075.1 uncultured Rubrivivax sp. | reverse complement strand
CCCGCACCCGCGCAACACCTACTGGGAGATGTTCGGCATGCCGATGTTCGACCTGAAGGACGCCGCCGGTGTGCTGATGGAACTGAAGGCCTGCCGCAAGACCTTCCCGCAGCACTACATCCGCCTGATGGCTTTCGACAGCACACGCGGCGTGGAGACCATCGTGATGAGCTTCATCGTCAACCGCCCGGCCAAGGAACCCGGCTTCGGCCTGGTGCGGCATGAGGTGAACGGCCGCAGCATCCAGTACACCGTGCACAGCTACGCCACCGACAAGCCCGAAGCCGAGCGCTACGCCGGCTGAGCGCCATGGCCACGCCGCTCTACGCCATTCCCGGGGCCGCACCCGAGCCGCTGGCAGCCGCGCCCGATGCGGGCAGCGCCCGCACGGTGGGCGAGGTGCTGGCGCAGAGCCAGGTGCAGGACGTGATCGATGAACTCGAACGCGACCTGGTGGGCCTGGCACCCGTGAAGCAGCGCATCCGCGACATCGCGGCGCTGCTCGTCATCGACAAGCTGCGCGCCAACCTGGGCCTGCAGGCGGCTGCCGGCACCGACAAGCCCAGCCTGCACATGAGCTTCACCGGCAACCCCGGCACCGGCAAGACCACGGTGGCCATGCGCATGGCGGAAATCCTGCACCGCCTGGGCTACTGCCGCAAGGGCCACCTGGTGGCGGTGACGCGTGACGACCTGGTGGGCCAGTACATCGGCCATACCGCGCCCAAGACCAAGGAAGTGCTGAAGAAGGCCATGGGCGGCGTGCTCTTCATCGACGAGGCGTACTACCTCTACCGCCCCGAGAACGAGCGCGACTACGGGCAGGAGGCCATCGAGATCCTGCTGCAGGTGATGGAGAACCAGCGCGACGACCTGGTGGTGATCCTGGCCGGCTACAAGGACCGCATGGACACCTTCTTCAAGAGCAACCCGGGCATGAGCAGCCGCATCGCCCACCACATCGACTTCCCCGACTACGCGCAGGGCGAGCTGCTGCAGATCGGCCAGCGCATGCTGGCGACCATGAACTACCGCTTCGGCGACGGCACGCAGGACGTGTTCGACCGCTACCTCTCGCTGCGCCTGGCGCAGCCGCATTTCGCCAACGCCCGCAGCGTGCGCAACGCGCTCGACCGCGCGCGCCTGCGCCAGGCCAGCCGCCTGTACGCCGACCGCGACCGCGTGCTGACGGCCGACGACCTCACCACGCTGGCGCCGCAGGACATCCTGGCCAGCCGCGTCTTCCAGATCTGAAACTTCGGCTGATTCCCATGCCCCTTTCCAATCGACAGACGCTGACGCAGTACCTCATCGAGCAGCGGCGGCGCTTCCCCGGCGCCAGCGGCGAGCTCAACGCGCTGATCCTCGATGTCTCCATCGCCTGCAAGGCCGTCGCGCGCTCGGTGGCCTTCGGCGCCCTGGGCGACCCCAGCACGCGCCACCTGGCCGCCGTCTCGGGCGACACCAACGTGCAGGGCGAGGTGCAGAAGCCGCTGGACGTGGTGAGCAACGAGTTCTTCATCCGCACCACCGAATGGAGCGGCAACCTGGCGGGCCAGGCTTCGGAAGAGATGGAGACCGCGCGCCAGATCCCGGCCGAATACCCGCGGGGCAAGTACCTGCTGGTGTTCGACCCGCTGGACGGCAGCAGCAACATCGACGTCAACGTCTCGGTGGGCAGCATCTTCTCCATCCTGCGCCTGCCCGGCCACGACGAAGCGCCGGGCCGCGACGTCACCGAGGCCGACTTCCTGCAGCCGGGCACGCAGCAGGTGGCCGCCGGCTACGCCATCTACGGCCCGACCACGATGTTCGTGCTGACGGTGGGCGACGGCGTCGTCGGCTTCACGCTCGACCCCAATCTGGGCGAGTTCAAGCTCACGCACCCGCGCATCACCGTGCCCGAGGACACGCAGGAATTCGCCATCAACAGCAGCAACAGCCGTTTCTGGGAACCACCCGTCAAGCGCTACGTCGACGAATGCCTGGCCGGCCGCACCGGCCCGCGCGCCAAGGACTTCAACATGCGCTGGATCGCCAGCATGGTGGCCGAAGCGCACCGCATCCTGATGCGCGGCGGCGTCTTCATGTACCCGCGCGACACCAAGGACCCCGCCAAGACCGGCCGCCTGCGCCTGCTGTACGAGGCCAACCCCATCGGCTACATCATGGAACAGGCCGGCGGTCGCGCCAGCACCGGCCGCCAGCCCGTGCTGGGCGTCAAGCCGAGCGAGCTGCACCAGCGCATCGGCCTGGTGTTCGGCAGCAAGAACGAGGTGGAACGCATCGAGCGCTACCACCACGAGCCCTCCACGCGCGACAGCGGCAACCCGCTGTTCGCCGAGCGCAGCCTCTTCCGGAACTGAAAGCACCATGAGCGAACGCCATCCCATCATCGCCATCACGGGTTCATCGGGCGCCGGCACGAGTTCCGTCACGCGCACCTTCGAGAACATCTTCAGGCGCGAGAACGTCAAGGCCGCCGTCATCGAAGGCGACAGCTTCCACCGCTACGACCGCCTGGAGATGCGCGCCCGCCAGGCCGAAGCCGAGAAGGCCGGCGACAAGAACTTCAGCCACTTCGGCCCCGAGAACAACCTGTTCCCCGAGCTCGAGCAGCTGTTCCGCACCTACGACGAAAGCGGCACCGGCAAGCGCCGCAAGTACCTGCACGACCCGGTGGAAGCCGCGCCCTACAACCAGCAGCCCGGCACCTTCACGGCCTGGGAAGACGTGCCCGCCAACACCGACCTGCTGTTCTACGAAGGTCTGCACGGCGCGGTGGTGACGGACGAAGTGAACGTCGCGCGTTATCCGGATCTTCTGATCGGCGTGGTGCCCGTGATCAACCTGGAGTGGATCCAGAAGCTCTGGCGCGACAAGCACGTGCGCGGCTACTCGGCCGAGGCCGTGACCGACACCATCCTGCGCCGCATGCCCGACTATGTGCACTACGTGGTGCCGCAGTTCGGCCGCACGCACGTGAACTTCCAGCGCGTGCCGGTGGTGGACACCAGCAACCCCTTCATCTCGCGCGACATCCCGAGCCCGGACGAGAGCATCTGCGTGATCCGCTTCGCGAACCCGAAGGGCATCGACTTCCCGTACCTGCTGTCGATGATCGACGACTCGTTCATGTCGCGCGCCAACACCATCGTCGTGCCCGGCGGCAAGATGGAACTGGCGATGCAGCTGATCTTCACGCCCTTCATCTGGCGCATGATGGAACGGCGCAAGCGCGCGCTGGGGGCGCTGTGATGAGCGCCACCTCCGTTGCCACCAAGGCCACCGCTGCCGACGCGCTGCGCGTGCTGGCCGCCGATGCGGTCGAGCAGGCCAAGAGCGGCCACCCCGGCGCGCCGATGGGCATGGCCGAGATGGCCACCGTGCTGTGGACACGCCACCTGCGGCACGACCCGGCCGACCCGCACTGGCCCGACCGCGACCGCTTCGTGCTGAGCAACGGCCATGCGTCGATGCTGCTGTACGC
>CAYREA010000392.1:0-3525 GCA_964423075.1 uncultured Rubrivivax sp. | reverse complement strand
CGCGCTCGGGCATCTGGCCGTGGGCGACGGCGATGCGCGCCTCGGGCAGCAGCTCCATCAGCTTCTGGCGCCGGTTCTCGATGGTCTCGACCTCGTTGTGCAGGAAGTAGACCTGGCCACCGCGCTTGAGCTCGCGCAGCACGGCCTCGCGGATGACGCTGCTGCCTTCGTTGCGCACGAAGGTCTTGATGGCCAGGCGGCGCTGCGGCGCGGTGGCGATGACGGAGAGATCCCGCAGGCCTTCCAGCGCCATGCCCAGGGTGCGTGGGATGGGCGTGGCGGTGAGCGTCAGCACGTCCACTTCCGCGCGCAGCGCCTTCATCGCTTCCTTGTGGCGCACGCCGAAGCGGTGTTCCTCGTCGATGACGAGCAGGCCCAGGCGCGCGAACTTCACGTCGGAAGACAGCAGCTTGTGCGTGCCGACCACGATGTCCACCGTGCCCGCGGCGATGCCTTCCAGCGCCGTCTTCACTTCCTTCGGCGACCTGAAGCGCGACAGCTCGGCGATCTTCACCGGCCACTTGCCGAAGCGGTCGACCAGGGTCTGGAAGTGCTGCTCGGCCAGCAGCGTGGTGGGTGCCAGGATGGCCACCTGCTTGCCGCCGTGCACGGCAACGAAGGCGGCGCGCAGCGCCACCTCGGTCTTGCCGAAACCCACGTCGCCACAGACCAGGCGGTCCATGGGCTTCGGGCTGATCATGTCCTGTATTACCGCGTGGATGGCGGCGCGCTGGTCGGCCGTCTCCTCGAAGCCGAAGCTGGTGGCGAAGGCCTCGTAGTCGTGCGGGCTGAAGCGGTGGCTGAAACCTTCGCGCGCGGCACGGCGGGCGTACAGGTTCAGCAGTTCGGCCGCGGTGTCGCGCACCTGCTCGGCGGCCTTGCGCCGCGCCTTTTCCCACTGCGGGCTGCCCAGCCGGTGCAGCGGCGCTTCTTCGGCGCTGACGCCGGTGTAGCGGCCGATCAGGTGCAGATGCGCCACCGGCACGAACAGCGAGGTCTTGTCGGCGTACTCGAGGTGCAGGAACTCCGAGTCGCCTTCGCCCACGTCCTTGTTCACCAGCCCTTGATAGCGCCCGATGCCGTGGTTCAGGTGCACCACCGGGTCGCCCACCTTCAGCTCTGACAGGTCCTTGATCAGCGCGTCGACGCTGCTCACCTGCTCCTGCTTGCGCCGCTTGCGGGCCTGTGGCGTGGTGGCGAAGAGTTCGGTCTCGGTGACGAACTGGACGCTGGTTTTCGCCTCGGGCTCGAACCAGTGGAACCCCTCGGCCAGCGGCGCGGTGGCGATGGCCACCTTCTCGTCGCCCTGCAGGAATTCCTGCAGCGAGTCGGCCGCCGGCACCCGGATGCCGTGGTCGCGCAACAGCTCGAGCAGGCTCTCGCGGCGGCCGTCGCTTTCGGCCACCAGCAGCAGGCGGTGCGGGGTGGTGTCGATGTGCCGCTGCAGCAATCCCAGCGGTTCGGTGGCGCCGCGGTCGATGCTCAGGTCGGGCAGCGGGCGCGCCCATTCAACCGGTTCTGCGCCGCGCAGTGCCAGCGTGGCATGCGGCTGGGTTCGGGTGAAGAACTCCTCGGCCGGCATGAACAGCGTGGCCGGCGGCAGGATGGGCCGTTCGGGGTCGTGCTGCAGGAAGCGGTGCCGGTCGCGCGTGTCGGTCCACCAGCGTTCGAGCGCTTCGTCGATCTTGCCGTGCAGCACCAAGGCTGCCTGGCCGCCCAGGTAGTCGAAGATGGTGCCGGGCTGGTCGAAGAAGAGCGGCAGGTAGTACTCGATGCCGCCGCCGGCGATGCCCTGGTCAATGTCCTTGTAGATGCGGCTGCGTGTGGGGTCGCCTTCCACCTGCTCGCGCCAGCGCGCGCGGAAGGCCTTGCGCGCGGCCTCGTCCATCGGGAACTCTCGGCCTGGCAGCAGGCGCACCTCGGGCACGGGGTACAGGCTGCGCTGGCTGTCGGGGTCGAAGGTGCGGATCGAATCGACCTCGTCGCCGAACAGGTCCACGCGGTAGGGCACCAGGCTGCCCATGGGGAACAGGTCGATCAGGCCGCCGCGCACCGCGTATTCACCCGGCGACACCACCTGGCTCACGTGCTGGTAACCCGCCAACGTGAGCTGCGACTTGAGCTTCGCTTCGTCGAGCTTCGACTTCTGCTTGAAGTGGAAGGTGGTGCCGGCCAGGAAGGAAGGCGGTGCCAGGCGGGTGAGGGCGGTGCTGGCGGGCAGCAGCACCACGTCGACGTCGCCGCTGTGGATGCGCCACAGGGTGGCCAGCCGCTCGGAGATCAGGTCCTGGTGCGGGCTGAAGGTGTCGTAGGGCAGCGTCTCCCAGTCGGGAAACAGCGCCACGCGCAGGCCGGGCTCGAAGAAGGCCAGTTCGTCGGCCAGGCGCTGGGCGTCGGCCGGCTCGGCGGTGAACACGGCCAGCAGGCGCTGCTGGCCCGCGTGCTCGCGCCCCAGCCGCGCCAGCAGCAGGGCGTCGGCAGAACCGGTGGGACGCGGCAGCGTGTAGCGCTTGCCGGCAGCGATGGAAGGCAGTTGCATCGGGTGGCGAAGAAAAAGCAAAGCGCCCCGCCGTGCGGACGGCGGGGCGGGAACACGCTGGATTCTAGAATCCACCGCATGTCCGATGCCTCGCGCTGTTATGCCCTGGTGCCTTGCGCAGGTGTGGGCCAAAGGGCCGGCGCCGGCGGCCCCAAACAATACGCGCCGCTCGCCGGCCGCCCGGTGGTGGCGCACACGCTGCAGGCGCTGGGTGCCGTGAAGCGCATCAAGCGCACCCTGGTGGTGCTGGCGCCCGACGACAAGCTCTTCGAACAGCACGTGGAAGGCTTCACCGGCTGGCTCACGCGCAGCGGCGGCGCCACCCGCGCCGATACCGTGGCCGCCGGCCTGCGCGCCTTGCGCATGCGCGGCGCCGCCGACAGCGACTGGGTGCTGGTGCACGACGCCGCGCGCTGCATGGTGCGGCCCGAGCTGATCGACAAGCTCATCGACGCCTGCCTGCCCGACGAGGTGGGCGGCCTGCTGGCGCTGCCGCTGGCCGACACCCTGAAGCAGGACGACGGCAAGCACCGCGTGGCGCAGACACTCGACCGCAGCGGCAAGTGGCTGGCGCAGACGCCGCAGATGTTCCGCCTGGGCACGCTGCAGGTGGCCCTGGCCGCTGCCGGGGAAGAGGTCACCGACGAAGCCAGCGCCATCGAGTTCCTGGGCCATTCGCCGTTGCTGGTGCAGGGCGAGGTGGAGAACTTCAAGCTCACCTACCCGGCCGACTTCGCGCTCGCGCGGCGGCTCCTGGAGTCACGATGAACCTGCCGGCACTGCGCATCGGCGAAGGCTGGGACACGCACGCGCTGGTGACAGGCCGCCCCTTGATCCTGGGCGGCGTCACCATCCCGCACAGCCACGGCCTGCTCGGCCATTCCGATGCCGACGCGCTGCTGCACGCCATCACCGACGCGCTGCTCGGCGCCGCCGGCCTCGGCGACATCGGCCGCCACTTCCCCGACACCGACCCCGCCTTCAAG
>CAYREA010000391.1:0-3556 GCA_964423075.1 uncultured Rubrivivax sp. | reverse complement strand
GGGGCTGGACAAGAACGGCCGCTGCATCGACGGCCTGGGCGCGATGGGCTTCGGCCACATCGAGGTGGGCACGGTCACGCCCAAGGCGCAGCCGGGCAACCCGAAACCGCGCATGTTCCGCCTGCCGGCCAGGCAGGCACTGATCAACCGCATGGGTTTCAACAACGAAGGCCTGGAGGCCTTCGTCGCCAACGTACAGCGCGCGAAGACGTTCCGCGCTGCCGGCGGCGTGCTGGGCCTGAACATCGGCAAGAACGCGGCCACGCCGATCCAGTTCGCGGTGGACGACTACCTGCCGGGGCTGGACGGCGTGTACCCGCATGCCGACTACGTGGCCATCAACATCAGCAGCCCCAACACCAAGAACCTGCGCGAACTGCAGAGCGACGCCGCGCTCGATGAACTGCTGGCGGCGCTGCAGGCGCGGCGGCGTGAACTCGCCGCGCGGCACGGCCGGCAGGTGCCGCTGTTCGTGAAGATCGCGCCCGACCTGGCACCCGAGCAGGTGATGCTGGTGGCAGGCTCGCTGCGCAAGAACGGCATCGACGGTGTCATCGCAACCAACACCACCGTAGCGCGCGACGCCGTGCAGGGCCAGCCCCACGCCGGCGAGGTGGGCGGCCTGAGCGGCCCGCCGGTGTTCGAGCCCAGCAACCGCGTGATACGCCTGCTGCGCAGCGCGCTCGGCCCGGGCTATCCCATCATCGGCGTGGGCGGCGTGATGAGCGGCACGGATGCAAAGGCCAAGATCGAGGCCGGGGCCGACCTGGTGCAGATCTACACCGGGCTCATCTACCGCGGGCCGGCGCTGGTGCCCGAAGCCGCCCGGGCCTTGAAAGGCCCCTGAGCGGTTTCAGTCGCCACGCGCCACGCCCTCGCGGCGCGGGTCGGCGGCGCCGGCCAGGCCTGCTTCCTGCCGCAGCACGAGCTGCGTGCCGCTGGTGAGCGCGGTTTCGCTCAGACGGTGTCCGCGAGCGCGCAGGCCTTCGAGCGTGGTGGCTTGAAAGCGCCCTGCCTCCAGCACCAGCGGCCCGCCGATGGCGCCGAAGTTCGGTGCATTGAGCGCAGCCTGCGGCGCCAGGCCCCAGGCCAGCGTGGCCAGCAGCGCACGCGCCGTGTAGTGAATGATGTGCGGCCCGCCGGCCGAACCCACGGCCATCAGCAGCTGGCCACTGGCCGCGTCGAACACCAGCGTCGGGCTCATGCTGGAGCGCGGGCGTTTGCCCGGCTGCACGCGGTTGGACACGGGGCGGCCCTGCCCGTCGGCAGGCAGCCAGGCAAAGTCGCTGAGCTGGTTGTTGAGCAGGTAGCCGCCCGGCAGGCCGGTGCCGCCGTCGGCCATCACGCGCGCGCCGAAGGCGGCTTCGACACTGGTGGTCAGCGACACCGCGCGGCCCTGGGCGTCGATGATGCTGACGTGGCTGGTGCCCGCCTCGGGTTGCTCGGGCATCGGTGCCCACGCGGTGTTCAAGCCGGGCGGCTGGCCTGCCGGCGCCTTCGGCATGGCGGTGTCACCCACCAGGGCCGCGCGCTGGCGCAGGTAGGCCGGGTCGAGCAGGCTGACCCAGCCGCTGCCGGGTGCGGGCACGAAGTCGGGGTCGGCGAGGTAGGCGGCGCGGTCGGCGAAGGCCAGCCGAGTGGCTTCGGTGTAGCGGTGCAGCCAAGCGGGGCCGGGCACACCGTCGGCCGGCACCGCCGGCAGGGACAGATGCTCTGCGATGCCCAGTGTCTGCATCAGCGTGATGTGCCCCGACGACGGCGGCGGCATGCCGCAGACGCGCCAGCGCGCGAGCCACGTCGCACACAGCGCCTCGCGCCGCTGCGGCCGGTAGGCCGCCAGGTCGGCTTCGGACAGACGCCCCGGCATGGCATGCGCACGCACGCGCTGCACCATCTCGGCCGCCGCCATGCCGCGGTGCAGGGCCTCGCTGCCGCCGGTGGCGATCTGCCGCAGCAGCATGGCCAGCGCCGGGTTGCGCAGCACATGGCCGACGGCGAAAGGCTCGCCTGCGTCGTCGAAGAAATACGCCCGCGCGCGCGGGTCGGTCTTCAGGCGCGGCTCGGCCAGCAGCAGGCTGCGCAGGCGCGCACCCATCGGAAAGCCGCCCTCGGCCAGCGCGATGGCGGGTTCGAACAGCCGCGCCCAGGGCAGCAGGCCGGCTTCGCGGTGGGCCGCTTCGAGCATCTTCAGCGCACCGGGCGTGGCCACGGCGCGGCCGCCGAAGGTGGCGTCGGCGTATGCCGGCGGGCGACCTTCGGCGTCGAGGAACAAGCGCTCGTCGGTGGCGGCCGGTGCGGTCTCGCGGCCGTCCCACGCGGCCAGGCTGCGGCCGTCCCAGCTGAGCAAGAAGGCGCCGCCGCCGATGCCGCTGGACTGCGGCTCCACCAGCGCGAGCACCATCTGCACGGCGACGGCGGCGTCCACTGCCGAACCACCCGCGCGCAGGATGGCATGGCCCGCCTCGGCCGCCAGCGGGTGCGCCGCGGTCACCATGAAACCTCGCGCCTGCCAGCCGGTCTTGGCCGTCCAGCCGGACGCGACCTCGGGTGGCGGCGGCTGAACCGGTTGCGCGCAGCCGGCCAGCAGGGCCAGCAACACCAGGGCGCGGCGCCGCGCGCTCACGGCGCTGCCGCGGTATGCACTAGGCGCGCGCCACGCGCCGGGTGCGCCAGGCCAGCCCGGCGGCACCTGCCAGCATCAGCGCCCAGCTGGCTGGCTCGGGCACCGCCAGCGGCAGGATGTTGAAGTGGCCACCGTAGTCGCGGAAGCCCGAGGGCACGATGCCCGATGGCGGCACGTTGGGGTGGCCGACGATGGTGATGATGAAGTCGCTGCCGCCGGCGAAGGTCATCACGCCAGGCGTGGTCCAGACCTGGTCGCCGTCGGGGTCCACCAGCAGCACGCCGTTGAACGAGATCGAGTCGAAGATGATCCGCTGCTCGTTGGTGGCCCAGCCGATGTTGGACCCGGCGGTGACGCCCACGGACACGTCGCCCGCGAACAGTACCGGCCCGGTGATGCCATGCACGACGATGGTGTCGGTGAAGGCCAGCGCGTCGCTGTGCAGCATGCCGAAGCGCAGGCCGTCGCCACCAGGGCTCATGCCCAGCGTGAACGAGGTGAACACATCGTTGGCCTGCGCGGCGCTGCCGGCGGCCAGGGCCAGCGCGGCCAGCATCGGTCGGAACATTGGTTTCACAGGGGTACCTCCAGTTTGCAGGCTAGGCCGCCGGCGGCATCGGCGATACCCCTGGTTCCCGGGGGCCCGGCGTGCAAACTACTGCAGCGTGACGCCGGTCTTGCTCTGCAGTTCCTCGCGTGTGACGCCCGGCGCCATCTCCACCACCTTCAGGCCGTGCGGGCAGACATCGAGCACGGCCAGGTCGGTGATGATGCGGTCGACCACGGCCACGCCCGTCAGCGGCAGCGTGCAGGCGGGCAGGATCTTCAGGTCGAAGCCACCGTCCTTGCGTCGCGCCACGTGCTCCATCAGCACGACGACGCTCTTCACGCCGGCCACCAGGTCCATCGCGCCGCCCATGCCCTTGACCATCT
>CAYREA010000390.1:0-3561 GCA_964423075.1 uncultured Rubrivivax sp. | reverse complement strand
ATCTGGAGTACCTGCGCAACTGGTCGCTGGGGCTGGACCTGCAGATCATCGCCCGGACCATCAAGCTGGTGTTTTTCGACCGAAATGCATATTGAGATCGCCCCCCCCCGGAGCGCCTTCGGCGCACCCCCCCGAGGGGGGCAACGCTGGCGGCCCGGCAAAGCCGGCTCCGCGGCGTTCGCTTGGGGGGCCTTCGCTTTGCTTGGCCTTGTGGGTGGCGTGCATGCGGAGAGCAGCCCCTGGTACATCGCGGCTTCGCAGTCCTACACGTACGACTCGAACCTGCTGCGGCTGGCCGACGGGCAGGACGCGCCGCCGGGTTACAGCCGCAACGACGACATCCTGAGCACGGCCCTGCTGGCGGGGCTGGACCAGTCCATCGGGCGCCAGCGCCTGTTCGGCAACGTGGCGGTGCGCCAGAACCGCTACGGCGGCAACTCGCGTTTCAACAACACCAGCTACAACGCCAGCCTGGGGCTGGACTGGGCCACCGTCGAGCGTGTGTCGGGCTCGCTGTCGGCCAGCGCGAACCGGGCTTTGCAGAGCTTTGCCACCGACCTGTTCACCGCCGAGCGCCTGAACAACCTCGAGAGCACGGAATCGATCAACGGCAGCATTGCGGTGGGTCTGGTCACCGAATACAGCCTGGTGCTCACCGGCGGCCACCGGCGCGTGCACAACTCGCTGGTCGACCTGCGCTCGCGCGAGTTCTACCAGGACAACGCCGAACTGATCCTGCGCTGGGCGCCGACCTCGGCCGCCACCTTCGGGCTGGGTCTTGGCTCTACGCGCGGGCGCTACCCCAAGTTCGGCATCCAGGCCAATGGCGACTACCAGGCCGATCGCTTCAAGCGCGACGACGTGGTGCTCACCGCCACGCTGCGGCCCAGCGGCGCCAGCACCGTCGACATCCGCCTGGCCAACGGGCGCACCGCCTACGACCTGAACCAGCGGCGCAACTTCTCCGGCGTCACTGGCAGCCTTTCGTGGGGCTGGCAGGCCACCGGCAAGCTGCGCCTGAACGCGCAGCTCAGCCGCGACACCGGCCAGGACTCGTACGCCACGCGCACCTTCGTCACCAACCAGCCCACCACCGCCGACTACAGCCGCGTCACCGAGCAGCTGCGCCTGCTGGTCAACTACGAACTCACGGCCAAGGTCGGCATCAACCTCGGCGCCAGCCACGCCAGCCGCGACCTGGTGCGCACCATCAACGACCCCTTGGTCCCCGCCGACGCCACCGGCACCGACCGCACGCGGCTGCTGTCGGCCGGCGCCCGCTGGGTGCCGCGCCGCTATGCCACGCTCGGCTGCGATGTCACGATGGAAAAGCGCAGCGGCTCAGGCAGCATCGATCTCACCTCGAACATGGGCGCCAAATCGCTCACCTGCTTCGGCCAACTGACGCTGCAATGAAACCCACCATCCTGCTCACCGGTGCGGCCGGCTACATCGGTTCGCACACCTGGCTGGCGCTGCAGCAGGCCGGTTTTGCCGTGGTGGGTGTCGACGACTTCTCCAACAGTTCGCCGGTGGTGCTGGAGCGGCTGCGCGAACTGTCGGGGCAGACCCCGGTGTTCGAGCAGGCCGATGTGTGCGACGCCGCGGCCATGGACGCCGTGTTCCGCCGCCATCGCATCGCCGCCACCGTGCACTTCGCCGCCTTCAAGGCGGTGGGCGAATCGGCCGCCCAGCCACTGGCCTACTACGGCAACAACCTCGGCGGCCTGGTCAACACCTGCCGCACGATGCTGCAGCACGGCGTGAAGCGCTTCGTCTTCAGCTCCAGCGCCACGGTGTACGGCCAACCCGATAGGCTGCCCATCACCGAAGACGCGCCGCTGTCGGCCACCAACCCCTACGGCCAGACCAAGCTGATGGGCGAGCAGATCCTGCGCGACCTGGGCGCTTCTGATGAGACCTGGCAGACCGCCAGCCTGCGCTACTTCAACCCCGTGGGCGCGCACGAGAGCGGCCGCATCGGCGAAGACCCCCGCGGCATGCCCAACAACCTGATGCCCTTCGTCGCCCAGGTGGCGGTGGGCCGGCGTGAACGGGTCTCGGTGTTCGGCAACGACTACCCCACGCCCGATGGCACCGGCGTGCGCGACTACATCCACGTCAGCGACCTGGCCGAAGGCCATGTCGCGGCACTGCGCCGGCTGCTGGACGAGCCGGGCTCCTTCACCGTCAACCTGGGCACGGGCCAGGGGCACAGCGTGCTCGACGTGATCGCGGCCTATGCCCGAGCCAGCGGCCGCGCGGTGCCCTATGCCGTGGTACCGCGCCGCCCGGGCGACGTGGCCTCGGTCTACGCCGACCCGGCGCTGGCGCGCCAGCTGCTGGGCTGGCAGGCCCATCACGGTCTGCAGCGCATGTGCGAGGACAGCTGGCGCTGGCAGTCGCAGAACCCGCAGGGATTCGAAGCATGAGCCATACCCAACACGTACAACCCGTCATCATGGCCGGCGGCTCGGGCACGCGGCTGTGGCCGCTGTCGCGCGCCGGGTTTCCGAAGCAGTTCCTGGTGCTGTCGGGCACCACCAGCCTGTTTCAGCAGGCGGTGTCGCGGCTGCGCGGGCTGGCGCAGGGCGGCCTGCAGGTCGAGCCCCCGCTGGTGGTGGGCAACGAGGAGCACCGCTTCCTGGTGCTGGACCAGTTGCGCGAGCTGAAGATGGAACCCGCCGCCGTGCTGCTGGAGCCGGTGGGCCGCAACACCGCGCCGGCCGTCACGCTGGCCGCGTTGCAGGCGCAGGAAGGGGGGGCCGACCCGGTGCTGGTGATCACCTCCGCCGACCAGACCATCGCCGACGAAGCCGCCTTCACGCAGGCGCTGCGGGGTGCCGTGGCGATGGCGGCCGATGGCGCCATCGTCGTGCTCGGCATCACGCCCGACCGGCCCGAGACCGGCTACGGCTACATCCGCGCTGACGGCGAGCGCGTGGCCCAGTTCGTCGAGAAGCCCGACCTGGCCACCGCGCAGAAGTACGTGGCCAGCGGCGCCTACTACTGGAACGCCGGCATGTTCGTGCTGAAGGCCTCGGTGTGGCTGGCGGCGCTGGAGCGCTTCCGGCCCGACATCGCCGCCGCCAGCCGCACGGCCTGGGCCGGGCGCAGCTGCGACGCGCAGTTCGTGCGCCCAGCCAAGGACAGCTTCGCCGCCGTGCCCAGCGAGTCGGTGGACTACGCGGTGATGGAGAAGTGCCCCGGCGTGCTGGACATCCGCATGCAGGCGCTGAACGCCGGCTGGAACGACCTGGGCGCCTGGGAAGCGGTGTGGCAGGTGGCCGAGAAGGACGAAGCCGGCAACGCCAGCAGCGGCGACGCCATCATCAAGGACAGCCACAACACGCTGGTGCACGCCACCAGCCGCCTGGTGGGCGTGGTGGGGCTGGAGGACGTGGTGGTGGTCGAGACGCCCGACGCGGTGTTCGTGTCCAGCCGCGCCAAGAGCCAGGAGGTCAAGCAGATCGTCAACCAGCTCGGCAGCGAGCAGCGCGGCGAACATGCCCTGCACCGCAAGGTGCACCGGCCCTGGGGCTGGTACGACAGCATCGACCA
>CAYREA010000389.1:0-3575 GCA_964423075.1 uncultured Rubrivivax sp. | reverse complement strand
GCGAGAAGATCCCGCGCAAGGGCGGCCCCGGCATCACCAAGAGCGACCTGTTCGTGATCAACAAGGTCGACCTGGCGCCCTACGTCGGCGCCAGCCTGGAGGTGATGGAAACCGACACGCGCCGCATGCGGCCCGATACGGCGCGCCGGCCCTTCGTGATGACCAACCTGCGCACGAAGCAGGGCCTGGCCGAGGTGGTGCGTTTCATCGAGCAGCGTGGGCTGCTCGTCGAGGACGCGCCTACTTCGTGACGATGTCGCGGTGCATGGGCGCCAGCAGCGCCAGCATGCGGTTCTGCGTGCCGAAGGGGATGCCCCTGGCGTCCATGCTGTCCTGCAGCACTTCCACCAGGCGGTTGAAATCGGCTCGCGCGATCTCCAGGTCGCGATGCGACTCGGCCATGGGCGCGCCTTCGTAGACGCAGGGGCCGCCGGACACCTTGCAGAGCTGGTCGGTGAGTTGCTGCACCAGGTGCTCGGACTTGGTGTCCTTGAAGAAATGGCCGATCTTCGCGTCGGCCTTCAGGCGCACCACGAAGTCCTTCATCAGCACGTTGATGCCGGCCTTCTCGCCGAAGGCACGGTAGACGCTGTCGTCGGCCGCATGGGCCAGGCCGGCAACGGCCAGCAGCACGAGGGTGATGAGCTTGCGCATGGTGTGGAGTCCTAGAAACCTCAGAACGCGACCTGCGCGGACAGGTAGCTGCCGGTCTGGCGCCTGGGCTGCAGGGCCGGGACGATCTTGCCCAGGTCGACAAAGGCCAGCGTCAGCGACACATGCTTGTTAGGCGCCCAGGCCACGAAGACATCGGCCCAATCGTCTTCCTTCAGCGCGCCGGCGCCCAGGGCGCTGGGGTTGAGGTTGTCGGGCTTGGCGCGGACTTCGGCGCCGATGGCCAGGCTGCGGCTCGCAAGCCAGGCCACCGAAAGCTCCGGCATCAGGCGACGGCCCTTGCCTTGGGCGCCACCGAATCCCAGCAGCCCGCCCTGGTTGGCCTGGGTGGCGCGCAGCGTGGCGTTGACCAGGATGCCCGGCGCCAGGAACAGCTTGGTGGCGCTGAGGTAGACCTCGGTGCCGCTTTCTTTCGCGCCCAGGGCGCCGGTGAGCGTGGGGCCCAAGGCGCCGGTGTCCACCTTCTTGTGCAGCACGCCGATGGCGACCTGCGGCATCCAGCCGTCGCTGTCGACGATGGCGTCGCCGGCCAGGCGCAGCTTGGCGCCAACGATGTCCAGTTTCAGCTTCAGGCCCGAGAGGCCGAGCGGCGCCAGGTTGTCCCGGGTGTCGAAGTCCTGGCGCGCAATGGAGAACTCGACGCGGTCGCTGAAGGCCAGCGCAGCACCGTAGCCGGCAAGGCCGTAGTCGCGGGTCTTCACACCGGTGGCGTACGCCGTGGCGCCCCACTCACCGGCCGCGGCATACGTGCCCGTCACCGCCCAGGGCGTGAGGCCGCCGCCGGCCGCGCCGTCGATGGTGCTGACGCCGCCGGTGAGCAACAGCTTGCCGCCACCGGCGAGCGCCGGCAGCGCACCCAGCAGACTTGCGGCCGCGATCAGCGGCCTGAAGGTGGTCCCGCACCACATCGTCATCATTGCCTTTCGAAACGCACTGCAACACACGGCCAACCTGTGCGTACGCAGGGTGTGGCCGTCTGGATGCAGAGCCTAAGATGCTGCCGTCCGGGTGTCCGGCACAGCCAGGAGAGAAACATGGGTTTGATGTCCTTCATGAAGGAAGCGGGCGAGAAGCTCTTCGGCAAGGGTGAAGCCAAGGCCGCGCAGGAAGCCGCAGCCAAGGCGCCGACACCCGAGAACGTGGCCGCGCTGAGCCAGGCCGCGGGCCAGGCGATCGCCGGCTACATCGAGACGCAGGGGCTGAAGGTCAGCGGCCTGGATGTGGGCTTCGACGGCGCCAGTTCCACCGTCACTGTTGCCGGCGTGGTGGCCGACCAGGGCACGAAGGAAAAGGTGCTGCTGTGCTGCGGCAACGTGGCCGGCGTGGCGGGCGTCAACGACATGCTTACCGTCAACGCGCCCGAGCCCGAGTCGCAGTTCCACGTGGTGGTCAGCGGGGACAACCTGAGCAAGATCGCCAAGAAGTTCTACGGCGACGCCAACAAGTACCCGGTGATCTTCGAGGCCAACAAGCCCATGCTGAGCCACCCCGACAAGATCTACCCGGGCCAGGCCCTGCGCATTCCGCCGCTGGCCTGACGACAGGCCGGCCCCCAAGCTCGCTTCGCTCGCGGCCCCCCGAGGGGGCGCTCAGTGGCTCCGGGCGGCCGAGCGCCACTGGCCGCGCCGGGTAGAGTCCTGGCGTGGCCAAGCTCTACTTCCGTTACGCGGCGATGAACGCCGGCAAGTCCACCGCCCTCTTGCAGGCGGCGCACAACTACGCCGAGCGCGGCATGCGCGTGCGCCTGTTCACGGCCGCGCACGACGACCGTGCCGGCTACGGCGTCATCGGCTCGCGCCTGGGCCTGCAGCGCCAAGTGGAAACCTTCGGCGCGCAGACCGTGTTCGACGCCGCCTGGCTGGGCCCGGGCTACGCCTGCGTGCTGATCGACGAGGCCCAGTTCCTCACCCCCGATCAGGTGCGCCAGCTGCACCGCCTGGCGCATGCCGGCAAGGTGCCGGTGCTGTGTTACGGCCTGCGCAGCGACTTCCGCGGCGAAGCCTTTCCCGGCGCCGCTGCCCTGCTGACGCTGGCCGACGACCTGGAAGAGATGAAGACCATCTGCGCCTGCGCGCGCAAGGCCAGCATGAACGTGCGCGTGGACGACCAGGGCCGGCGCGTGAAGGACGGCGAGCAGGTGGTGATCGGCGGCAACGAGCGCTACCGTGCGGTGTGCCCGTCCTGCTTCTACGGCGACGACGACGATCCGGACGGTGCGCCCGGCCTCTTCGCTTAGGCGTAGCGCCCCATCAGTTCACCCATGCGGATGGCGCCGCCCGGCGCCCAGGCCGGGTTGAAGGCCAGCGGACCTTTCGGGAACAGCAGCACCACGGTGCTGCCGAGCAGGAAGCGGCCCATCTCGTCGCCCTGGGCCAGGCGAATGTCCTGCTCGTGGTAGCTCCAGTCACGCAGGGCGCCGCTGCGCGGCGGGTTCACCACCCCGTGCCACACAGTGGCCATGCTGCCGACGATGGTGGCACCCACCAGCACCAGCACCCAGGGGCCGGGCGTGCGGGCATCGCCGTCGAACACACACACCACGCGTTCATTGCGCGCAAACAGCCCCGGCACGCCGCGTGCGGTGGTCGGGTTCACCGAAAACAGCGCGCCCGGCACGTGCAGCATGCGGCGCAGCGTGCCGGTGGCCGGCATGTGGATGCGGTGGTAGTCGCGCGGGCTCAGGTACAGCGTGGCAAAACTGCCGTGGTGGAAGTGCGCGGCCAGGGCGGTGTCGCCACCCACCAGCGCGGTGGTGCTGTACTGGTGGCCCTTGGCCTGGAAGATCTGGCCGTCTTCGATGCGGCCGAACTGGCTGATGGCGCCGTCCACCGGGCACACCCAGTCGGCCTCGTACAACGGCCGCAGGCCGGGCTTGAGCGCACGGGTGAAAAACGCGTTGAAGC
>CAYREA010000388.1:0-3589 GCA_964423075.1 uncultured Rubrivivax sp. | reverse complement strand
AAGGCGGCCACGTTGCCGACGTCGTCGATCGTGATGGGCCGGCGGATGGGGGTGGTGGCGGCGAAATGCGCCAGCAGCTTGCCGAAATCCTTGATGCCCGAAGCGGCCAGCGTCTTGATGGGGCCGGCCGACAGGCCGTTGACGCGGATGCCCTTGGGCCCCAGCGCCCGCGCCAGGTAGCGCACGCTGGCTTCCAGCGAGGCCTTTGCCAGGCCCATGGTGTTGTAGTTGGGAATGGCGCGCACCGAACCCAGGTAGCTCATCGTCAACAACGCGGCGTTCGGCGTCAGCCAGGGCAGGGCCGCCTTGGCCATGGCCGGGAAGCTGTAGGCCGAGATGTCGTGCGCGATGCGGAAGTTCTCGCGCGACAGGCCTTCCAGGAAGTCACCGGCGATGGCCTCGCGCGGCGCGAAGCCGATGCTGTGGACGAAGCCATCGAACTGGGGCCAGGTCTGTGCCAGCTGCTGGAACATGGCCGCGATCTGCTCGTCGCTGCCGACGTCGCAGTCGAAGATGAGCTGGGAGCCGAATTCGGCGGCGAACTCGGTGATGCGGTCCTTGAAGCGCTCGCCGACGTAGCTGAAGGCCAGTTCCGCCCCCTGCGCATGGCAGGCGCGGGCGATGCCATAGGCGATGGAGCGGTTGGACAGAACGCCGGTGATGAGGAATCGCTTGCCGGCCAGGAAGCCCATGGGAATCTCCGTGAATCGAGCGCAGGTTTTGACCGGGCAGGATTCTGGCATGGGGCCCGGGCCGGCCCCGGGAAGCGTTCAGCCGCGGGCGTCGAACTGCGTGATGGCGCCGGCCATGCGGTCCAGCGGCAGCACCTGGTCCACCGCACCCAGCTTGATGGCTTCCTTGGGCATGCCGAACACCACGCAGCTGGCCTCGTCCTGCGCCAGCGTGCGGGCGCCGCCGTCGTGCAGCAGCTTCATGGCCCGCGCGCCGTCGTCGCCCATGCCGGTGAGCATGAGGGCCAGCACGTCGGCGCCGGCGCATTCGGCGGCGGACCGGAAGAGCACGTCCACGGAAGGCTTGTGGCGGTTCACGGGCGGGCCGTCCTTGACCACGGCGTAGTACTGGCCGCCGGCGCGGCGCAACTGCAGGTGCAGGCCGCCGGGGGCGATGAGCACCAGGCCGCGCTCCAGCCGGTCGCCATCCTTGGCTTCGCGCACACGCATGGCGCACAGGCCGTCCAGGCGCTGGGCGTACATGGCGGTGAAGCGCTCGGGCATGTGCTGCACCACGGCGATGCCGGGGCTGTCGCCGGGCAGCGCGGTGATGATCTGCTCCAGCGCCTGCGTGCCCCCCGTGGAACTGCCGATCAGCACCGGCTTGTTGACCGCCAGCGCGTGCAGGCCCGCCAGGGGCGCTGGCTTGGGCGCCGTGCCCGACGGCGCTGCCGGCCTCGGCACGCTGCCCTGGCGCGGGCGCGCGCGGGCGGCCGTCTTGAGCGCAGCCACCAGTTCGCGCCGCGAGTCCTCCAGGAACTGCTTCAGGCCCAGGCGCGGCTTGGCCACCACGCTCACGGCCCCGGCGGCCAGGGCCTCCAGGGCCACCTGGCTGCCATGTGTCGTCAGCGTGGAGCAGATGACCGTGGGGATCGGCGCTTCAGCCATCTGCTGGCGCAGGAAGGTCAGGCCGTCCATGCCGGGCATCTCGATGTCCAGCAGCAGCACGTCGGGCTTTTGCCTGCGCAGCATGGGCGCGGCGATCAGCGGGTTGGGCGCCGCGCCGACGACCTTCACCTCCGGGTCGTCCTGCAGCAGGTGCTGCAGCGTCTGGCGCACCACGGCCGAATCGTCGACGATGAAGACCTGGATCACGGTGTCCCCTTGCGGAAGGCGCCGGGCGCCAGCGCCGTCAGCGCCGTCTTGCATGGCACGCGGCCTTCGGCGGTGCCGATGAAGAACAGGCCGCCCGGCCGCAGCTGGGACAGCACACGGTCCATCACTGCCGATTTCGTCGGCCCGTCGAAGTAGATGAGCACATTGCGCAGGAACACCACGTCGAAGGGCCCCAGGCCCTCGACCGGCGCGCACAGGTTGAGCTGGCCGAAGCGCACATGCTGGCGCAGCCGCTCCTGCATCTGCACCAGGCCCTCGGCCTCGCCTTCGCCGCGCAGGGCGTAGCGCTTCAGCCGCTCGGGCGACACCTCGCGCAGTCTCTCGGCCGGAAAGATGCCGGTCGCGGCGCTCTGCAGCACCCGGTCGCTGATGTCCGTGCCCAGCACCGACCACTCGCTGCCGATGCGGCCGGCTTGCGCCAGGTCGGCCAGCAGCATGGCCACGCTGTAGGCCTCGTCGCCGAAGGACGAGGCCGCGCTCCAGATGCGCGGGTGGCGTGGCCGTTCCTGTGTCAGCAGCTTCTCCAGCAGCGCGAAGTGGGCGGGCTCGCGGAAGAAATAGGTCTCGTTGGTGGTGAGCAGGTCCACCGCCCTCTGGAACTCGCCGCCGTCTTCGGGGCCCTCGATGAGGCTGGCGTAGCTGGCGAAGTCCGGCAGGCCCAGGCGCTGGATGCGTGGCGCCAGGCGCGAGGTCATCAGGGCCCGCTTGCCGGCAGGGAAGGCCAGCCCGACGCTGGACTGCATCAGTGCCGCGATGCGGCCGAAGCTGCGCTCGTCGAGCTGGAGATCGGCCATGGGTTCAGGCGGCCAGCGCCAGCGGGTGGTTCTCGCAGAGGCCGGCCATCTCGTCGACGTCGAAGGCGCGGTCGGGATCCAGCAGCACGACGAAGCGTGGCCCCACCTTGCCGATGCCGCTGATGAAGTCACGCTGCACGGCGGCGCCGAACTGAGGCGGCGGCTCGATGTGCGCCGCGGCAATGTCGATGACCTCGCTCACCGCGTCCACCAGGAGCCCCAGTTCCACGCGCTCGGCGCGACCGCCGGGCGAGCCGGCGGCGCGGGCGTCGAAGATCACGATGCAGCTCTTCTTCGTGATGCGGGCCGGCGGCCGGCCGAAGCGGGCGTGCGGGTCGATCACCGGCACCACGGCGCCGCGCAGGTTGATGACGCCGCGCACGAAGGCGGGCATCAGGGGCACCGTGGTCATGGCGCCGTGCTGGATGATCTCGCGCACGTTGCGGATGTCCATGGCGAAGACTTCGTCGCCCAGCGCGAAGGTGAGGAATTGCGCCGAGGTGGTGGCCGCGGCGGCTTCCGGCGCGGCATCGGCAGGGCGGAGGGGGGCGCGATTCATCGCCGGGCCTCAGTAGGGCCGGAAGTTGCCGTTCGTGCCGGTGGCGCCGGCCCGCGGGGCGGAGGGCGTGGGGCGTGCGTTGCCGCGCATGGGCGAGTTCGGCGCGCGGCGGTCCGCCACCACGTCGACCTTGCCGCGGCGCGCCGGCGCGGCCTGCGTGCCGTCCACGCTGAAGAAGGCCACGGCCTGCTGCAACTGCTCGGCCTGGCCGGACAGCTGCTCCGACGTCGCCGCCAGCTCTTCCGAGGCCGAGGCGTTTTGCTGCGTGGCCTTGCTGAGCTGGCCCATGGCGCCGCCGATCTGCGTCACGGATTCGCTCTGTTCCTGCGAAGCCGCGGCGATCTCCTGCACCAGCTCGCTGGTCTTCTGGATGCTGGGCACGATCTCGT
>CAYREA010000387.1:0-3595 GCA_964423075.1 uncultured Rubrivivax sp. | reverse complement strand
GATGATCGGCAAGTCCGAGCGCGGCCCGGTCGCCATCGAGGCCATCAAGAAGCACCAGAGCGCCTACCTGATGGCCGTGGGCGGCGCGGCCTACCTGGTGGCCAAGGCCATCCGCGGCGCGAAGGTGGTGGGTTTTGCCGATCTGGGCATGGAAGCCATCTACGAGTTCGACGTGAAGGACATGCCGGTGACGGTGGCGGTCGACTCGCAGGGCATCAGCGTGCACAACACCGGCCCGAAGGAATGGCAGGCCAGGATCGGCAAGATACCGGTCGCCGTGGCCTGATCAGGCGCAGTGTCCCAGCTCTTCGAAGTCCATCCGCAGAACCCGCAGCCGCGGCTGCTGAAGCAGGCGGCGGCCATCCTGCAGGCCGGCGGCGTGGCGGCGGTGCCCACCGACAGCAGCTATGCGCTGGTGTGCCACCTCGACGACAAGGCCGCGGCCGAGAACCTGCGCCGCATCCGCCAGGTGGACGACAAGCACCACCTCACGCTGCTGTGCCGCGACTTGAGCGAGCTGGCACGTTTCGCCCGTGTCGACAACCGCCAGTACCGGCTGCTGAAGCTGGGCACGCCGGGGCCCTACACCTTCATCCTCGAAGCCACCAAGGAAGTGCCGCGAAGGCTCAGCCACCCCAGCCGCCGCACCATCGGCCTGCGCGTGCCCGACCACAAGGTGCTGCAGGAGTTGCTGGCCCTCTTCGGCGAGCCGCTGCTGGCCACCACCTTCATCCCGCCCGGCGAAACCGAGCCGATGAACGACGCGGGCGAGATCCGCGACCGTTTCCAGAAGGTGCTGCAGGCCGTGGTGGACGCGGGTGCCTGCCCGATGGCGCCCACCACCGTCATCGACTACAGCGGCGACGAGCCCGTGCTGGTGCGCCAGGGGCGCGGCGAGCTGTCGCGGCTGGGGCTCTAGAGATCCCGGAGGCGGTCTCTCAATCGAGCGGGATTGAAGCCCACCTCCACCTGGCCACGCAGCAGCAGCACCGGCGTGCCGGGCGCGGCGCTGGCCTGGTAGGCCGCGCGGCAGGCGGCGTCGCGCTCGATCAGGCATTCGGTGAACGGGATGCAGTTCGCGTTGAACCAGGCGCGCGCCGCGGCGCAGATGCTGCAGGTCTCGGACGCCAGCATGCGGATGTCGCCCGGCCGCGCCAGCGCGGCCACCTGCGCGCCCAGCGCCGCCTCATGCCGTGCGGCCCACCACTGGCTGGCGGCACTCAAGGCCACTACCAGCGCGACCAGGCCCAGCAGCGAGCGCGGGCTGGCCTTCATGCGCTCAGAGCGCGGCGGTGACCACCATCTCCACCCGCCACTCGGGCTTGGCGAGCTGGGCCTGCACCGTGGCACGCGGCGGCGCGCAGCCGGCTGGCAGCCAGGCTTCCCAGACCGCGTTCATGGCCGGGAAGTCGGCCAGGTCCTTCAGGAAGATCTCCACCCGCAAGAGCTTGTGCTTGTTGCTGCCGGCGCGGCCCAGCAGGCTGTCGATGGCGGCCAGCACCTGCTTGGTCTGGCCGGTGATGTCCTGGTTGCACTCGGCCGCGATCTGGCCGGCCAGATAGCACACACCGTTGTGCACGGCCATTTCCGACAGCCGGGGGCCGACGTCGAAGCGCTGGATGGTGGTCATCTCAATGTCCCTTGTGGTGTTTGGCGTGGTGGCTTTGCGCGCCACGGTGCGTGTGCACGTGCGCGGCGTGGCCAGGCGCTGGCTGCGCCGGCGGCGGGGCCACGGGCGCGGCCTTCGCGCCGAGCTTGCTTTCGGTGCCGGCCAGCAGCTTGCGGATGTTGCCTTCGTGGCGCCACACCAGCAGCAGGCTCATCACGGCGATGGCCAGCGTGGAGCTCTCGGGCCCCCAGATCAGCACCTGGAAAAAGGGCGCGAACACCGCCGCCACCAGCGAAGCCAGCGACGAGTAGCGCAGGAAGAAGGCCACCAGCAGCCAGCTGGCCAGCGTGAACAGCCCCAGCAGCGGGTTGATGCCCATGATGGCCCCGGCCGCCGTGGCCACGCCCTTGCCGCCCTGGAAGCGGAAGAACACGGGCCACAGGTGGCCCAGGAATGCGGCCAGGCCGGTGAAGGCCGCCGCGGTGTCGCCCAGGCCGAAACGCGGCCCCCAGATCAGCACCAGCAGCACCGGCACGTAACCCTTCAGCGCGTCGAAGGCCAGCGTCAGCACCGCGGCGGCCTTGTTGCCCGAACGCAGCACGTTGGTGGCACCGGGGTTCTTGCTGCCGTAGCTGCGCGGGTCGGCCAGGCCCATGGCGCGGCTGATGATGACGGCGAAGGACAGCGAGCCGATGAGGTAGCCGCCCAGCAGGGCGGCGGCCAGGACGAGGTAAGGAGGCAAGGCGTTCATGCGCTGCAGAGTTTACGGCGCTGGCAGTCCCTCTCAGGGGTGGGAATGACCGCATCCGGCGGCCGTTCGCGTCTTACAGGCATCGGCGTGCTTCGCCACTTTGCCAAGGACCGGACCATGTGCCCACAACCCACCCGCCGCACGGCCTTGAAACTGGCGCTGGCGACCAGCCTTCCCGTCGCGACGCCCGCGCTGGCCAGCCGAAGCCGCCACGCCGCGCTGCTGCACGAGCGCGCCATCGCGGCCTTCCGCGCGGGTCGTTTCCCCGAGGCCTACGGCCGCTTTACCGCCCTGGCCGACCTGGGCGACGCCGAGGCCGCGCGCACGGCCTTGTGGATGTACCAGCGCGGCCCGTCACTCTTCGGCAGCGACTGGGACGCCACGCCCGACCAGCTGGCCAGCTGGTCTGCGCACGCCAACCGCCGCGCCTAGGCCAGCGCGCAGCGCACCGGCCGGGCCTGCAGCAGCTGCACCAGCACCTGCGGTGTGATGCCCACCAGGTAGCCGCGCTGCCCGCCGTTGATCAGGATGCGCGGCAGCTCCAGCACCGTGGCTTCCACGTACACCGGCATGGCCTTCTTCGTGCCGAAAGGCGAGGTGCCGCCCACCAGGTAGCCGCTGTGGCGCTGCGCCACCTCGGGCTTGCAGGGCTCCACGCTCTTCGCGCCGATGTCGCGCGCCAGGTTCTTGGTGCTGACCTGGCGGTCGCCGTGCATCAGCACGATGAGGGGTTGCGCCTTGTCGTCCTGCATCACCAGCGTCTTCACCACCTCGTGCTCGGGCACGCCCAGCTGCTGGGCGCTTTCGGCCGTGCCGCCGTGGTCGACGTAGTCGTAGGGGTGTTCGGTGAAGGTGACGCCGGCCTGGCGCAGCAGCTGGGTGGCCGGCGTCTGGCTGACGTGTCGGTCCTTCTTCGCCATGCCCGCCTCAGTCGCCTTCCACCCACTCGATCTGCGCCCCCAGTGCGCGGATGTTCTCGGCAAAGCGCGGGTGCGCGCGCCGCACCGGGGTGGCGTTCCTGATGGTGCTCTTGCCGGGGATGCTGGCCGCCAGCATCAGCAGCGCAATCGCCACGCGGATGATGTAGGGGCTTTCCACCTCGGCCGGCGCCAGCGGCTTGCCGCCGAAGGTGATGATGCGGTGCGGGTCGGCCATGAAGGCGTGGCCGCCGAACTTGCTGAGCTCGCTGGTCCAGCCCATCGCGCCTTCGTAGACCTTGTTCCAGTACATCACGC
>CAYREA010000386.1:0-3605 GCA_964423075.1 uncultured Rubrivivax sp. | reverse complement strand
ATCTTCATGCGCAGGATCTTGGCGCTGTTGAACAGGCGCTCGGTGTGCTCCTGCAGGCGGAAGATGGCGGTGCCCTGTGCCGTCTTGTAGGCCCGCACACCCTCGAAGGCGCCACAGCCGTAGTGCAGGGTGTGGCTCAGCACGTGGATCTTGGCGTCGCGCCACTCGACGAGCTGGCCGTCCATCCAGATCTTGCCGTCGCGATCGGACATCGACATGGGTTTTCCTTCGTGCGTGGAGGGTGCGGGAAGCCCGCAATTCTAGGCGCCGGCCCGCTTCAATTCCCAGGCGGCGACCAGGCCGGCGCGCAGCGTCACCTGCACCTCGTCGCCGGCCGCGTCGGCCCAGGCCCAGACCTCGGGCTCCTGCGAGACCGGCCGGCCCAGGCTGCGCGTGAGCTTCAGGATCTGCGGCAGCCGCATGCCGGCTTCCAGCTTCGCGTTCAGCATCACCGCATTGGCCACCGAGCCCACCGGCGCGCCCGCGGCTTCACGCAGCACACGCAGGCTGCGGCTGAATTCGAGCAGCAGCCAGAAGGCGATGACCGTGACCGCCAGCGCCACGCCGGCCCAGCCCCAGCCCTGGTAACCCGCGGCCACCGCCAGCACGGCCAGGGCCCAGCCCAGCCAGGCCTTCACGGCCGCACCTTGGCTGACAATGGGAACGATGGATCGTTTGCAGACATGGGTCATCAACCTCGACCGGGCCACGGACCGGCTGGCCCGCATCAGTGCGCAGCTGCAGCGCCTGCAACTGCCCTTCGTGCGCCTGCCCGCCGTGGACGCGCGCACCCTCAGCCCCGAGCAGCGCAGCCTGCTGGACGAAGCCGGCTACTGCCGCAAGCACGGCATGACACCGGTGCTGGGCGAGCTGGGATGTTACCTGTCGCATGTGGAGGTGATGCGCCGCTTCCTGGCCAGCACGGCCGAGTTCGCGCTGGTGCTGGAAGACGACGTGATGCTGCACGACAGCCTGCCCGCCGTGCTGCAGGGCCTGATGGCGAACCCGGGGCGTTGGGACGCCGTGAAGCTCTCGGCCGTGCACCGCGGCACGCCGGTGCGTGTGCTGGAAGTGGCGCCCGGCCACTTTCTCGCGGTGATGCTGAGCCGCGTCACCGGCAGCAGCGCGTACATCATGAACCGCAAGGCCGCGCAGGCCTGGCTGCGCGAACCCGGCGGCCTGCTGCCGATGAGCCTGCCCTACGACCATGTGTTCGACCAGGGCTGGCGCTTCGGCCTGAAGTTCCGCCTGGTCACGCCCACGCCCTGCGGGCACGACGACCAGATCGCCACCACCATCGTGTCGCCGCCGGGGCAGCCGCGCAAGTTCCATTGGAGCAAGCGCTTTTCCACCTACGCCTACCGGCTGGGCAACGAGTCGCGGCGCCTGGCCTACGGCCTGCGCCACGCGCTGGCCGAGCGGCTGGGCTAGGCGACAGCCGACTCGCGGCGTCCGACGCGGCCTGTGCGGAGGGCGTCGGCCCAGTCACCGCGGCCGTGCCGCTCGGCCTGGGCCGCTGCGGCTTCCCAGTCGTAGGCCACCTCGCGCAGTGCCACCTGCCAGCCGTGCGGCGTGCTCTCCACCCAGGCGTACCGCGCATGCGGGCTGCCGACTTCCACCACGTGCGGATGCGGGTGCTCGTCGTCGTAGGCCTGCAGGCCCACGCTGCCGGGGTTGAGCACGCGCACGCCGTTCACCACCACGTCGCGCGGCACGTGCGAATGGCCGCACAGCACCAGCGCGGCGTCGGGCGCGCCCAGGCGTTCGGCCGCTTCGGCGGGCGTGGCCGCGCGCAGGCCGGCGGGGGTGACGGTCTCCAGCAGGTACACCAGGTCTGAAGCCGGCGTGCCGTGCACGCACAGCAGGCCGGGCATGGGGCGCAGCTGCGGCGGCAAGGCGGCCAGCCAGGCGCGGTGCGCGGGCGCCAGGCGCCCGGCGGTGTGGCGGTCGGTGCGGCTCATGCGCGGCAGGGCCTGCGTCAGCAGCTGGCGTTCGTGGTTGCCGGCCATGGTGAACCAGCCGCGCGCGATCAACCAGTTGGCCGTCTCGGCCGGCCACAGCGGGCCGCTGAGGATGTCACCCAGGTTCAGCCAGGCGTCCACCGCACCGGCGTCGGACACCACGGCCTCAAGTGCAGGCAGGTTGCCGTGGATGTCGGAAACGACGCCGAACTTCATCGTCAGCCGCGCACGCCGATGTCGGCGCGCACCGCGGCCGGCAGGCGCCGCAGCACGAAGCGCACGGCCAGCGGCACGAGCACGATGTCATCCACCACGCCCAGGAAGGGCACGACGTCGGGAATCAAGTCGATGGGCGACACCACGTACAGCACCATCAGCACCACCGCCGGCTTCAACCAGCGCGGCGACAGCGGGTGCTGCAGCGCGGCCCAGAGCAGGCGCGCGTCGGTGCGCACCAGGGTCCATAGCATTGCCACACGTTTCCACATCACGGGCCTCCGTCGGCGCCATTGCCACGAAGCCGGAATATGGGGTGGCCCGCCCGGCCCTGCAAGGGCCGGGGGCTAGACGCCGCTCAGTTGCAGCCGACGTAGTACGAGTAGCCGCTGGACGAGTCGCTCGAACTCAGGCGCCCGCTCACCGCAGCGCAGCCGCGCGTCACCGTGGTGCTTTCGCCGCGCGAGATGTCGCTGCGGTAGTAGGTGCCGCCGCCCCCGCCACCGCGGCTGTTGCGCGCGTTCAGCACAGCATAGAAATTGAAGAGATACATGCCGCCTTCGAGGCTGACGTTGCCGTTCGTGTCCCAGCTGTAGCGGCCCGGATAGACCGGCCCGTACTCGCGCAGCGCCATCACGTCGGAAGGGTGCAGCTCGCGGCCGTTGATGAACACCGCGGTCAGCCGCCCGTCGCCGCCGCCCGAGGCCTGCGCTGGCAGCGGCCCGGCCAGCGGCAGGCCCGGCGGCAGGAAGGCCGCCACCGGCCCGCCCCAGCGGCCGGCAGCGCCGGTGCGCATGTCGTACCAGTAGGCGCCGGGCGGCACCGGGCCGATGCGCTGCTCCAGCGCCGCCAGCGTCTTGCGCTGGGCTTCGTCAAGGGCGCGGCCGTTGATCTGCACCTCGCCCTGCGCCTGCGCGGCCGTGGCGGCCAGCGCGAGCAAGAAACCGATGCGGCGAAGGAATTGGGTGAGACGCTTCATGCGCACCAGAGTAGGCGATCTGGCGCGGCCCGTGTGTCCCCTCGACAACCGAGGTTTGGGGGATCAGAGCCCGCGCACCAGGTCCATCGCCTCTTCCACACGCTCCACGGCGTGCACGGTCAGCCCTTCGATGGCCTTCTTCGGCGCGTTGGCCTTGGGCACGACGGCGATGGAAAAGCCCAGCTTGGCGGCTTCCTTCAGGCGCTCCTGCCCGCGCGGCGCCGGGCGTACCTCGCCGGCCAGGCCCACTTCGCCGAAAGCGATGAAGCCGCGCGGCAGCGGCTTGCCGCGCAGGCTGCCCTGGATGGCCAGCAGCACCGCCAGGTCGGCCGCCGGCTCGCCGATGCGCACGCCGCCCACGGCATTCACGAACACGTCCTGGTCCAGGCAGGCCACGCCGGCGTGGCGGTGCAGCACGGCCAGCAGCATGGCCAGGCGGTCGCGGTCCA
>CAYREA010000385.1:0-3636 GCA_964423075.1 uncultured Rubrivivax sp. | reverse complement strand
ACGTGAAGCTCTCGCGCGGCGGCATCCGCGAGATCGAGTTCATCGTGCAGCTGATCCTGGTGGTGCGCGGCGGCCACTTCCCCGAGATCCGCACCCGCAGCACGCTGCGCGGCCTGCAGCGCCTGGCCGGGCGCGGGCTGATGAAGGCCGAGACGGCCGAGCGGCTGGCCGCGGCCTACACCTTCCTGCGCCGTATCGAGCACCGGATCCAGTACCTCGACGACCAGCAGACCCACCTGCTGCCTGCGGCCGACGAAGACCTGGTGTGGCTGGCGCTGAGCCTGGGCCAGCCCAAGGACCGGCCGCCTTCCTGCGCCATGCTCGACGAGTTGCTGGAGATCCGCGAGTTCGTCGCCGCCGAGTTCGACACGCTGCTGCGCGAAGGCCAGGGCAGCGCACCCGCCGACACGGCCCGCGGCGGCGCCTGCCGCAGCTGCGGGCCCGGCCCTCTGGCCATCGACAGCGAAGCACTGCTCGAGCGCCTGCCCGAAGAGCTGGCCGAACGTGTGCGTAGCCTGGCCGCGCTGCCGCGTGTGCTGGCGCTGCGCGACGAGAACCGCCTGCGCCTGGGCCGCCTGGTGCAGAAGACCGCGCAGGCGCTGCAGGCGCAGGCCTGCACCGCCGCCGGCGCCACGCGCTTCATCGACTGGCTGGAGCCGCTGCTGCGCCGCGAAAGCTACCTGGCGCTGCTGCTCGAGCGGCCCGAGGTGCATCGCCGCCTGCTGCGCCTCTTGGGCCTGGCGCGCTGGCCCATGCAGTACCTGATGCGCCACCCGGGTGTGATCGACGAACTCGCCGACGAACGCCTGCTGCACCAGCGCTTCGACCGCGCCGCGCTGCAGGCCGACCTGGACGGGCGCGTGGCCGCCTGGCAGCGCGCCGGCGAAGACGACGAAGAGAAGCTGCTCGACACCCTGCGCCACGCCCACCACGCCGAGGTTTTCCGCATCCTGGTGCGGGACGTCGAAGCGGCGCTCACCGTCGAGCAGGTGGCCGACGACCTGTCGGCCCTGGCCGACACCCTGCTCGAAACCACGCTGCGCTGGTGCTGGGCGCTGCTCAAGCAGCGCCACCGGCCCGTGCCGGGGCTGGCCGTCATCGCCTACGGCAAGCTGGGCGGCAAGGAGCTCGGCTACGGCGGCGACCTGGACGTGGTCTTCGTCTACGACGACAGCGACGAAACCGACAAGCAGCGCGCGCAGGAGGTCTACGCTGCCTTCGTGCGCAAGCTGATCACCTGGCTCACGCTGCGCACGTCCGCCGGCGAGCTGTTCGACATCGACACCGCGCTGCGCCCCAACGGCAACTCGGGGCTGCTGGTCACGTCCATCGATTCCTTCGAGCGCTACCAGGACGGCCGCGGCAGCAACGCCGCCTGGACCTGGGAGCACCAGGCACTGACCCGCGCGCGTTTCGCCGCCGGCTGCACCGCCGTGGCGCCGCGCTTCGAGGCCACGCGCCGCGCCGTTCTGACGGCGCCGCGCGACGCCACGGCGCTGCGCGAGGAGGTGCGTACCATGAGCGAGAAGGTGCGCGCCGCGCGCCCGGTGCCGGCGGGCCGCTTCGACGTGAAACACAGCCCCGGCGGCATGATGGACGTGGAGTTCGCGGTGCAGTACCTGGTGCTGGCGCACAGCGCCGCACACCCCACGCTGCTGGACAACGCCGGCAACATCGCGCTGCTGCAGCGCGCCGAAGTCCAGGGCCTGCTGCCGGCGGGTGTGGGCCAGGCCGCGGCCGACGCCTACCGCGAATTGCGCCGCGCCCAGCACCGGGCCCGGCTCGACGAGAAGCCGACCCAGTTCGACACCGACGCGCAAGCCGGCCCGCGCGACGCCGTGCTGGCCTTGTGGCGGGCGGTGTTCGGTTGATGGCGGCAGGCCGTGCCTGGGCCGGCCTCGCGGCGCTGCTGGCCGCGGCCTCGATCGTGGCCTTCGCGCTGCCGGCGCCGCTGCTGGACTGGCAGCCCGCGCTGGCGGCGGCCGAACCCTGGCGCGCCTTCAGCGCCGCCTTCGTGCACTGGAGCCCACTGCACCTGGGTGCCAACCTGGCGGGCGCGCTGGTGGTCGGTGCCTTCGGTTATGCAGGGCGCCTGGGCTGGCCGCTGGTGCTGGCCTGGCTGGCGGCCTGGCCGCTGACGCAGCTGGGCCTGCTGGTGCAGCCGGCGCTGGCGCACTACGGCGGACTCTCCGGCGTGCTGCATGCCGGCGTGGCGGTGGCAGGGCTGGCGCTGGTGGTGGCCGAAACCGGCCCGCGGCGCCTGCTGGGCGGCGCGGTGCTGGGGGGTCTGCTGATCAAACTGGCGCTGGAAGAGCCCTGGGGCGCGCCGCTGCGCCCGGGTGGCGGCGGATTCGACATCGCCACCGCGCCGCTCGCGCATGCCAGCGGGGCGCTGGCCGGGCTGGTGTGCGCGGGCCTGGCGCTGGCACTGACGCGCGGTGATGCAACGTGAGCGACGGCCGCAAGACCGAACTCGACGCGCTGGCCATTGCGCTGCTGGTGGCCTGCTGCGCCATCTGGGGCCTGGGCCAGGTAGCGGCCAAGGTCGGCTTGCAGCAGATCCCGCCGCTGCTGCAGGCCGGCGTGCGTTCGCTGGGTGCCGCGCTGCTCTTGCTGCTGTGGTGCCGCCAGCGGGGCCTGCCCGTGCTGCGCGCCGACGGCACCGGCCGCGCCGGCCTGCTGGCCGGGCTGCTGTTCGCGGCCGAATTCGGCTGCATCTTCGTCGGCCTGCAATACACCACCGCTTCGCGCATGGCGGTGTTCCTGTACCTGGCGCCCTTCGTCGTGGCGGCCGGCATGCCGCTGATCAGCCACGCCGAGCGCCTGCACGCGCTGCAGGTGGCCGGCCTGGCGCTGGCCTTCGGCGGTGTGGTGTGGGCCTTCGCCGAAGGCTTCACGCAGCCGGCGGCGGGCGCGCAGCAGTGGCTGGGCGACGCCTTCGGCATCGCGGCGGCGCTGCTGTGGGGCTGCACCACGCTCGTGATGCGGGCGACGAAGCTGGCCACGGCACTGCCGGAGAAGTCGCTGCTGTACCAGCTGGGCATCTCGGCCCTGGCGCTGTGCGCCGCTTCCGCCGTGCAGGGCGAGGTGGTGCCGGTTTCGCTGTCGTGCCTGAGCTGGCTGGTGCTGGTGTTCCAGACCGTGGTGATCACCTTCGCCAGCTACCTGGTGTGGTTCTGGCTGGTGCGCCACTACCCGGCCACGCGCATCTCGGCCTTCACGCTGCTGACGCCGCTGTTCGGCCTCTTGGCCGGGGTGCTGCTGCTGGGTGAGCCGCTGACGCCGCGGCTGCTCACGGCGCTGGCCGCCGTGTGCGTGGGGATCTGGCTGGTCAACCGGCCGCGGGCTTCGCCAGCTGCAGCGACGCGGTGACTTCCTTGCGGTAGCGGTTGAGCTCCTGGACGCTGGCGAAGCTGCGCTCCATCAGCAGGCTCAGGTTGTGCAGGATGCGCTCGACGACCTTGTTCTCCCACACGGCGTCGAACTGGATCTGCTTGTCCAGCCACTGCTCCAGCCACTCGGGGTTGGGCATGCGGCTCTGGATGGTGTCGCGCGGGAAGAGCTTCACGTTGACGTGCAAATTGGTCGGGTGCAGCGCCTGCGCGGTGCGGCGCGCGCTGGCCATCAGCACACCCA
>CAYREA010000384.1:0-3672 GCA_964423075.1 uncultured Rubrivivax sp. | reverse complement strand
GCCGCCCATCGCCTCGGCCACCACGCCGAAGCCGGGTTTGTCGCGGTAGGGCCCGGTCTGGCCGTAGCCGCTGATGCGCAGCACGATCAGGCGCGGGTTGCGCTGCATCAGCAACACCGGGTCGAGGCCGAAGCCTTCCAGCGCGCCGGGGCGGAAGTTCTCCACCAGCACGTCGCTCTCGTCGGCCAGGCGGCGCACCAGGTCCTGCGCTGCGGCGTCCTTCAGGTCCAGCGCCACGCTCTGCTTGTTGCGCGCCTGCACCTGCCACCACACCGAGGTGCCGTCCTTCAGCAGCCGCCACTTGCGCAGCGGGTCGCCGGTGCCGGGCGGCTCGATCTTGATGACCTCGGCGCCGAAGTCAGCCAGGGTCTTGGCGGCGAAGGGGCCGGCGATCAGCTGGCCCAGTTCCAGCACCTTCAGCCCGGCCAGCGGCAGCGACGCATTCATTGGAATGCCCTCCGCGCTGCGCGCTCCGGGATGAGCGCTTGGGAGCGGCCCGGCGCGCTCATGGCCACAGCACCACGGCCCAGGTGAAGCCGGCAAAGAAGAGGGCCAGCATCACGGCCGCGCTGCCGATGTCCTTGGCGCGGCCCAGCAGCGGGTGGTGCTGGGTGCTGATGGTGTCGGCCAGGGCCTCGACGGCCGAGTTCAGCAGTTCCGTCACCCACACCGCCACCACGGTGCCGGCCATCAGCAGCGCCTGCCAGCGGCCGGGGGCGACAAAGGGCACCAGCAGCAGCATCGGCACACCCAGGGCCAGTTCCTGGCGGAAGGCGGCCTCGTGGCGGATGGCGGCGCGCAGGCCGGCCAGGGAATAGCGCATCGCGTTCCACACGCGTCGCAGGCCGCCGCGGCTCTTCATCGCGCTGGCATCGGGCTCGGTCATCGGTGTTTCCTCGGGTCGGCTGGCCGGCGATTCTGCTCAATCAGAGCCGCTTTCTACGGGTTTCTGCTTCAGATTCAGCTAATCCTGGTGGGGTCCAATCGGATCATGTCCGTTGCCCACCCTGCGCGCGCGCGTTTCACGCTGCCTCTGGCCACCGAGCCCCTGCTGCTGGTGGCCAGCCTGTTCTGGGCCTTGACGGCCAACGGCCTGTTCCTGTCGGCGGCGCTGAAGGAGCGCGACCTGTCGCTGCCGGGCACCTGGGGTTTCGCTGCGGCGCTGGTGGTGATGCTGGCGGCGCTGCACTTCGTGTTGCTGGCGCTGGTGAGCCCGCGCCAGATCATCAAGCCGCTGCTGGCGGTGCTGATCGTGGGCACGGCCTTCGCCACCCACTTCATGCAGTCGTTCAGCGTCTACCTCGACCCGACGATGCTGCGCAACGTGATGCGCACCGACGTGGCCGAGGCGCGCGAGCTGTTCTCGTGGCGGCTCGTGCCGCACCTGCTGCTTTTCGCCGTGCTGCCGCTCTTGCTGCTGTGGCGGGTGCGCATCGTGCCGCGGCCGCTGCTGCGCGCGACCCTGGTGCGCGCGGGCAGCTTGCTGGTGGCGCTGGCGGTGCTGGTGGGCACGCTGCTGCTGATCTTCCAGCCCTTCGCGTCGCTGATGCGCAACCACAAGGACATGCGCTACCTGGCCACGCCGGCCAACTACCTGTACAGCCTGGGCGCCGTGGCGGCGGCGCAGGCCAAGGGGGCGGCCAAGCCGCGCCAGCCCATCGGCCTGGACGCCCAGGCCGGCCCGGCCTACGCCGCGCGCACGAAGCCGCTGCTGGTGGTGATGGTGGTGGGCGAGACCGCACGCGCTGCCAACTGGGGCCTGAACGGCTATGCCCGCCAGACCACGCCCGAGCTGGCCGCGCTGGCGGCCACCGAGCCGCTCGTGAGCTACGCCGAGGTGACGAGCTGCGGCACCAACACCGAGGTCTCGCTGCCCTGCATGTTCGCGCCGGTGGGCCGGCGCGACTACGACGAGGCCGTCATCCGCGGCAGCGAATCGCTGCTGCACGTGCTGGCGCGCGCCGGCGTGGGCGTGTGGTGGCGCGACAACCAGTCGGGCTGCAAGGGTGTCTGCGCCGGGCTGCCGCAGGACCACGTGGTAGATCTCAAAATGAGTGGCATCTGTAGTCAAGGCCGCTGCCTCGACGAAGGCCTGCTCGCCGGCCTGCCCGAACGTCTGGGCGCGCTGCAGGCTGGCAAGCCCGCCACCCAGTTCCTGGTGCTGCACATGCTGGGCAACCACGGGCCCTCGTACTTCCGCCGCTACCCGCCGGCGTTCAAGCGCTTCGTGCCGGCCTGCGAGTTCGACGACCTGCAAAAGTGCAGCCAGGCAGAGATCGTCAACGCCTACGACAACGCCCTGCTCTATACCGACCACGTGCTGGCCCGCCTGATCAAGCAGTTGCAGGCGGCGGCGGGTGCGGTGGATTCGGCGGTGCTGTTCGTGTCCGACCACGGCGAGTCGCTGGGCGAGAACAACCTCTACCTGCATGGCCTGCCTTATGCCATCGCGCCCGACCTGCAGAAGCGCGTGCCCATGCTGCTGTGGCTGTCGGCCGGCGCGCCGAAGTCGCTGGGCCTGGACATGGCCTGCCTGCAGCGCCGCGCCAGGGAACCCGCCACGCACGACCACCTCTTCCACACGCTGCTGGGCCTGGTCGACGTGAAGACCGCGCTCTACGAACCGAAGTGGGACCTGGCGCAAGGCTGCCGCGCCGCGCCATGAACCTCACCTTGCGCCGCGACCTGCTGATCACCGGCTTCACCCTGCTGCTGCTGCTGGCCTGGGACGCCACCGGCGCAGACCTCGCCACCGCGCGCCTGTTCGGCAGTGGCGCCGGTTTTGCCGCACGCCAGACCTTCTGGGCCAGCCGGCTGCTGCACGACGGCGGCCGCCTGGCCGCCTGGTTGCTGCTGGCGCTGCTGATGGTGGATGCGCTGCGCACACCGGTCGCCGGCAGCGCGGGCGCCCCAGGGCGTGCCGAACGCTGGCGTTGGATCGGCATCATGCTGCTGGCCATCGTCGCCGTGCCCGCCATCAAGCGCTTCAGCCTCACCAGCTGCCCCTGGGACCTGGCGATGTTCGGCGGCGCGGCGCAGTACGTGTCGCACTGGCGCGTGGGTGTGCCCGACGGCGGCGCGGGCCGCTGCTTCCCTTCGGGCCACGCCGTGGCCGCCTTCGGCTTCTTCGGCCTGTACTTCCTGTGGCGCGGACATGACGCGATGAAGGCCCGGCTGTGGCTGGCCGCGGTGCTGCTCGCCGGCCTGCTTTTCGGCGCCGCGCAGATGGTGCGTGGCGCGCACTACCCCAGCCACACGCTGTGGTCGGCCTGGTTGTGCTGGGCTCTCTGCGTGGCCGCCGCACAATGGCCGGCCCGCAGCAGGAGCCCCCCATGAGCGACGAACAAGACCCGCGCTGGAAACACGATGGCGTGCGCGTGGTGCCCGCCGGCCAGCTCGACGCCAACACCGCGCAGACACCCGGCATGGACCGCAAGGCCGCCATCAACTTCGCCCGCGTCGGCGCGCAGAAGCTGTGGGCCGGCACCGTGCACATCCACCCCGATGCCAAGACCGGTGCCCATCACCATGGGCCGCTGGAGAGCGTGATCTACGTGGTGAAGGGCCGCGCCCGCATGCGCTGGGGCGAGGCGCTCGAATTCACCGCCGAAGCCGGCCCGGGCGACTTCATCTACGTGCCGCCCTACGTGCCGCACCAGGAGATCAACGCCA
>CAYREA010000383.1:0-3674 GCA_964423075.1 uncultured Rubrivivax sp. | reverse complement strand
CGCCGGCGTTCGTTCAGGCCCGCCAGCACCACGGCCACCAGCGAGGCCAGGCTGACCAGGGCCACGAGCCCGCTGATGGCCAGCAGCGCCTTCTCGCCGATGCCCACGGCCGTCCACAGTTCGTCCAGCGCCACGCCGGGCAGCACGGCCAGCAGCGGCTCGGGCTCGTAGCCGTTGACGAAACGCTGCACGTTGAACACCGCCACGCGGCTCTTCAGCCCCACCAGCGCCGCCGTCACCTGCTTGGGTTCGAGCTCGAACTTGCGCGCCATCTCGGGTGCGATGGCCATGCCCGGCACGGGCGCACCGCCGGCCCAGTCGAGGTGGATGGCCTCGATGGCCTGCAGGCTGACGTGCACCGTGCGGTCCACCGGCGTGCCCGTGCGCGCGAGGATGCCCACCACGGTGAAGGGCTTGTCGCCATGTTCGGCCGCCAGGTCGCCGCCCAGCCCGCCCAGGCCGTGGCTGAGCGTGATGCGCTGGCCCAGGCGATAACCCAGGGCATCGGCCACCTCGGCGCCGAGCACGGCTTCGTAGAGACCGTCGAGCGTGCCGGTGAAAGCGCGGCCCTGCGTGATGGCCAGCGGCTGCCGGTCGCCATAGAGAAAGCGCGTGAAGTAGTCGGGCGTGGTGCCCAGCACCGAGTAGCCGCGGTGCGAATCGCCCAGGCTGATCGGCACCACCCAGGCCACGGCGCGGTGCGCGGCGATGGCCTTCACGCTGTCCATGCGGATGTTGTTGGTGGCGCCGCCGACGCGGAACACGGCGTACAGCATCAGCTGCACCGGCCCGGTTCGTGCGCCCACCACGAGGTCGGTGCCGCTGACGGCCAGCGAGAAGCTGCTGCGGATGTCGGTGCGCAGCCGCTCCAGGCCCAGCAGCAGCGCAGTGGCCAGTGCGATGGACAGCATCACCAGCGCCAGCGTGCCGCGCCGATTCCACGCGCTGCGCGCGGCTATGTGCAGCAGCGCGTTCATGTGGCGACGGCCTTGTTCAGCTCCGGCAGCGACAGCTTGCTGTCGAAGCGCGCCGCCAGTCGCTCGTCGTGGCTGACGAAGACCAGCGTGCTGCCGGCCGCCGCGCAGGCGTCCATCAGCAGCGCCATGAAGTCGTCGCGCAGCGCGGCGTCCAGCGCCGACGTGGGTTCGTCGGCGATCACGAGTTCGGGCGCGCCGATCAGCGCCCGCGCCGCCGCCACGCGCTGCTGCTGGCCCACGCTCAGGGCGTCGGCGCGGCGCGGCCACAGCGCTTCGGGCAGGCCCACGCGCTGCAGCAGCAAACGCGCTGCCTGCGCCGGGCTGCCGGCGCAGCGGCCGGCGCGCGCGGCCGAGAAGCGCGTGGGCAGCAGCACGTTGTCCAGCACGGTCAGGTAGGGCAGCAGGTTGAACTGCTGGAAGATCACGCCGACATGGTCGACACGCCGCGCATCGCGCCGGCCCGCCGGCAGCGCGGCCCAGTCCTGGCCCAGCAGTTCCACGCGGCCGCTGCGCGCCACCAGCACACCGGCCATCAGGCCCAGCAGCGTGCTCTTGCCGCAGCCGCTGGGGCCATGCAGGAAGACCTTGCTGCCGGCGGCGACGGAAAGCTGCTCGATGGCCAGGCAGTCAGCCCCGGCCCCGGGCCAGGCGTATCGAACCTCGTGCAGCGCCAGCACCGCCGGCGGGGCCTCAGCGCGCCAGCGCCACGCGCGACGCGGGCTTCACCAGCGTGGCCTTGAGCTGGCCGCGCGGGGTGACCACCTGCAGGTCGATGCGCTTGAGCGCGCTGAAGGCGTCGAACAGACCCACCTCGACGAAACCGGCCTTGCTGCCGGCCTTGCAGGTGAATTCGAAGCGGCCCTGCAGGTCGGCATGCCCTTCCTTGTCGACGAGCGCCGTGCCCAGGCCCAGCGGGGCCGACACCAGCGTCACCTTGGCCAGTGTGCAGCCGGCGGCGGAGTCGATGCGGAACAGCCCCTCGGCCGCGTTGAGCTTCTTCACCACCGCGGCGGCGCGTTCGCGTTCGGCGTCGGTGCGCGGTGCGCGCTCGAAGCCCAGCAGGTTGTCCAGGGGTATGTCCAGGTCCAGCGTCACGCGGCCGGGCTCGACCGCCACATCCAGCGCGGCCACCCCATGCTGGTGGGCCGGCGCGGCCAGCACCGGCGCGGCGAACAACAGGGCGAGCAGCAGGGGTCTCATCGGGGCTTTCGGGACGGCAGCGGCACGATTGTGCCGCGCCGGCCCGGTGGCCCGCCCCGGGAACGGGGGAAGCCCCTCAGCGCCAGGCCAGGCGCGGCAATATGCCCCAGGCCAGCGCTTGCCCGCGTGGCGCGGAGCCCACGGCCACAGGTGCCGTGGCCAGCACGGCCGGGCCTTCCAGGTCTTCGGCGAAGGCCTCGCTGCGGAAGAAGGTCGGCAGCGTGTCGGCCCAAGGTGCGGGGTCGGGCCTGCGGCGCTGGCGATCTTCGGGGCGGAGGGTGGTGGTCATGGCGGTGCTCCCTGCATCCACATGCCAGCGGAGTCTGCTCCGCGGATGTGGCAGCGCGATGAACGACGCGCGCTACTGCTCAGCCACGCGCTCGCCGGCCGATGCCCGCGGCGCCGAGCAGCGCCACCGCCACCAGCGCCAGGCTGCCGGGCTCCGGCACCTGCTGGATGTTCAGGTAGGAGACGTAGGCCACCGGGTTGAAGGCCGGGTTGGCGGGCGATGACGACTCGCCATAACCGGCCGGGTTGCCGTAGTCGCCGTTGAAGTTGTCGAACACGTTGACGGTGTGGTCGCCGCTGAAGCTGGAGCTGGTGGTGAACAGCAGCCCGTACAGGTTGAAGTACAGGCCGTTGTTCAGCGCCGGGTCGAGGAACAGCTTGTTGTCGAACAGGAAGTTGCCGCCGCTGGCGATGCCGGTGATGTCCTGGATGTCGGCGTCGACGGTGCGGGTGCCGGAGATGTCCAGCACCTGGAAGGAACCGTCGGCGGACGCCACATCGGCGATCTCCATCTGGCCCGAGGCCACGATATTGACGCCGCCGAAACTGGCGCCGTAGCTGAACGTCACCGTGCCGGCGCTGGCCGCGGCCGGCAGGCCGATGGCCAGGGCGGCGGACAGGGAAGCGAGGAACTTCGTCATCGTGCGTCTCCGGGGTGTGTGTCCGGGCCCATACCAGGACGTCCGCAGCGCACGAGGCAAGACGTGTGCCGAGGCCGAAAACAGCTCTGGAATCAGCGCCTTGCGTCGCCCACGCCGGGCGCGGCCGCGGCCGTTGTCAAGGATGTCGACACCCGTGGCATGCTCGGGCCACCATGCCCGCCACCCTGCAAGGCCAGCTCGTCGTCGCCATCTCCTCGCGCGCGCTGTTCGACTTCGAGGAAGAGAACCGCGTCTTCGAGGCCGCCGACGACCGCGCCTACATGCAGCTGCAGCTGGCGCGGCTGGAACAACCCGCGCGGCCCGGCGTGGCCTTCTCGCTGGTGAACAAGCTGCTGGCCTTCAACGACGGCCGCCAGCGCGTGGAGGTGGTGATCCTGTCGCGCAACGACCCCGTCTCGGGCATGCGCGTGTTCCGTTCGGCCCAGCACTACGGCCTGCCGGTGCAGCGCGGCGTGTTCACGCGCGGCCAGCCGCCCTGGCGCTACCTGCGGCCGCTGGCGGCCAACCTGTTCCTCAGCACCAACGAAGCCGATGTGCGCCTGGCGCT
>CAYREA010000382.1:0-3679 GCA_964423075.1 uncultured Rubrivivax sp. | reverse complement strand
CGCTGCAGCGCGCCCGCTTCCAGCGCCGCACCGCCACGGCCGCGGTGGCCGGCGTCGTGTCCAGCCTGGCGCTGTCGGTGGCGCTGACGGTGATGGTGGCGAGCTTTCGCGACGGCGTGAGCCAGTGGCTGGCCACCGTGCTACCCGCCGACCTGTATGCACGTTCGGCCGGCAGCAGCGGCGCGGCCGAACAGGCCTGGCTGCCGCCCGACTTCGCCACCCGCGCCGCCGCCGTGCCCGGCGTGCAGCGCGTGCTGGCCGCCCGCCTGCGCGCGCTGCAGCTGGCGGCCGACCGCCCGGCCGTCACGCTGATCGCGCGCCCGCTGCCCGACCCGCAGGCCGCCTTGCCGCTGCTGGCCGCACCGCTGCCCCAGCGGCCGGGCGAGGTGGGTGTGTACGTCAGCGAGGCAATGGTGTCGCTCTACGGCGCCGAGCCCGGCAGCAGCTTCACCCTGCCGCTGGGCCTGGCCGGCAGCGCCGCCGTGCCGGTGCGCGTGCTGGGCGTGTGGCGCGACTACGCGCGCCAGTTCGGCGCGGTGATGATGGACACGGCCGACTACCAGCGCATCACCGGAGACCAGCGCCAGAACGACCTGTCGCTGTGGCTCGAGCCCGGCGCCGATGCCGCCGCGGTGCAGGCCGCGCTGCGTGCCCTGCTGCCCGACCCCGCGATGCTCGACTTCGCCTCGGCCGCCGAGTTGCGGCGCCTGTCGCTGCGCATCTTCGACCGCAGCTTCGCCGTCACCTACTACCTGCAGGCCGTGGCCATCGCCATCGGGCTGATCGGCATCGCGGCCAGCCTGTCGGCGCAGGTGCTGGCGCGGCGCAAGGAATTCGGCCTGCTGGCGCATCTGGGCCTCACGCGGCGCCAGGTGGTGGCCGTGGTGGCGGGTGAAGGCGGCGCCTGGGTGGCGGCCGGCACGCTGGTGGGCCTGGTGCTGGGTGTGGTGGTGAGCATGGTGCTGGTGTTCGTGGTCAACCCGCAGAGCTTCCACTGGACCATGGACCTCGTCGTGCCCTGGGGCCGCCTGGCCTTGCTGGCCGCGGCGGTGCTGGTAGCCGGCACCGCCACCGCGGCCTTCGCGGCGCGCCGGGCGGCCGGCCATTCGGCGGTGCTGGCGGTGCGGGAGGACTGGTAGTGAACCCGCGCCGCCGTGCCTGGTTGATGGCCCTGGCCGTGGCCGCGGGGCCGACCGTGGCGCAGCCCATCCGCCGCGGGCGCGAGTTGCAGTTCCCGCGCGACCATGGCGCGCACCTGGAAACACGCACCGAGTGGTGGTACGCCACCGGCTGGCTGGGCAGCGAAAGCGCGCCGAGCCACGGCTTCCAGGTCACCTTCTTCCGCAGCCGCACGGGCCTGGCCGAAGGGCTGCAGAGCCGCTTCGCGGCGCGCCAGTTGCTGTTCGGGCATGCGGCCGTCACGCAGCTGGCCGACGGCCACCACGGGCACGACCAGCGCATCACGCGCTGGAACGGCGCGCCCGACGCCGCCGGTGCCGCCGCGGCCACGCAGCGCGGCGCGGTGCGCCTGGGCGGCTGGACGCTGGTCGACGAGGGCCAGGCCTGGCTGGCGCGCGTGCCGGGCCGCGAACTTGGCCTGGACCTGCGCCTGGCCCGCACCCAACCCCTGCTGCTGCAGGGCGACGGGGGCTATTCGCGCAAGGGCCCGCTCGAGGAGCAGGCCAGCCACTACGTCAGCGAACCCCAGCTGGCCGCTGCGGGCAGCGTCACGCTGCGCGGCCGCACCACCAACGCCCAGGGCCGCGCCTGGATGGACCACGAATGGAGCGACGCCTACCTGCCGCCCGGGGCGGTGGGCTGGGACTGGATCGGCTTCAATCTCTTCGACGGCAGCGCGCTCACCGCCTTCGTGATGCGCAGGGCGGACGGCAGCACGCTGTGGGCCGGTGGCAGCTACCGCAGCGCCGGCGCCGCGGCGCGCGCCTTCAGCGCCGACGAGGTGCGGTTCAAGGCCGGCCGCCGCTGGCGCAGCCCGGCCAGCAACGCCGACTACCCGGTGCAGTGGCAGGTGGACACACCCGCCGGCCGCCACACCGTGCGCGCCCTGCTCGACGCGCAGGAACTCGACAGCCGCGGCAGCACCGGGGCGATCTACTGGGAAGGCCTGAGCGAACTGCTCGATGCGCAGGGCCAGCGCGTGGGCCTGGGTTATCTGGAAATGACGGGCTACGCGGCGCGGCTGCGCATGTAGGCCCGGGGCTCAGCTCAGCTGGGGCCGCCCTGCTTGGGACGCGCGCGGCGTTCGCGCCAGCTGCCGGGCTGGCCGGGTGCGGTGACGTCCACCGGCGCGGCACGCACGCAGTTGCCGCCGGCCTGGCGGGCCACGGCCACGGCGTCCTGGGCGTCGTCGATCAGCGCCGACAGGCTCAGGTGGGCCGGCCGCAGGTGGGCCACGCCGGCGCTCACCGTCACGCGCAGGCGCTGCGGCGGCTGGGCGCCGTCGATCGAGATGTCCATCTGTTCGGCGCGTTCGCGGATGCGCTCGGCCACGTCCAGCGCGCCGGTGGCGTCGGCATGGGCCAGGAACACGGCCATCTGGGCGCTGGCGAAATGCGTCAGCACGTCGGCCGTGCGCAGCGTGGGGCCGGTCTGGCCCAGCAGTTCGGCCAGCACGGCGGCGCCGGCAGACGGGCCGCGTGCTTCGCACAGGCGGGCGTAGCGGTCGACGTCCACCAGCAGCAGCGCCGCACCGGTGCCGTAGCGGCGGGCGCGGGCGAACTCGCGTTCGGCCAGGTTCATGAAGAGTTCCCGCGATACACCGGCGGCCAGTTCGGCACCCGCGTCGCCACGGCCTTCGGACGGGCCCAGGTCGCGCGCCAGGCGCCACACCACCCAGCCCAGCGGCGCCGCCGCCAGCGTCACGCCAAAGGCTGCGGCCAGCGCGGCCGCCCAGGGTGCCTGGGGCAGCAGCAGCGTCGCCCCGTAGGCCAGCGCTGCCGCCAGCAGCACGGCGCCCAGGCCCAGCAGCAGGCCGGCCATACCCAGCGGCACACCCTGCTGCCCGCGCGGGGCCGCAGCGGCTGCTTCAGGCAGGGGAACGGGCCGGGTCACCGCGGTGGTGACGGGCAGGAGCGGCTTGGACGGATTCATCAGGCGCGAACGTGATACCTCTATTCGACCACATCCAGACCTGCCTGAAGTGCCACAGTCTCGGGGGGGTGCGGAACGTCACGTTATGTGTCGGCGTGTAGCCGATGGCGGGCCGCCGCATAGACTCGCCCGCCATGGCCACCGACACCCCGCCGCGACCTTCCGCCAGTTCACCGCGCTCGCTGTCGGGCCTGCTGCCGTTCATCCGCCCCTACCGCGGCGTGGTCTTCCTGGCTGGCCTGTTCCTGGTACTCGCCGCTGCCAGCACCCTGGCCTTTCCGGTGGCACTGAAGACGCTGATCGACCAGGGTCTGGTGGCCACCGAGCCCGGTGACCGAGTGATGCAATTGCGCGGTCACTTCATGGCACTGTTCGGCGTGGCGCTGGCGCTGGGCGTGTTCTCGGCCGGCCGCTTCTACGTCGTCACCTGGCTGGGCGAGCGCATCACGGCCGACCTGCGCAACGCCGTCTATGCCCACGTGTTGCGCCAGAGCCCCGAGTTCTTCGAGAGCACCAAGACCGGCGAGGTGCTGAGCCGCCTGACCACCGACACCACGCTCGTGCAGAC
>CAYREA010000381.1:0-3697 GCA_964423075.1 uncultured Rubrivivax sp. | reverse complement strand
TGTTGTTCACCATGTAGTGCAGGCCGCGCCAGGCACCTTCGAGCTTCTGGAAGTCTTCGTGGTGGATGATCAGGTTGATCTGCTCCGACAGCTTCCTGTCGATGGCGGCGATCATGGCTTCGATCGAGGCGACGACGTCGCTGCCGATCAGCTGGGTCTGCGACAGGGCCTGCTGGGCCAGGGTCTGCACGGCCTGCTCGACGGCGCTCTTGGCGTCGTCGCTCTTGGGCTTGAATTCCTTCTGCAGCAGCGACGCGAGGTCGTTACCTTCCAGCTGGACACCGGCCAACGACGCGGCGGATTGTGTTTCGGCCATTCGGGGCTCCTGATGTTTGTTAGTTTGCTGCGTTCGGGATCAGGCGTCACTCGGCTTGGCAGAGGAGGCCAGGGCCCCCAGAAGCGCGGGGTCGGCCATCAACTTGCCAATAAGTTCCTCGGCGCCGCCCTTGCCGTCCATGTAGGTGACCAGGTTCTGCAGCTGCTGGCGCGCTTCGAGCAGCTTGTTCAGCGAATCGACCTTGCGCGCCACGGCGTCGGGCGAGAAGTCGTCCATGCTGTCGAAGGTGATGTCGACGCTGAGGTTGCCCTCGCCCGTGAGCGCATTGGGCACGGCGAAGGCCACGCGCGGCTTCATGGCCTTCATGCGGGCGTCGAAGTTGTCGACGTCCACTTCCAGGAACTTGCGGTCGGCCACCGGGGCCAGCGGGTCGGCCGGCTTGCCCGACAGGTCGGCCAGCACACCCATCACGAAGGGTAGCTGCACCTTCTTCTCGGCGCCGTAGACCTCGACGTCGTATTCGATCTGCACACGCGGGGCGCGGTTGCGCGCGATGAATTTCTGGCTGCTGCTCATGCTGGGCTCCTGGATGACGTGGGTCTGACCAAAGGATGGGGGTTTTCTTCCAACTGGGCTTGTTCGTCAAGCCTCTGCATCGGGATCCTGGATCGATTCTGGGTCTACACCGACGATTCGTGCCACTTCTGCCAGCGCATCGGGTGCGAGCACCTTCATCAGCTGCAGGAAGTTGTGGCCGACCAGTTGGCGCGCGCGGCGCAGGAACAGCGGCGCCGGGTTGGTGGGCTCGGTGCGTTCGAGGAAGTCGATGACGAGGTCGATGGCCTTGAGCGCCTCTTCGCGCGTGGTCACGCTGCCCGACAGGCCACGCGCGCGGCCACTTCCGCCGCCCGTGCCTTCGGCGCCGCCTTCACCCTCTTCGCCGCCCTCTTCCTCGTCGCTGGCTTCGGGCGGCAGCAGGCCGGCGATGCCGTTCGTGATGGTGTAGAGCGGCCGCAGGTCGGGGGCGACGCTCTGGCCCAGCTTGTCGTTGGCGGCGGCGATCAGCGCCTTCACCTGGGTGACGGCCTCGGCGCAGGTGCCGCGCAGTTCGGGCGTCTTTTCCACCAGGGCCGCCAGCATCTTGGTGGCCTGCTCCTTGGTGAGCTCGGTGGTGACGACGGTGCTGCCCGGCGCGGCCAGCACGGCTTCGACGTCGGAGACCTTCAGGATGCCGATGGCGCGGTCTTCGCTGATGCGCGCCTCGCGCAGGTCGCCCAGGGCGCCGGCGTGTTCGCGCAGCAGGGTCAGGGCGTTGACGCGGCCGTAGGGATCGCCGTCGTCGGGGTCGGGCATCGGGTGCAGGTGATCCCAGTGGTTCTCGATCAGGCCGTTGATCAGCTTCAGGCCCACCGGCAGCGCCGCGTAGCCGTGCAGGCGCAGGCTGCCGCGCAGCCAGTCGACGGCCACGCGCAGGTCGCGGGTGCGTTCGAAGAGCGAGGCGGCGATGGACACCACGCTGCGCCAGTCGGGCGGCTCGGCCGGGCCGAACTGTGATTCGGGTTTGCCCGCAGCGGCCTGCGTCAGTTCGAGAAACTCGTTGTCGTATTCGAGGTCGGCGCCGCAGGGGGCGCTCTCGTCGTCCAGCGGTTGCAGCCAGGTTTCGACAAGGGCCAGGGCGTCTGCGAGTTCGCTCATCGGGTCTTCGTGTGGAGTGTTCTTGTCGGCGTGCCGTCGGAAGATTCGTCTCGCCAGAGACCCATCCGCGCCGCGATCAGCGCAAGCCGAGTGTCGCAAGAACCATCGGCCGTGAGAACCCCTAGCAAGGCCGCAACGGTACCGCAGAAGCGGCAGCCCGCCCATGCAAGTCGGCACCGCCGCGCAGTGACATCGTGCCGACGAAGGACGTGAATTTCGCCCACCCGCCCACCGGAACGCGTCATTGGCGGCCCTGGCGCTCTGCGCATAACATGGCTCGACACCCACACAGAAGTAGAGGCCGGGATGGGCAAGAGAATGAGCCGGGCGGGGCATGGCAACCGCACGGCAGTTGGGCTGCGCGCGGCAATCGGCGCAGTGTTCGGCGCGGTGTTGCTGGGGCTGGCGGTTGGCGCCTGGGCCCAGTCGCCCGAGCCGATCCGCACGCCGACGGAAGTGCCGCCCGCCCAGGAACTCGCACCGCGCATCACCCCCGAGAACCGCGGCACGCCGCCGGAGCGCGCCACGCCGCCGCGGGAGCTGGGTAAACCCGAAGACGACCTGCGCATCGACGTGGTGCGCTACAGCGTCGCCGACGATGCACCCGCCGAACTGCGCGCTGCGCTGCCGGCGCTGACGGCCCGCTACGCCGGCAAGCAGCGCGGCTTCGAAGACCTGGTCGGCGCGGCCGCCGAGGTCACCCGTTTCCTGCAGCGCGAACTCGGCTTCTACCTGGCCTATGCCTACCTGCCCGAGCAGGACCCGAAGGGCGGTGTCATCCGCATCGCCGTGATCGAAGGCCGGCTCGACAAGGTGGAACTGGTCTGGCGCAGCAACATCCCGGTCAGGCGCGAGATCGTCGAGGCCTACCTGGCGCGGCTGAAACCCGGCGCTGCGCTGATGGTGCGCGACGTCGAACGCGTGGTCTTCCTCGTCAACGACCTGCGCGGCATGACGGCGCGCTTCGAGCTGCGCCCCGGCAGCGTGCCCGGCACCTCCACCATGTTGGTGACGGCCCAGCCCGAGAACACCTACCAGGGCCGCATCGACATCGACCGCAACGGCACCGAGGCCCTGGGCCTGGTGCGCCTGGGCGGGCTGGTGCAGATGAACAGCCCCTTCGGCCGCGGCGACGGCATCACGGCCACCGCGCTGTCCACCAACACCGGCGGGCTGAAGTTCGCGCTGCTGGGCTACAACACGCCGCTGGGCAGCAACGGGCTGAAGATCGGCAGTTCGCTGTCGCTGGTGAACTACCAGCTCGACAAGGACCTGTTCCCGCTGGACCTGAACGGCAAGGCCAGCACCTTCAACCTGTACGGCCTGTACCCGCTGGTGCGCTCGCGCAACCTGAACCTCTTCACGCTGGCCTCGGCCGACCGCAAGGCCTACAGCGACACCGTGGGCGCCGGCGGCACCACGAAGAAGAAGGTCGATGCGGCGTCGCTGGGCGCCACGGGCGACTTCCGCGACTCGCTGCTGGGCGGCGGTGTCAACACCTTCGAGGCCCTGCTCAGCCGCGGCCGTGTCACCTACGAGAACGGCCGCCCGGGCGGCCTGGACGATGACGAGACCTACACCAAGTTCGTCTACGGCTACACGCGGCTGCAGGACCTGGTGACCAACCGCGCCCTGGTCTACTTCGCGGTGCGCGGCCAGGCCACGCGCAACAACCTGGACACCACCGAGCAGTTCCGCCTGGGCGGCCCCGACGGCGTGCGCGCC
>CAYREA010000380.1:348-3703 GCA_964423075.1 uncultured Rubrivivax sp. | reverse complement strand
GCCCGGTGCTGCCGAAGCACGAGCCCGGGTTGTTGACGCCGATGACGAAGAAGCGCTCGGTGTCCAGCGGCTTGCCGGGGCCTATGAGGTTGTCCCACCAGCCGCGCTGGCCGGCGGCGTCGAGGCCCGCCACGTGGTGGCTGGCGTTGAGCGCATGGCACACCAGCACCGCGTTGCTCTTGGCCGCGTTGAGCGTGCCGTAGGTTTCGTAGGTGAGGTGGTACTCGGCCAGCACCGCGCCGCTCTTCAGCGGCAGCGGTTCGCCAAAGCGCATCTGCTGCGGAGCAATCGAACCCAGGGACGCCATGTCTGCCAAAAAGAGAAACCCGGTGTCGCTGCAAAGGCGGGCACCGGGTCGGCGTCCCTCTTTAGTTTCGGCATCACGTCGCTGCGCGACATGAGCCTTCACTGAAGCGGATTACCGCTTTAGCAGCATTTTTTGGAGCGCCCGCAATTCGGAACAAATCGGCGCTGTCAAAGCGAAGTATAGCGGCGCCTCTACGATAGGCCGCTCATCTTCGGAGATTGCATGCGTGCCCTGATTGCCCTGTCCCTGATCGCCACCAGCGCCGTGGCCCAGCCCACCGAAGGCAAGGAAAAGTTGCCGCTGTGGGAAGCCGGCGTGTTCGGCATCGTCGGCTCGCAGCAGGCCTACCCGGGCAGCAAGCAGCAGGTGCGCTCGGGCATCGTGCTGCCCTTCCTCATCTACCGCGGCGACTGGCTGCGCGCCGAGCAGGGCGGTGTGGGCATACGCGCCCTGCGCAGCGCCAGCACCGAGATCGACATCGGCTTTGCCGGCAGCTTCGGCTCGGCCCCGCGCGACAACGACGCGCGCCGCGGCATGCCGCGCATCGGCACGCTGGCCGAGTTCGGCCCGCGCGTGAAGTGGGACCTGGGCCCCGGCCCCGGCGGTGGCCGCTGGCGTGCGGCCGTGCCACTGCGCGCGGTGCTCGACGTGAGCCACGCCTTCGACTACCGCGGCATCGCCTTCGAGCCCGACATCGGCTGGGGCGCACGCACGGCCGGGGGCTGGGGTTACGGCGTCAACCTGGGCCTTATGGTCGGCACGCAGCGCCTGGCCGACACCTTCTACGGGGTGGCACCGGAGTTCGTGACACCGACGCGCCCGTTGTACGAAGCCAAGGCCGGGCTCATCGCGACGCGACTCACCTTCAACCTGGGCACCGCGCTGTCACCCGACTGGCGCTTCTTCGCCTTCGCGCGCCTGGACACTGTCAAGGGAGCCGCCAACCGCAGCAGCCCGCTGGTGGACAAGCCCACCGGCGGCTCGGTGGGTGTGGGCCTGGCGTGGACGGGCTGGCGCTCCGACAACCTGGGCACGCCATGAGCACGGCCTGGTTCGAAGGCTTCGAGCCACGCGACTTCGATCTCGACGGCGCGCGTGTGCACGCCCGCATCGGCGGCCGCGAAGACGCGCCGCCGCTGCTTTTGCTGCACGGATTCCCGCAGACCCACGCGATGTGGCACCGCGTGGCGCAGATCCTCGCGCCGAGCTTCCGCCTCGTGCTGCCCGACCTGCGCGGCTACGGCGACAGCTTCAAGCCGCCCGGCGCCCCTGAACACGCCAACTACAGCAAGCGCGTGATGGCGCAGGACCTGGCGAACCTGATGCGCGAGCTCGGCCACGCGCGCTACGGCGTGTGCGGCCACGACCGCGGCGGCCGCGTGGCGCACCGCCTGGCGCTGGACCATGCGCAGGCCGTCACGAAGCTGGCCGTGATCGACATCGCGCCCACCCTCGACATGTACGAAGCCACCGACATCCGCTTCGCCAGCCTCTACTACCACTGGTTCTTCCTGATCCAGCCCGCGCCGCACCCCGAACGCATGATCGGCGCGGACAGCAGGGCCTACCTGCAATGGAAGCTCGGCCGCTGGGGCGCGGGCGATGCGAGCAACTACCGCGAGCCGCAAGCCCTGGCCGAATTCGAGCGCTGCTTCGGCGACCCCGCCGCCATCCACGGCGCCTGCGAGGACTACCGCGCCAGCTTCGGCATCGACCTGCAGCACGACCGCGCAAGCCGCGCCGCCGGCCAGAAGGTGGCCTGCGACATGCTCGTGCTGTGGGGCCAGCGCGGCGTGGTGAACCAGCTCTTCGACCCACCGGCGCTGTGGCGTGCCCAATGCGCCGGGCGGGTGGAAGGCGAAGTGATGGGGGCGGGCCACTACATCCCTGAGGAACTGCCCGAAGCCACGGCCGCACACCTGGGGAAGTTCTTCGCCCAGGCCTCGTAAGGCCCCGCTAGCATCGCCCGACAACACAGCTCCACAGCGAGGGCGGGCATGCACGAATGGCTGCGCAGGTTGGACCGGCACTTTCCCGTGCGCTACACGGTGTGGATGGCTGCGGGCATCGGCCTGCTGCTCTTCACCTTCACCTGGGTGGCCTTCAGCGTGGGCGGCTGGGCGGCGCTCGTGTGCCTGTTCCTGGTGGGCCTGGGTTGGCGCGACACGCGCCAGACGCGCCACTCGGTGTTGCGCAACTACCCCGTCATCGGGCACCTGCGCTTCCTGCTGGAGTTCGTGCGCATCGAGATCCGGCAGTACTTCATCGAAAGCGACAGCGAGGCCAACCCCTTTTCACGCCAGCAGCGCAGCCTGGTCTACCAGCGCGCCAAGGGCGAAGCCGACAAGCGGCCCTTCGGCACCCAGCTCGACGTGCATGCCGTTGGATATGAGTGGATCAACCACTCGGTGGCGCCGACGAAGATCGCCAGCCACGACTTCCGCGTGGCCATCGGCGCCGGCGGCACCAGCTGCACGCAGCCCTACGACGCCAGCATCTTCAACATCTCGGCCATGAGCTTCGGTGCGCTCAGCGCCAACGCCATCCTGGCGCTCAACGGCGGCGCGAAGAAGGGCCGCTTCGCGCACGACACGGGCGAGGGTTCGATCAGCGTGCACCACCGCGCCCACGGCGGCGACCTGATCTGGGAGATCGGCAGCGGCTACTTCGGCTGCCGCAACGAGGACGGCAGCTTCAGCGAAGAGCGCTTCACCGCCAACGCGACCGACCCGCAGGTCAAGCTGATCGAGGTGAAGCTGAGCCAGGGCGCCAAGCCCGGACACGGCGGTGTGCTGCCGGGGCCCAAGGTCACGGCCGAGATCGCCGCTGCGCGGGGTGTGCCCGTGGGTGTGGATTGCGTGAGCCCGGCCGCACACGGCGCCTTTAGCACGCCGGCCGAGATGATGCGGTTCATCGAAAGGCTGCGCCAGCTCTCGGGCGGCAAGCCGGTGGGCTTCAAGCTCTGCATCGGCCACCCCTGGGAGTGGTTCGCGATGGCCAAGGCCATGCTGGAGACCGGCCTGCTGCCCGACTTCATCGTCATCGACG
>CAYREA010000380.1:0-338 GCA_964423075.1 uncultured Rubrivivax sp. | reverse complement strand
CCGGCGCGGCGCCGCTCGAGTTCACCGACCACGTCGGTGCGCCGCTGCAGGAAGGTCTGCTGCTGGTGCACAACACGCTCACCGGCCTGAACCTGCGCTCGCGCATCAAGCTCGGCGCCGCCGGCAAGGTGACGAGCGCCTTCGACATCGCACGCCTGATGGCCATCGGCGCCGACTGGTGCAACGCCGCGCGCGGTTTCATGTTCGCTTTAGGCTGCATCCAGGCCCAGACCTGCCACACCGGTGCCTGCCCCACCGGCGTGACCACGCAGGACCCGTACCGCCAGAAGGCCCTGGTGGTGCCCGACAAGACCGAGCGCGTGTGGCGCTACCACCAG
>CAYREA010000379.1:0-3711 GCA_964423075.1 uncultured Rubrivivax sp. | reverse complement strand
GGCGGAGCGTGGCCGGTCCCGCTGACCCGCCGCGATCTCTACCGTGGGTGAGCGGTCATGGTCGTCGCCTCCTCCGCCGATGGCAACCGACTCGCGATCGGATCTGCCGGCCGGCGCCTTCGCGGCGCTGCTCGCTGCCGGGATGGCGGTGTCGATGGCCTACGGCGTGACTCTGCCGCTGCTGCCGGGGCTGGTGGAGCGCGCGGGGGTCGGCTCGGCGGCCGACGTGGACGGCCACACGGGCTGGATCACCGGCGCGTACACGCTCGCGCTGTTCCTGTTCGCGCCCGCCTGGGGGGCGCTCGCGGATCGGATCGACCGCCGCTGGGTGCTCGCCGCCGGACTGGCCGGGTCGAGTGCGGCGCTGTGGGCCCTGACCTGGACCTCCGGATTGCGCGGACTCTACGTGGCGCGTGCGATCGCCGGCGTAACGGGGGCGGCGGTGCTCCCCGCGGTGTTCGCCTACGTCGTCACGGCGTCGGCGCCGACCCGCTTGCAGCGCCGCTTCGCCTGGATCGCCTCCGCCACCGCGCTGGGCTTCCTGCTCGGGCCGGCACTTGGCGACGGGCTGGCCGCTCCGATCCGTGCGGCCGGCGGCAATGGCGCGTTCGCCACGTTGCCGCTGGACGTGGTCGCTGTCGTCGGGCTGCTGGCGGCCGCAGGCGTGCTCAAGCTGCCGCCCAACCGGGCCATCGCGGCTGCGCCGGGCGGTGCGATGTCCGGCGACGAGCGGCGCATCGCCCGCTCGCTGTTGCTGACGGCCATCGTCGTGCTGGCGATCACGGTGGCCGAGGTCGGCGTGACCTTGGCGGCGCGCCGCGCGCCTGCAGCGGGCACGTTGCCGGTGTCGGTGTACTTCGCGCTGTGCAGCGGCGTGATGATCGCCGTGCAGTTCTGGGCCCTGCCGCGGCTGGAACGCAGGCTGGGCGAGCCGCGGCTCGTCGTCGCCGCGCTCGTGGTGCTGTCGGCAGGTCTCGGCCTGCTGGCCCTCTCGAATGGGGGCTTCGTGACCGCCGCGGCGTTCGTGCTGGCGGCGGCCGGCATCGGCGTGCTCATCCCCTCGCTGGCCGTGCGCATCTCGAGTGCGGCCGGCGCGCGACAAGGCTGGGCCATGGGCCGGCAGGCCGCGGCGGCCAACCTCGGGCAGGCGGTCGGTGCCGCAGCCACGGGAAGCCTGTTCGCGCTGGCACCGCCGCTGCCGTTCCTCATCGCGGGCGGTCTGACCGCTCTCGCGGCCGGCGCGGCGGCATGGAAGGGCGCCGCGCGCCGCACGCCATGACGCCCGCCCCATACCCCTTCCACGCATCGATCAGGAGAAGGACATGACTCAGGCAGTGCTTTACGACGGGCCCGCTGCGTCGGCCGCCGCTTCGGTCGACCCGGTGTGCGGAATGACCGTGGATCCGGCCAAGGCGACGGGGCGCGCCGAACACGGCGGGCGCACCTACCTGTTCTGCTCGGGGCACTGTCTGAGCGAGTTCCAGCGCGATCCGGCGCGCTACGTCGGCACTCCCGCGCAGCCATCCGAAGCCGCGCCTGCTGCTACTCAGACTGCCGTCGCCGAGGACATGCATGCAGCCGGCCGCCCTCTGCAGACCGTGCTGCGACGCGCCGAGTCGGGCCAGGCGAAGGACCCGGTGTGCGGCATGGTGGTCGACAAGGCCACCGCGCTGCGCACTGACCGGTCCGGGCGCAGCTACTACTTCTGCAGCGCGGGCTGCCAGCGCATCTTCGAGTCGCCCGAGGCCGAGCTGAAGTCGATGCGCACACGGGTCACCATCGCGCTGACCGGCGTGCTGGCGCTGGCGATCATGCGCGCCGGCGCCTTCATCGCGCTGGCCACCGGCGCGACGCTGCTGACCTGGGTGCCGATCCCGGCGCTGCCCTGGTTCACCTGGGGCGTGTGGCTGTTCCTGCTGGTGACGCCGGTGCAGTTCATCGGCGGCTGGGGTTTCTACGTCGGCGCCTTCAATGCGCTGCGCAACCGGTCCATCAACATGGACCTGCTGATCGCGCTCGGCACCTCGGTGGCCTATTTCTACAGCGTCGCCGTGCTGTTCTTCCCGTCGGTGCTGCCGGTGAAGGTCGAGGAGCGTGACGTCTACTTCGAGGTCTCGGCGGTGATCATCGCCTTCGTGCTGCTGGGCAAGTACATGGAGGAGATCATCAAGAAGCACTCCTCGGCAGCGGTGCGCAAGCTGCTCGACCTCAAGCCCGCGACCGCCCACGTGCTGCGCGGCGGCGAGGAAGCCGAGATCCCGGCCGAGCAGGTGATGGTGGGCGAGACGATCGTCGTGCGGCCGGGCGAACGCATCGCGACCGACGGCGTGGTGCTCGAGGGCGCCTCGTCGGTGGACGAGTCGATGCTCACCGGCGAGTCGATGCCCGTCGACAAGCAGGTCGGCGCGGCGGTGATCGGCGGCACGCTGAACCGCACCGGCAGCTTCCGCTTCCAGGCTTCGCGCATCGGCGCCGAGACCGCGCTCGCGCAGATCGTCAAGATGGTCGAAGACGCGCAGACCAGCAGCGCACCGATCCAGCGCATCGCCGACCAGGTGACGCGCTACTTCGTGCCGGCAGTGGTGGGCACGGCGATTCTCGCGTTCGCGCTTTGGTGGCTGGCCGGCAACTTCCCTCAGGGCCTGCTTGCGTTCATCGCGGTGCTCATCATCGCCTGTCCCTGCGCGCTTGGCATCGCCACGCCGGCAGCGCTGATGGTGGGCGTGGGCCGCGGCGCGCAGGCCGGCATCCTGATTCGCGGCGGCGAGATCCTCGAGAAGGCCGAGCGGCTCACCACCGTCGTGTTCGACAAGACCGGGACGCTGACCCGCGGCGAGCCGGCCCTGACCGATCTGCGGCCCTGCGGGCACTGCGACCACGACCAGGCATTGCGCCTGGCCGCCAGCCTCGAAGCCGGCTCCGAGCACCCGCTGGCCGAGGCCATCCTGCGCGGCGCCAGGGAAACCGGCATCGAACCCTGCGTGGTGCAGGGCTTCGAGGCCGTGCCAGGCCATGGCGTGCGCGGCCAGGTCGAGGGGCGCGAGGTGCTGTTCGGCAACCGGCGGCTGATGGAGGGTGCCGGCATCGACGTCGCGTCGGCCGGTCAGGACATGGAGCGATTCCAGGCGGACGGCAAGACGGCGATGCTGCTCGCCTGCGACGGCGAGCTTGCCGCGGTGATCGCGGTCGCCGACACGATCAAGCCCGAGGCGCGCGAGGCCGTGCGGTCGCTGCGCGCAGAAGGTGTCGAGGTGGTGATGTTGACCGGAGACAACGCGCGCACCGCGGCGGCGATCGGCCGCGCGCTGGAGATCGACCGGGTGATCGCCGACGTGCTGCCCTCCGACAAGGCGCGCGTGATCAAGGAACTGCAGCAGGCCGGCAAGGTGGTCGCGATGGTCGGCGACGGCGTCAACGACGCCCCGGCGCTAGCCACCGCCGACATCGGCATCGCGATCGGGTCGGGCTCGGACGTGGCCAAGGAGACCGGCGGCATCATCCTCGTGCGCAGCGACGTGCGCGACGTCGTGACCGGCATCCGGCTCTCGCGGGCGACGATGCGCACTATCAAGCGCAACCTGTTCTGGGCCTTCATCTACAACGCGATCGGCGTGCCGATCGCCGCCTTCGGCTTGCTCAACCCGATCATCGCCGCTGCGGCGATGGCGCTGTCCTCGCTGTCGGTGATCGTCAACTCGGCGCTGCTCAAGC
>CAYREA010000378.1:0-3737 GCA_964423075.1 uncultured Rubrivivax sp. | reverse complement strand
CCGTCTGCAGTTCGTTCATCAGGCGAAGAATGGCGGCCTGGTTGGCGTCGTTGACACGCTTGGCTTCCTGCTCCTGGCGCTCGGCTTCCTGGCGCTGGGCATCGGCCACCCTGGAGCGGCTGGTCTGGTCGATCACGAACAGGCGCAGCAGGCCGTAACCGGCGGCGGCCAGCAGCAGCACGGCCAACGCCAGGCCGAAGAAGCGCAGGCCGCCGAAGCCGCCCTGCTCGGCCAGGCCGGTCTGCAGGCCGTCCAGGCCTTTGCGCAGCGGCTCGGAGTCGGCCACGATCGAAGTCTGCGCCTCGCGCGCGGCCACCAGGCCTTGCAGGTTGCCCAGGATGGCGCTGGCCTCGGTGCGGGTCTGTTCGTACTGCTGCAGAAGTTGCTGCAGCTTTTCCTTGACCTGCGGGTCCTTGGTGCCGGGCAGGCGCAGGTCGGCATTGCCGTTGATGACGCCCTGGGCGATTTCGCGGAAGGAGTTCAGGTCCTTGCCGAGCAGGAACACGGCCTCGGCGCTCACGCCTTCGGTGGTGAGGAACTCGTTGGCGCTCTTGCCGATTCGCTGCGTCAGCATCACCAGCTGGCCCACCGCCGACAGCTCGGCCGCCGAGGCGCCGCCCTGCAGCTTCAGCGACGACACGGTCTCGGCGGTTTCCAGCAGGTCGGCGCTCTGGCGGTTGATGGCGCGCAGGGCCTGGCCCACTTGCGTCAGCGTCTTCTGCTGGCCCAGCACCTTCTCGGCGTTCTTCTCGGCGCGGTCCACCAGGGGCAGAAGCATGTCCACCTGCTCCTGCAGGCCACCCGGCGCAGCGGCGATGTCGCCGTCGCTGTTCTTCAGGCCACGCACGTTCTTGGCCAGCACCCCGATCGATTCCTTCACTTCCGGGAAGGCGGCCGCGTTACCCACCAGGGCTTGCGACACCGACTTGGCCAGCCGCTGCGACTGCGTCGACGCCTGGCCGGCGGCACCCACCTGGCCGGCGCTGCGCAGGCCGCTGAAGACGGCGGTGACACCGATCAGGATCAGCGCCAGCAGGCCGACGGCGAACATGATCACCAGCGAGCGCTGCTGGCGCGCCAGCGGCCAGCCGCCGATGAGGGGCAGCCCGCTGTCGAAGGAGTCGGGGTCCATGCCGGGGTGGCGCGACTCGGCGAAGTCGGGCGCCAGCTCGGAAGGCGCGGCCTCGGTGATGATGGACGAGTCTTCGTGGTCAGCCCGCGTTTCGCCGCCGCCCAGGCGCACGGTCACCTCGTTGGGCCCCGGCGGCGACAGTTCGTCGAAGGGCTTCGACACGGTCGGCAGTGCATCGCCGTCGTTCTTGGCGCGTCCGGAACCGGTGATCCTGTCAAGGAAGCTCATCTCGTCCTCGTCTCTTCTGGGGTGCGGGCCACGCGGGCCGGCGCGGCGGGAAATCGGAAGGGGTGGCGTCGCTGCCGTTTCATGCAGAGATCGCCAGGAACTGTTCGTGACGGGCCAGTGCGGCCAGGTCGAGCTCCTGCCAGCTGCGGCCGTCGGCGTCGCGCCAGCGCGCGCCGGCAAAGGCCGGCCGCGCCTGGCCGTCCGGCGCTTCGGCCGTCAGCTGCTCGGGGCTGCGCAGGCCGGCCAGGCGGTCGACCAGGATGGCGCAATGCGAACCCTGCTTGGCGTTGAAGGCCAGGAGGCGCGCCTGCTCGCGCACGGCGTCGCGGGCCAAAGGCGCGCGCAGGCCGAGGAAGGCGGCGAGGTCGACCACGCCATGCAGGCCGCCGCGCAGGTTGGCCACGCCCATGAACCAGCGCTGCGTGTGCGGCACGGGCAGGACGGTGCCGACAGCGAAGATCTCGCCGGCCGTGGGCAGGGGCACGAGCAGGCCGATGCCGGCGCACTCGACCGCCAGCCAGGACAGCGGCCGCAGTTCCGTGCGGGCCTGTTGCAGCCGCTCGGCCAGGCGGCCCTGCAGTTCTCTTAGCGCTTCGCGTTTGGCCATCAGTGGTGGTCAGTCGAAGGCCCGGATCTTGCCGAGCAGCTCTTCGGTGTTGACGGGCTTGACGATGTAGTCGCGTGCGCCCTGGCGCATGCCCCAGACCTTGTCGGTCTCCTGGTTCTTGCTGGTGCACATGATCACCGGCACGTCGGAGAAACGCGGGTCGCGCGTGATGGCGCGGGTGAGCTGGAAGCCGTTCTGCCCAGGCATCACCACGTCCATCAGGATCAGGTCGGGCTTCTCCTCGCCCAGGCGACGCATCGCCTCTTCGCCGTTCTCGGCCGTGCGCACGCTGAAGCCGCGCTTGCCCAGCACCTCGGACAGATGGTGCAGCTCGGTCTTCGAATCGTCGACGATGAGGATCTTCTGGATCGGCATCGGTGGGTTCCTCGGGTGGTGCTGCGGGTCAGGCCGCGTTGCTGCTGCCGCCGCGGCGGTATTCATCGACGGCGCGCAACAACTGCTCCTTCGTGAACGGCTTGGTCAAGTAATCCTGGGAGCCGACCATGCGGCCCCTTGCCTTGTCGAACAGGCCGTCCTTGCTGGACAGCATGATCACCGGCACATGTGCAAAACGCGGGTTGCGCTTGATGATGGCGCAGGTCTGGTAACCGTCAAGGCGCGGCATCAGGATGTCGCAGAAGATGAGCTCCGGATCGTGGTCGTTGACCTTGGCCAGTGCGTCGAAACCGTCCTCGGCCAGCACCACCTCGTGGCCGCCCTGGCGCAGGAAGATCTCCGCGCTGCGGCGGATGGTGTTGCTGTCGTCGATGACCAGCACCTTCGCGCCGGCCGGCGCCGCGCTGTCGGACACGCCTGCATCAGGCCCCTGAATCTCCAAGCGCAGTTCTCCTCATGCCCCCGTTCGGCCGGTGCCGACACATCGTCGGCACGTTATCGGCATGCGGGTTCAGATCTGGACCATCTCGAAATCTTCCTTGCGTGCACCACATTCCGGGCATGTCCAGTTCATCGAGACATCGGCCCAGGCAGTGCCCGGGGGAATGCCGTGTTCCGGATCGCCATCGGCCTCGTTGTAGATCCAGCCGCAGATCAGGCACATCCAGGTACGCGGTTCGCTCACGGTCAGACTGTCACCTCACTACAATGGTCGGGCATTGTAGCCACGCCCATCCGGCACTTTTTCAGCTTTTGTGCGGGCCTACACATCGTTTCTAAGAGTTCGCTCTAGGTTGTAGCGCCCGTCGCAACACCCGGTGCGATCCAACCGCGACAAGATCGCGACCAGGCCGAAGCCCATGACCCCCGACTCCTCCACTGCGGCCCCGGCCACCGAAGTACCCGGCACCGAACCGCCGCCCCCGGCCTGCGTGATGTGCTTCAACGCCAGCGACCCCAGCGGCGCCGGCGGCATGGCCGGCGACGTCGCCACCATCGCCGCGATGGGCGCGCACGCGCTGCCGGTGGTGACGAGCATTGTGATGCGCGACACCGCCGACATCTTCGACCAGCACGAGATCGACGCCGACGCGGTGGCCGAGCAGGCCCGCACCATCCTCGAAGACGTCACCATCGCCGGCTGGAAGGTGGGCTTCCTGGGCACGGCCGACAACGTCAGTGCGGTGGCCGAGGTGCTCAGCGACTACACCGACATCCCGCTCGTGTCCTACCTGCCCAACCTGAGCTGGATGGAAGAAGACGCGCTGCAGCCCTACCTCGACGCCTTCCGCGAACTCATCCTTCCCGCTACGGAAGTTCTGGTGGGCAGCCACAAGACGCTGCAGGACTTCCTGCTGCCCGAATGGGACAGCG
>CAYREA010000377.1:0-3749 GCA_964423075.1 uncultured Rubrivivax sp. | reverse complement strand
CCAACAGATTTACAGTCTGCCCCCTTTAGCCACTCGGGCACCCCTCCGGAGAGCCGGTGAGTATAGCACGCTGATTCGCCGCGCCAGTGCTCAGGTCTGCGCCCAGGCGACGGCACCACGGCCGCAGTCCAGCAGGAACCGGCTCGCCTGCGCGAAGTGCCCGCAGCCGATGAAGGGCACTGGCGGCCGCAGCGCCGACAAGGGCGAGGGGTGGTTGGCCTGCAACACCCGATGCTGCGGGCCGGCGACGGCGATCAGCGGCAACTTGGCCTGTGCGTGGGCGCCCCAGAGCATGAACACCTTGGGCGACGAGTCCTTCGACAAGACTTCGCATATCGCATCAGTGAGCGCCTGCCAACCCAGCCTGGCATGGCTGGCGGCCTGCCCGTCCTCGACCGTCAGCGTGGTGTTCAGCAGCATCACCCCCTGCTCGGCCCAGTGCACCAGCGAACCCGAGGCCGGCGGCGGCGTCCCTTGCGAGCGCTGCAGCTCCTTGAAGATGTTGCGCAGGCTGGGCGGATGGCGCTGGCCCTCGGGCACCGAGAACGCCAGGCCCTCGGCCTGACCCGGGCCGTGGTACGGATCCTGGCCGAGGATGACCACCCGGGTGCGCGCCAGCGGCGTCAGTTCCAGAGCGCGAAAGACCTGCGCCGGGTAGACCACCGCCCCCGCCGCCACGCGGGCGTCCACGGCCTGGATCAGCGCCTGGCCCGCAGCGCTGGCGCGCCAGGCCTGCAGCAGCGGCTGCCAGTCGCCGAAGTCGGCGTCGAGCAGTTGGCCCAGCGGCCGCGTTAGCCGGTTGTTCAATCGAACAGCGCGGCCAGCGCGGCGCCGGGGTCGCCGGCGCGCATGAAGGCCTCGCCCACCAGGAAGCTGTGCACGCCGGCGGCGCGCATGCGCGTCACGTCGGCACGGGCCAGGATGCCCGACTCGGTGACCAGCAGGCGGTCGGCGGGCACCTGCGGCAGCAGACCGAGCGTGGTGTCCAGCGTCACCTCGAAGGTCTTCAGGTTGCGGTTGTTGACGCCCAGCAGCGGCGTCTTCAGGCGCAGGGCGCGCTCGAGTTCGGCGCCGTCGTGCACTTCCACCAGCACCGCCATGCCGAGCGCGTGTGCCACGGCTTCCAGGTCGTCCATCTGCGCGTCGTCCAGGCAGGCGGCGATGAGCAGGATGCAGTCGGCGCCAAGGGCGCGCGCCTCCACTACCTGGAACTCGTCGACCATGAAGTCCTTGCGCAACACGGGCAGCTCGCAGGCCGCACGCGCCTGCTTGAGGCATTCGGCCGAACCCTGGAAGAAGCGCTCGTCGGTCAGCACGCTCAGGCAGGCGGCGCCGTGGCGGGCGTAGCTGGCGGCGATCTCGGCGGGCACGAAGTGTTCGCGCAGCACGCCCTTGCTGGGGCTGGCCTTCTTCACTTCGGCGATGACAGCGGCCGCGCCGGCGGCAAGCCTGGAACGCAGGGTCGCCTCGAAGCCGCGCACGTCGCGCCGCGCCTCGGCCTCATCGCGCCAGCTGGCCAGGCTGCGGCGGGCCTTGCCGGCCGCAACTTCCTCGCGCTTGACCGCGACGATCTTCTGCAGGATGTCGCTCATGCGGCCGCCAACTCCTTCGAGCGCGCGACGAACTGCTGCATCTTGGCCAGCGCCTTGCCGGATTCGATGCCCGCGCGCGCCAGCGCTACACCTTCGGCCATGCTCGGCGCCACGTTGGCGGCATAAAGCGCCACGCCGGCATTGAGGATGACGATGTCGCGCGCCGGCCCGTTCTCATTGCTCAGCACGGCCAGCATCAGGGCGCGCGACTGCTCGGGCGTCTCCACCTTGAAGGCGCGGCTCGACGCCATGGTCAGGCCGAAGTCCTCGGGATGGATCTCGTACTCCCGGATGCCGCCGTCCTTGTACTCGCCCACCATCGTCGACGCGCCCAGCGACACCTCGTCCATGCCATCGCGGCCATACACCACCACCGCGTGTTCGGCGCCCAGGCGCTGCAGCGCGCGCACCTGGATGCCCACCAGGTCAGGGTGGAACACGCCCATCAGGATGTTGGGTGCGTCGGCAGGGTTCGTCAGCGGGCCCAGGATGTTGAAGATCGTGCGCACGCCCAGTTCCTTGCGCACGGGCGCGACGTTCTTCATCGCCGGGTGGTGGTTGGGCGCGAACATGAAGCCGATGCCAGTGTCGGCGATGCAGCGCGACACCGCCTGCGGCGTCAGCGACATGGGCACGCCCATCTGCTCCAGCACGTCGGCGCTGCCCGACTTGCTGGACACGCCGCGGTTGCCGTGTTTGCTGACGCGCGCGCCGCAGGCCGCGGCCACGAACATCGAGCAGGTGCTGATGTTGAAGGTGTGCGAACCGTCACCGCCGGTGCCCACGATGTCCACGAGGTGCATGCGGTCGGCCACATCCACCTTGGTGGAGAACTCGCGCATCACCTGCGCGGCGGCGGTGATCTCGCCGATGGTCTCCTTCTTCACCCGCAGGCCCACCAGCAGCGCGGCCATCATCACCGGCGACATCTCGCCGCTCATGATGCGGCGCACCAGAGACAGCATCTCGTCATGGAAGATCTCGCGGTGCTCGATGGTGCGGGTGAGCGCCTCGTTGTTGCTGATGCCCATGGCGGTCTCCTCGTTGTCATTCACAGGTGCTGCCGCAGCACGGCCACGGCGCGGGGGATGTCTTCGGCCTTCACGTCGAGGTGCGTCACCAGGCGCAGGCGATACAGCCCGGTGGCCAGCACGCCGGCGGCGGCCAGGCGCTCGACAGCGCCGGCCGCCTTTTCTGGCGCCAGGTCGACGAAGAGGATGTTGGTCTGCGGCGGCTGCACGCTCACGCCGGGCAGGCCCTGCAGGCCTTCGGCGAGGGCGCGCGCGTGGGCGTGGTCTTCGGCCAGGCGCTCGACGTGGTGGTCCAGCGCATGCAGTGCCGCCGCGGCCAGGATGCCGGCCTGGCGCAGGCCGCCACCAGCCATCTTGCGGATGCGGTGGGCGCGGGCGATGAAGTCCTTCGGGCCCACCAAGGCCGAGCCGACGGGCGCCCCGAGCCCCTTGCTGAAACACACCGAGACCGTGTCAAAGTGCTGGGCGATCCGCTGTGCCGGCAGCTTGCCGGCCACGGCGGCGTTGAAGAGGCGCGCGCCGTCCAGGTGCGTGGCCAGTCCCCTGCGCCGCGCCAGCGAGGTGGCGGCTTCGACATAGGCCATCGGCAGCACCTGGCCGCCGAAGGTGTTCTCCAGCGCCAGCAGTCGGGTGCGCGCGAAGTGCGCGTCGTCGGGCTTGACGGCGCCTTCGATGTCTTCGAGCCGGATCGTGCCGTCGGGCTGGTTCGTCAGCGGCTGCGGCTGGATGCTGCCCATCACCGCCGCGCCGCCGCCCTCGTAGCGGTAGGTGTGCGCGCCCTGGCCGACGATGTACTCGTCGCCGCGCTGGCAGTGGCTCATCAGCGCGCACAGGTTGCTCTGCGTGCCGCTGGGCATGAAGAGCGCAGCCTCCTTGCCCAGCATCGCCGCGATGCGCTCCTGCAGCGCGTTGACCGTGGGGTCGTCGCCGAACACGTCGTCGCCCACCTCGGCCGCGGCCATGGCGGCGCGCATGGCCGGCGTGGGGCGCGTGACGGTGTCGCTGCGCAGGTCGATCGGCTTCATTGCACACGCTCCAGGAAGTTCTTCAGCATCGCGTGGCCGTGTTCGCTGAGGATGGACTCGGGGTGGAACTGCACGCCCTCCATCGCCAGCTCGCGGTGGCG
>CAYREA010000376.1:0-3841 GCA_964423075.1 uncultured Rubrivivax sp. | reverse complement strand
ACCAGCGGGATCCCTTCGACGTGCTGCTCGTCGCCAAGGACGGCAGCACGCGCGTTTTCAGCTCTTATCGTTGACCCAAGAAAGGATCGTCATGAAATTTGCACTCCCCGTCCTGATGGCATTGATTGCCCTGAGCACGCCTGTCTGGGCACAGCAGAAGGCCGACGAGCACGCGGGTCACCATGCCGCGAGCAGCCCGACGGCTGCGGCCGACGAGATGACCGATGCGGAAGTTAGAAAGGTCGACATCGATGCGGCCAAGATCACGTTGAAGCATGGCGACATCAAGAGCCTTGAAATGCCGGCCATGACCATGGTGTTCAACGTGCGCGACAAGGCCATGCTCGGCCAGGTCAAGGCCGGAGACAAGGTGAAGTTCAAGGCCGTCAACGAGGCGGGCAAGTTCACGGTCACGGACCTCAAGGTGGTTCGCTGAGCCTGCGAGGACGGCGCGATGCGCTCCTCGGCTGCCAAGGCGCTCAGCGTGGGCATCGTTGCCACGCTGAGTGCTGCGGGTCTGGCATGGCATGAGTGCGTGTTGCTTGCAGCCGGCGCGGCCGTGGGGCATCGGCTCTTCCTCTGGCGCATGGACGACGGCGCTCCATGGGATGCATGGCGTGCCGGTGTCCGATGTCTTTTCGCCGGCCTGTTTGGGCTGCTGGCTGCCGTCGCGCTGTTCGCCATCATCGCGGCCGGCTTGGCGGGCTACTGGCAGATGGGGCATCACCATGCGCGCGCCACGCTCGCGTTGGTCGCCGCATCCGCAGCCCTTCTGGTCCTTGTCCAGGTGGACTGGCAGGCCCGGTGGGCCGAGACGCGCTTCTGGGCCGTCGTCGCGGGAGGCATCGCGGTGACGTTCGCGGCATTGCGGCCCGACCTGGAATGGCTCCCATGCGTGGCCTCCGCAGGCATCGGGATGTGGCTGGCCTTTGCAAGCTGGCGGATGGTCCGAACGCAGGCGCGCGATCTCCTGCGTTCGGATGCTCGGATGTGATGCTGGCCAGGACGAGCGCATGAGACGAAGCCGGTTGTTCCTGGCTGCGGCCGTGATCGGTGCGGTGGTTCTGGTCGTTGCCATCTCGAGCCTGGCGCCGAGGCCGGCAAGCACCGGGCTGCTCAAACCTGACGATGTGGAGGTGACGGCGCTGGGCCGGCAGGTCTACACGACGCACTGTGCCGCCTGTCACGGGACGAGGCTCGAGGGCCAGCCCAACTGGCGCCAGCGAGACGCGCAAGGCCGTCTGCCGGCACCGCCGCACGATGCGTCCGGGCATACGTGGCACCACCCCGATGAGACGCTCTTTCGCATCACGAAGTTGGGCGTCGCCAAGGCTGCCAACCTAGCGTCGTACGAGTCCTCGATGCCTGCTTACGAAGGTGTACTGACCGATACCGAGATCGTGGCTGCGCTCTCCTGGATCAAGGCCCAGTGGCCCGTCAGCATCCGGGCAAAGCACGACGAGATGAACCGCAGTTCGTCGCAGCAGCGCTGAGCCGATGCCGCACGAGTTCAGGAACCTCTCGAGTCTCTCGCACGGCGAGTTGGGGCTCATGCTGGTCGGCGGCTTGGCAAGCGCTGCGGTCATCATCGGATTGGCTCTGTTGCTTGCCTGGAAGGACCGACGCAGGAGTGCCGAAGGAAGCCAGCCGCAGCGGCCGAAGCCTCGGAAGGTGAGGCGCCGAAAGCGACGATGAGGACGCTCTCGAAACATGTTGCGCGTCAAGGGCTTGGTGCCGTGCAACGTCGAAGATGATGTTGAGCCAGGAGGGACCACGATTCATGCAGAGAACCAAGATTGCGCTGACCGGCATGGCGCTGATGCTGGCCCAGCAAGCCTTCGCGGCCAGCCACATTGTCGAGATCGCCTGGAGCCGCGACGGCGCGTTCGCGCACGGCGCCAGCGTCGAGCCGGGCAAATTCGTCGAGCTTTGCGGCAAGCTCGCCGCCGGGGACGCCATTCGCTGGGAGTTCGCTGCGTCCGTGCCCGTCGACTTCAACATTCACTATCACGCCGGCAAGGAGGCCGAGTTCCCGGCCAAACAAGCGCAGGTGAGTTCCGGGCAGGACACCTTGCGGGTCGCGGTGCGTGAGGACTACTGCTGGATGTGGAGCAACAAGTCGTCGAGCCGGGCGCGCATCGACGTTCGGCTTCAGTTCCAGAACTGACACCGTCGCGGGTGATGCGCATGGGGACCGAGACACTGCCGCTGAAGCGTTTCGATGCGGGGGAAGGTCGGCATTGCGCAGTCCTGCTGCACGGACTGGGCGGGACCCATCGCTACTGGACCTGCGGGCCAGTCTCGTTCGCACTGTCGGGGCACCGCACTGTTCTGCTCGATCTGCTCGGTTTCGGTGAGTCGCCGAAGCCCTGGTTCCGCTACAGCGTCGAGCGCCACGTGGCGGCGCTGCATGCGAGCCTGACCGGGGAGCGTTCCGTGACGCTGGTCGGGCACTCGCTCGGCGCCGCACTGGCGCTTGCCTATGCCGCCCGCTATCCGTCGGTCGTCAGGCGACTCGTACTGATCAGTCTTCCAAATTTCGGCGGCGCCGAAGGAGCGGTCGCCTGGTTCTCCCGGCAACGTGGCGGCTGGATCTACACGAACATGTGGGCAACTGCGCTCGCGTGCATTCTGACGCGGCGCGTCGTCGGACGCCTGTTGCCGCGTCTGCTTCGCGACATCCCGCGCGAAGTCGCCGAAGACCTCGTTGCGCACAACATGGTGTCGTCGACCTCGTCGTTGTGGGAAGCACTGTACCGACATGACCTGCGCGCCGAGGCGGAGGCGACGGCGCCGATCCTGCCTGTGCTGATGTTGCACGGCAGCGCGGATCGGACCGCGCCTTTGGCCGGCGCGCAGGAACTCGCGACTGCGCGTTCGACCTGGGAGATGCGCGTCCTCGACGGCGTGGACCACCATCCCTGGTTGCGGGTGCCGCACGAATGTCTGCACGACATCGAGCAGTGGCTGTTGCGACTCAGTGAACAGGCTCCGGTGAGCCCCGCCCAGCCATGCGATCGCGCCGCGGGGCTGGGCGTGAAGGTGCACCCATGAGCGGCGTGTCGCTGTCGGATCTGATGGGCGTCGGGATCGCGCTGGCGGCGGGCCTGCTCATCGGATTGGAGCGCGGCTGGCATCAGCGCGATATTCCCGACGGACACCGCGTGGCCGGCCTGCGCACGTTTGCCCTGATCGGCTTGCTCGGCGGCTTGAGCGGTTTGCTCGCGCAACGATGGGGAGCGATCCTTCTGGTCGTCGTGCTGGCCGTGGTGGCGCTGCTGATCCTGGCCGGCTACATCGTGACGGCCCGCATGCACAGCGTCATGGGCCTGACCACGGCGATGGCGGCCATCACCACGTTCCTCGTCGGCGTGCTGGCGGCGGGTGGCAGCACACTGCTCGCCGCTGCCGTCGCGGTGGTGACGGTCGCGCTGCTGCAACTCAAGCGGCCGATGCACAGCGGCATCGGCAAGCTCACCGAAGGCGAGTTGACCAGTGGCATCCAGCTGCTGCTGATCAGCGTCGTCATCCTTCCGGTTCTTCCCGATCGCGGGTTCGGTCCATTCGAGGCGCTGAATCCGTACAAGCTCTGGTGGGCGGTCGTGCTGCTTGCGTTGCTCTCGTTCCTCGGATTCGTCCTGATGCGCTGGTTTGGCGCCCGGCGCGGCCTGACCCTCACGGCACTGCTCGGCGGACTGGTGTCCAGCACCGCCACCACCGCGACGCTGGCGCGTTGGGCCAAGGAAGCCCCGCAATGGCGGCCCCTGGCGGCCGGAGGAGCCACGCTCGCGTGCGCGGCCATGTTCGGCCGCATGGCGGTGCTCGTCGCCGTCGCCGCGCC
>CAYREA010000375.1:0-3852 GCA_964423075.1 uncultured Rubrivivax sp. | reverse complement strand
CACCGGCTACGACAACGCGCTGCTGGGCGTGCTGCAGCACTTCTGGGACGGCAAGGCCGGCACCGCGCCGGCGCTGGAGCGCAAGCCCAACGACAGCATCAACTTCATCGGCGGCTTCGACGGTTTCGTCGTGGGCAACATGAAGGAGATCCGCCACATCTTCGGCGCCTTCGGCGTCGATGTGAACATCCTCTGCGACCCGAGCGAAGTGTGGAACACGCCCACCGACGGCGAGTTCCGCATGTACGAAGGCGGCACCACGAAGGAACAGGTGGAAGCGGCGCTCAACGCCAAGGCCACCATCGTGTTCCAGGAGTACTGCTGCGAGAAGACCAGCAAGTACATCGCCACCAAGGGCCAGGAAGTGGTGGCCCTGAACGCCCCCGTCGGCGTGGCCGGCACCGACCGCCTGGTGATGGCCATCAGCCGCCTCACCGGCAAGCCCGTGCCCGCCATCCTGGAGAAGGAACGCGGCCAGCTGGTGGATGCGATGGCCGACAGCCAGAGCCACCTGCACGGCAAGCGCTACGCGCTGTACGGCGACCCGGACCAGCTGCTTGGCTACACCGAGTTCCTGCTGGAACTGGGCTGCGAGCCGGCGCACATCCTGTCCACCAACGGCGGCGAGGACTGGGCCGCCAAGGTGCAGAAACTGCTCGACAGCTCGCCCTACGGCGCCGGCTGCAAGGCCTACCCGAAGCGCGACCTGTGGCACCTGCGCAGCCTGCTGTTCACCGAGCCGGTGGACTTCCTGATCGGCAACACCTACGGCAAGTACCTCGAGCGCGACACTGGCGCGCCGCTGATTCGCCTGGTCTTCCCCATCTTCGACCGCCACCACTACCACCGCTTCCCCACCTGGGGCTACAACGGCGCGCTGTGGCTGTACACCATGCTGCTGGACGAGTTCTTCGAGACGCTGGACGCCAACACCATCGTCCCGGGCAAGACCGACTACAGCTACGACATCATCCGATAGGCACCGTCATGGCCAACGTCACTTTCAGTTCGCCCCGGCTGCAGAAAGACATCACGGTCTATGCCGTGGCCGGCGACACCCACACGCTGCTGTCGGTGGCGCAGAAACACAAGATCGACGTGCACTTCGAGTGCCAGAACGGCGAGTGCGGCTCCTGCCTGATCCAGGTGAAGGTGCTGACGGGCAAGCGCCCGATCGGCACCGCACTGACGGAGAAGGAAAAGACGGTGCTGCGCTATGCCGGGAAGATCACGCAGAAGCAGATCGACGACGCGGAAACCAACGACATCCCGCCGCCCTGGCGTCTGGCCTGCCAGACCGTCGTGCGCGACGAGGACATCCTGGTGACCTTCTGATGGGCAGCGCCGCCGCACCGGTGTATGTGAAGACCACGCAGGACGGCCGCCGCGTCGAGGTGATCGCCGGCCGGGTCTGCCTGGACGGTGTGCCCGAGGCCGATGCGTTGGTGGTGCTCGACGAGCACCCCAACCGCCAGGCCATCCTGCGCGCGGTGCCGCGCGCCACGCACATGGCCGGGCGGCTGCCGCTCACGCTGGCCGAGACCTCGGTGGCGCAGGCGGCGCTGCGCTCGGCGCAGGACCATTTCGACGGCAGCCCGGCGGCGGTGCGCGAGCGCCTGCGCCAGGCCGTGTGGCAGAAGACCTTTGCCGACGGCGCCGAATGATCTTCGTGCTGGACCTGCCCGAAGGCGCGCCACCGCAGGTGTGGTTCGCCTACGACCCGCAGGACCTGCTGCGCAAGGTGGTGGCGCAGGGCCTGCTGCCGCCCGGCACGCAGTCCGTGCACATGCAGGCGGCGGCCGAGACCGCCGACCACGCCCTGCGTGCGCGCGGCGACTGCCGCATCTGGTGGACCGAGTTCCAGGCCACCGCCGCCTTCGAGGACACCGAAGACCCGCTGTGGCAGGGCGCCGGCTGGCGCGCGCGCTGGGCGCTGCGCGAGCAGCTGGTCGAGCTGGAAGTGCTGGCCGACGACCTGTGAGCACGATGTCCGAATAAGGACATGCCCCGATCTTCGTTGCCACCGCCTTGTCGCGGCGCTAGCCTTGACGGCTGCCGCCACTGAGAGGGGACCCACCATGTCTGGCTACTTCAACGACAACTCGCTGTCCATCGGCCGCACGCCGCTCGTGCGCCTGAACCGCGTCACCGACGGTGCCAAGGCGACGGTCCTGGCCAAGATCGAAGGCCGCAACCCGGCCTACAGCGTGAAGTGCCGCATCGGCGCCGCGCTGATCTGGGACGCCGAAAAGCGCGGCGTGCTGGGCAAGGGCAAGGAGATCGTCGAGCCCACCAGCGGCAACACCGGCATCGCGTTGGCCTTCGTGGCCGCCGCGCGCGGCATCCCCATCACGCTGACGATGCCCGAGACCATGAGCATCGAGCGCCGCAAGCTGCTGCTGGCCTACGGCGCCAAGCTGGTGCTGACCGAAGGCGCCAAGGGCATGAAGGGCGCCATCGCCAGGGCCGAGGAGATCGCGGCCAGCGACCCGAAGTACGTGCTGCTGCAGCAGTTCAAGAACCCGGCCAACCCGGCCATCCACGAGGCCACCACCGGCCCCGAGATCTGGGAAGACACCGAAGGCACCATCGATATCTTCGTCAGCGGCGTGGGCACCGGCGGCACCATCACCGGCGTGTCGCGCTACATCAAGAAGACCAAGGGCAAGGCCATCGTCTCCATCGCGGTGGAGCCCACGGCCAGCCCGGTGATCAGCCAGACGCTGGCCAAGCAGGAGATCAAGCCCGCGCCGCACAAGATCCAGGGCATCGGTGCCGGCTTCGTGCCCGACGTGCTGGACCTGAGCCTGGTCGACGCCGTCGAGCAGGTCAGCAACGAAGACGCGGTGCACTTCGCGCGCCGCCTGGCGCGCGAGGAAGGCATCCTGGCCGGCATCTCCTGCGGCGCTGCCGCGGCCGTGGCCGTGCGCGTGGCGCAGCGGCCCGAAAACGCCGGCAAGACCATCGTCGTCGTGCTGCCCGATTCGGGCGAGCGCTATCTCAGCAGCGTGCTGTTCGAAGGCGTGTTCGACGCGACGGGCCAGGCCATCCCCAGCTGATCCGTCGCTTTTGTCGCTTTCCATCCAAGGCCCCGGGCGTCACTGCCCGGGGCCTTTGTGCTTGCAAGTGCTTGATCTGAAAGGGCGCGCGCCGCGTGGCGCGGGTTGGCACCGTTCCTGCGAAGGCTTGTGCATCGTTTCGGCCGGAGGCCCACCATGTCCGCCACGCTCAAGGCCAAGATCGCCCAGGTCTTCGAAGAGCCCGGCTGCGACCACAACCAGGCCAAGACCGAGAAGGAACGCAAGAAGGGCTGCACCAAGCAGCTGACCCCCGGCGCGGCGGCCGGCGGCTGCGCCTTCGACGGCGCCAAGATCGCGCTGCAGCCCATCGTCGACGTGGCGCACCTGGTGCATGGCCCCATCGCCTGCGAAGGCAATAGCTGGGACAACCGCCACAGCGCCTCATCCGGCCCCAGCACCTACCGCACCGGCTACACGACGGACATCAACGAGTTCGACGTGATCTACGGCGCCGAGAAGCGCCTGTTCAAGGCGATCCGCGAGATCCTCGAGAAGAGCGACCCACCGGCCATCTTCGTCTACCAGACCTGCGTCACCGCGATGATCGGCGACGACATCGAAGCCGTCTGCAAGAAGGCTTCTCAGAAGTTCGGCAAGCCCGTCATCCCCATCGACGCGCCGGGCTTCGCCGGCCCGAAGAACCTGGGCAACAAGCTCGGCGCGGAAGCCTTGCTGGACTACGTGATCGGCACCGTCGAACCCGAGCACACCACGCCCTACGACATCAACATCATCGGCGAGTACAACCTGTCGGGCGAACTCTGGCAGGTCA
>CAYREA010000374.1:0-3854 GCA_964423075.1 uncultured Rubrivivax sp. | reverse complement strand
TCGACAAGGAAACCGGCTACAAGCTCGACGGCGACTACTTCGGCCTGCCCTGGCCGTGCTGGGGCACGCCCGAACTCAAGCACCCGGGCAGCCCGAACCTGTACGACACCTCCAAGCACGTGATGGAAGGCGGCGGCAACTTCCGCGCGAACTTCGGCGTCGAGCGCGACGGCGTCTCGCTGCTGGCCGCCGATGGCTCGCACAGCAAGGGCGCCGAGCTCACCACCGGCTACCCCGAGTTCGACCACCTGCTGCTGAAGAAGCTGGGCTGGTGGGGCGACCTCACCGAAGCCGAGGCCAAGGCCGCCGAAGGCAAGAACTGGAAGACCGACCCCTCGGGCGGCATCATCCGCGTCACCCTGGCGCACGGCTGCCACCCCTTCGGCAATGCCAAGGCGCGCGCCATCGTCTGGAACTTCCCGGATCCGATTCCGCAGCACCGCGAGCCGCTGTACAGCAACCGCGCCGACCTGGTGGCCAAGTACCCGACCCACGATGACAAGAAGGCCTTCTGGCGCCTGCCCACGCTCTACAAGACGGTGCAGGACAAGAACAAGGACATCGGCAAGACCTACCCGCTGATCATGACCAGCGGCCGCCTGGTGGAGTACGAAGGCGGCGGCGAAGAGACGCGCAGCAACCCCTGGCTGGCCGAACTGCAGCAGGAAATGTTCGTCGAGATCAACCCCAAGGCGGCCAACGACCGCGGCATCCGCAACGGCGACTACGTCTACGTGAAGACGCCGCCGATGCTGGCCCTGCCCGAGTTCAAGGGCATCCGCGTCAAGGCCCAGGTGACCGAGCGTGTCGACGAAGAGACGGTGTTCCTGCCCTTCCACTTCAGCGGACGCTGGGGCGGCGTGGACCTGGCGCCGTACTACCCCGAGGGAGCGGCGCCCGTGGTGCGAGGTGAGGCCGTCAACACGGCCACCACCTACGGCTACGACAGCGTCACCATGATGCAAGAGACCAAGACCACGGTCTGCCAGATCGAGAAGGCCACGGCCTAAGGCCTGAGGAATCAAGATGGCACGAATGAAATTCATCTGCGACGCCGAGCGTTGCATCGAGTGCAACGGCTGCGTCACGGCCTGCAAGGCCGAACACGATGTGCCCTGGGGCGTGAACCGGCGCCGCGTGGTGACGCTCAACGACGGCGTGGCCGGCGAGAAGAGCATCAGCGTGGCCTGCATGCATTGCAGCGACGCGCCCTGCATGGCCGTGTGCCCGGTGGACTGCTTCTACCGCACCGACGAAGGTGTGGTGCTGCATGACAAGGACACCTGCATCGGCTGCGGCTACTGCAGCTACGCCTGCCCCTTCGGCGCGCCGCAGTTCCCGAGCAACGGCACCTTCGGCCTGCGCGGCAAGATGGACAAGTGCACCTTCTGCGCCGGCGGCCCGGAAGCCAACGGCAGCGAAGCGGAATGGGACAAGTACGGCCGCAACCGCCTGGCCGAAGGCAAGCTGCCGGCCTGCGCCGAGATGTGCAGCACCAAGGCGCTGCTGGGTGGTGACGGCGACGTGGTGGCCGACATCTTCCGCAACCGCGTGCTCACGCGCGGCAAGGGCAGCGAGGTCTGGGGCTGGGGCACCGCCTACGGCAAGCCGGCCAGCGGCGGCGGCAGCGCGCCGCAGCCCGAGGGCAAGAAGTCATGAGGATCGCCGGATCGATCGGCCTGCTCGTGGCCTGCATGCTGCTGGCCGCCTGTGCCGAGAAGCCCCAGACCACCACGCGCAAGGCCGACAGCCGTGCCTACGAAGGCACGAATGATGGCTACTCGGCGCCCGGCTGGAAGGCCGGCGACGCGGCCAGCTGGGAGCAGCAGATGAAGAACCGCGCCCAGGGCCAGAACGAGTACACGCGCACCAGCGCGCCCTGACGTGCCCAACAAGGAATGCCGATGACCCGCTGCATTCAGAGGCTGCTGCTGACGGCAACGCTGCTGGCCGGTTTTGCCGTCCATGCGCAGACCGCACCGGCCGCCGACGCACCCAAGCCGGCCCCGGCTCCGCCGGCCGGTTTCGTGGCCCCCGCCGAACCGAAGCCCGACGAGAACAACGCCCAGCGCGCCAGGACCCAGCCGGGCAACAACGCGCCCTTCTGGCGCGCCGTGCGCGAATCGGGCGTTCAGGAAGGCACCGTGAACCTGCCGGGCGCCGAGAAGGGCGTGCTGGTGCAGCCCTTCGTGCAGTACCCGGGTTCGCGCTACACCACCGCCGGCGAAGCCTGGCGCCAGGTGCGCAACAACTGGATCATTCCCTACGGCGGTTCGCTGTTCCTCATCGTCGCCGTGGCGCTGGGCCTGTTCTACTGGCGCAAGGGCAAGTTCGGCGGGCACGAGCCCAACACCGGCCGCACCATCGAGCGCTTCACCTACCTCGAGCGCGTGTCGCACTGGACGGTGGCCATCAGCTTCGCCGTGCTGGCGGTGTCGGGCCTGGTGATGGCCTTCGGCAAGTTCGTGCTGCTGCCGGTGATCGGCGCCACGCTGTTCGGCTGGCTCACGTTTGCGCTGAAGACGCTGCACAACCTGGTAGGCCCGCTGTTCGCCGTGGCGCTGGTGATCTTCGCCATCATCTACGTCAAGGACAACATCCCGCGCGCCTACGACCTGACCTGGCTGAAAAAGGCCGGCGGCATGTTCGGTGGGCCGGAAGTGCCTTCGCACCGCTTCAACGCGGGCGAGAAGATGGTGTTCTGGATCGGCGTGATCTTCTTCGGCCTGGTCGTTTCGGGCTCGGGCCTGGTGCTCGACCAGATCGTGCCCGGCATCGAGCCCACCCGCGGCAACATGCAGGTGGCGCACATCGTGCACGCCGTGGCCTCGCTGCTGATGATGACGCTGTTCCTGGTGCACATCTACATGGGCAGCATCGGCATGGACGGCGCCTTCCAGGCCATGAAGACCGGCACCGTCGACGAAGGCTGGGCCAAGGAACACCACGGCCTCTGGCACGACGACATCAAGGCCGGCAAGATCCCCGCCCAGCGCACCCAGAAGCCCGCGCCGGGCCTGGGCTCGGCGTCGCCGCAGGCCTGAATTCCAGACCAGTCCCCCGGAGGTTCCCGTTCCATGAACAAGAAGACCCTGCTCGCCCTTGCGATGGCCGCGCTGGCGCTGCCGGTGCTGGCCAAGCTGCCGGCACCCAGCGACGAAGCCAAGGCCAAGGCCGCCGAAGCCGCCGCGAAGACGGCGCACGGCAACAAGGTCGCCAACTACCAGCTGTGCAAGAGCATGGACAAGGTGGCCGCCGGCTACCACGCCCAGGCGAAGAAGGAGGGCAAGGCCGTCAAGCCGGCTGCGTCCACCGACGCCTGCGCCGACCCCGGCCCCTTCGTGTACACGCCGCCCGCGCCCGCTGGCGCCGCGCCCGCAGCGGCCCCGGCGGCAGCCGCCGCGCCGGTCAAGAAGTAAGCCGCTTCGCACCCGATGTCCACCGAAGCCTGCGCCGCCGCCACGCCTGCCGAAGAGCGGCCGCTGGTGCCCGGCGCGCCGCGCCTGACCGACGCACGCTGCGAGCTGCTGCGCGAGATCACCATCCTCGACGAGTACGGTGACCGGCGCAGCATCCACATCCCCGCCGAACGCCCGCTGACGATCTTCGTCGACAAGCGCGAGCTGGTGACGCTGATGACGCTGGGCGCGCGGCCCGAACTGCTGGTGCTGGGCTACCTGCGCAATCAGCGGCTCATCACGCGCGTACAGGAAGTCGACTCGGTGACGGTGGACTGGGACGTCGGCGCCGCCGCCGTGCGCACCCACGCCGGCGTGGCCGACATGGCCGCCAAGACCGCGCACCGCGTCGTCACCACCGGCTGCGGCCAGGGCACGGTGTTCGGCGACGTGATG
>CAYREA010000373.1:0-3858 GCA_964423075.1 uncultured Rubrivivax sp. | reverse complement strand
TGTTGCCCTTGTGCACGATGGTCACGCTGGGCTTGTCGTTGTCGATGGCGTACTGCAGCGCCTTGCGCACCAGGCGCTCGGTGCCTTCGCGGCTGACCGGCTTGATGCCGATGCCCGAGGTGTTGGGGAAGCGGATCTTCTTTACGCCCATTTCCTCGATGAGGAACTTGATCAGCTTCTTGGCCTTGTCGCTCTCGGCTTCGTATTCGATGCCGGCGTAGATGTCTTCGCTGTTCTCGCGGAAGATCACCATGTGGGTCTTTTCCGGCTCCTTCAGCGGGCTGGGCACGCCCTTGAAGTACTGGATGGGGCGCAGGCAGACGTAGAGGTCGAGTTCCTGGCGCAGTGCCACGTTCAGGCTGCGGATGCCGCCGCCCACGGGCGTGGTCAGCGGGCCCTTGATCGAGACGACGTAGTCGCGCACGGCATGCAGGGTTTCTTCGGGCAGCCAGACGTCGGGGCCGTAGACCTTGGTCGACTTCTCGCCGGCGTAGACCTCCATCCAGTGGATCTTGCGCTTGCCGCCGTAGCTCTTGGCCACCGCAGCGTCCACCACCTTCAGCATCACCGGCGTGATGTCCAGGCCTGTGCCGTCGCCCTCGATGTACGGAATGATGGGCTGGTCGGGCACATTGAGCGAGAAGTCCGCATTGACGCTGATCTTCTGGCCGGCGGTGGGCACCTTGATGTGCTGGTACATGTAGGGGTTCTCCTGGATGCCCGCGCACTTGCTGGAGCCTGCGCGGCTGTTTGTCGAGCCTGAAATTCTATGTCAGGGGCCCTGTCAACCGACTGACGAGGCGCTGCGTTTCGGGTGGGCCTCCCAGTTGGAGGGGGTGCTATCCAAAAACTTTCGAAAGGTATTCCGAGATGAACAAGCTCCTGGCCGCCCTGATCGCCGCCGCCTTCGCCACCACCGGCGCTTTCGCCGCCGAACCGGCCAAGAAGGAAGAAGCCAAGCCGGCCGCTGCTGCCGCTTCCGGCGCCAAGAAGGCCGAAGCCAAGGCCGAGGCGAAGAAGCCCGAAATGAAGAAGGAAGAAGCCAAGAAGTAATTGGCTTGCCGCAGGCGAAGTCGCGTTTCGCGCCTCGCCAGCCGCGACGCCCGGCCCGTGCCGGGCGTTGTCGTTTGTGGGCCTGGCTCTACAGCGTGGCGCAGAAGGCGGCCACCTGCTCCCAGACCCCGTGCGCCAGGGCCCAGCCCGAGGCCGCCACCAGCAGCAAGCCGGCGGCGCGCGCCGCCCAGCGGTTACGGGCCGCCGAGTCGGCGCCATGCAGCAGGCGGCGCCAGACCCAGGGCCCGAGCACCAGCCCGGGCGCGGACGCCGCCGCAAAACCTGCCATCGCCGCCGCGCCGGCGGCCGCACTGCTGCCCATGGCTGCCACCAGCAGCGCCGATTGCAGCAGCCCGCATGGCCAGGCAAACCACACGGCGCCGAACGAGGTTGCACGCGTGGGGCCGCTCATGCGCTGCCAGCCCGCGCCGGCCGGTGCCGGCACACGGCCGATCTGCGCCAGCCACGCCGGCTGGCGCGCCTTCAGCAGCAGCCACAGGCCCAGGGCCAGCGCCGCCGCATGCAGCAGCACCCACAAGGGGCGCAACGCAGGGCTCAGCTGCGACCAGGCGGCCAGCGTCGCCACGCTGGCTGCGGCCACGCCACCGGCCAGCGCGTAGCCGCCCACCCGGGCGACGTGGAAGCCGAGGGCGGCGCGGACACCACCCTGGCCCACCGCGGCGGCACAGGGTGCACTGCACATGGCCGCGCAATGCGGCGACCCGGCCAGCCCCAGCAGGGTGGCACTTGCGATGAGCGCGCTGTCCACGCCTAGATGATGCGCGAGAAACGCTCCCGGACGCGGTCAGCCTGCAGGTGCTTGTCGAAGACCATGGCCACGCCGCGCACGAAGAACCAGCCGGTGGCGGTGACCTGGATGTCGTGCCCGCTGACTTCGACCAGGCCCATCTCCGCCAGCGGCTGCAACTGCTGCAGTTCCTTCGCAAAGACCTCGCCGAACTTGATCAGGTGGGACAGTTCGATCGACTCGAACTCGACGCGCCCCTGGCACATCAGCGCCATGATGACGGCGCGGCGCAGCAGGTCGTCACGCGTCAGCGCCAGGCCGCGCACGATGGGGAACTGGCCCTGCGCCAGGGCGTCGTGGTACTCGGCCAGGGTCTTGGCGTTCTGGCTGTAGGTGGCACCGATGCGGCCGATGCCGGACACACCCAGGCTCACCTGGTCGCAGTCGGGTTGCGTGGTGTAGCCCTGGAAGTTGCGGTGCAGCCGGCCCTGGCGCTTGGCCACGGCCAGCGCGTCGCCCGGCAGCGCGAAGTGGTCCATGCCGATGTAGACGTAGCCGTTGCCGATGAAGCCGGCCAGCGCGGCGCGCAACATGCCGATGCGCTGTTCGGCCGTGGGCAGGGCTTCGGCATCGATGCGGCGCTGTGGCTTGAAGCGCTGCGGCAGGTGCGCGTAGGCGTACAGCGCCAGGCGCGTGGGGCGAAGTTCGGCCACCTGGGCGATGGTGCGCTGGAAAGACTCGGGCGTCTGCTTGGGCAGGCCGTAGATCAGGTCGGCATTGATCGACTCGAAACGCAGCGCGCGCGCCTCGGCCACCAGTTCGCGCACGCTCTCGAAGGACTGGATGCGGTGCACGGCGGCCTGCACGTCCGGGTCGAAGTCCTGGATGCCAAAGCTGATGCGGTTGAAGCCCATCGCGGCAAGATTGCGCAGGCGCTGCCGGTTGGCGGTGCGCGGGTCGACTTCGATCGAGACCTCGGCATCGGGCAGCAGCCGGAAGCCGCCGCGCAACAGGCCCATCAGCTCGGCCAGTTCCTCGTCGGACAGGAAGGTGGGCGAGCCGCCACCCAGGTGCAGCTGCGACACGGGCTGGCTGCGGCCGAGTTCGGCCACGTGCAGCTCGATCTCCTTGGCCAGATCGCTGAGGTACTCGGCGCCGCGGCTGTGGTGCTTGGTGATGATCTTGTTGCAGGCGCAGTAGTAACACAGCGCCTCGCAGAACGGGATGTGCACGTACAGCGACAACGGCGCCGTTCCACCCACCGTCGCGCCCTGGGCGCGCTGGCGCAGCGCCTGCCGGTACTCGTCGGGGCCGAAGGCTTCGACGAAGCGGTCGGCCGTGGGGTATGAGGTGTAGCGGGGGCCCTGCACGTCCAGGCGCCGAAGCAGGGTGTCGGACAGCGGGAACTCGGCGGGCGCAAGGACAGCGGATGGCATGGCGGGACTGTGCCAAAGCCCGCCCGGGGCCATTTGACATTTCTCAAGTCGCCTCACCACCGGCATGCACGTGTCGGGTAGACCCTTGATCGGCGACAATGCCGGCCACCTCCCCGCGTCGCACACCCACAATGAACGCACCCCACCCGTCGGTCCGCCTCGAACCCTTCAAGGTCGCGTGCTCCAGCTGCAACCTGCGAGAGCTGTGCCTGCCGGTGGGCATCGCCGAAGAGCAGATGGAGCGGCTCGACGCCATCGTCGCCACCCGGCGCTCGGTGCCACGGGGCGAGGCCCTCTTCCGCGTGGGTGATGCTTTTGCGGCGCTGTACGCCGTGCGCAGCGGCTTCTTCAAGACCTGCGTGTCCTCGGAAGACGGCCGTGACCAGGTGACGGGCTTCCAGATGGCCGGTGAGCTGCTGGGCCTGGACGGCATCGGCACCGACCGCCACACCTGCGATGCGGTGGCGCTGGAAGACTCGCAGGTCTGCACCATTCCCTACCTGCAGCTGGAAGACCTGTCGCGCGACCTGCCCGACCTGCAGCGCCACTTCCACCGCATCATGAGTCGCGAGATCGTGCGCGACCACGGCGTGATGCTGCTGCTGGGCAGCATGCGGGCCG
>CAYREA010000372.1:0-3866 GCA_964423075.1 uncultured Rubrivivax sp. | reverse complement strand
CCTGCAGGGCATCCGCTCGGGCATCGAGAACACCAACTACTACGCCACCACGGCGCGCGGCCAATGGGTGCTGACGCTGTTCGAGCGCCTGCCCGCCGAACAGCTGCCCTACTACCTGCGCCTGATGCAGCACCTGGCTGCACACGGCATCCCGGTGCCGGCGCCGCAGCCCGCACCCGATGGCGCCCTGGTGCACCCGGTGGCCGGCAAGCCCGGCGCCGTGGTGACGCGCCTGCCCGGCAGCCACCGCATGCTGCCCGATGCCGAGCATTGCGCCCAGGTGGGCCGCATGCTGGCCCGCATGCACATCGCCGGCGCCGATTTCGAACTGCACCAGCCGCACCACCGCGGCCTGGCCTGGTGGGCCGAGACGGTGCCGGTGGTGCTGCCGCACCTGCCGCCCGAAGCCGCCACGCTGCTGGCCGATGAGCTCGCCTTCCAGCAGCACCTGGCCGCCTCGCCGGCCGGCATGGCGCTGCCGCGCGGGCCCATCCACGCCGACCTGTTCCGCGACAACGTGATGTTCGACGACACCGCCGGGCCCGATCGCCTCTGCGGATTCTTCGACTTCTACTTCGCCGGCGACGACACCTACCTCTTCGACCTGGCCGTGTGCCTGAACGACTGGTGCAGCGACGCCGCCACCGGCCAGCTGCACGAAGCCCGGGCCGGCGCCTTCACCAGCGCCTACGAAACCGAACGTCCGCTCTCCGGCGCCGAACACCGCGCGCTGCCCGCGCTGCTGCGCGCGGCGGCGCTGCGTTTCTGGATCAGCCGCCTGTGGGACTGGCACCTGCCGCGCAGCGCGGCGCTGCTGACGCCCAAGGACCCCACTCACTTCGAACGCGTGCTGCGTGCGCGCATCGCGCGCCCCTGGCACGCGCAGGGCTGAACGGAGGCCCCCCGCCATGGCGCTGATGCTCAAGACCGTGCAGGCCAGCCAGGGCACCCGCTGGATCGGCGATGCCTTCCGCCTGTTCGCGCGCCGGCCGCTGGCCTTCACGCTGATGGCGCTGTCCTTCTTCGTGCTGGCCATGCTGCTGCGCCTGCTGCCCACGCTGGCCGCGCCGCTGCCGCTGCTGGCGGCGCCGCTGCTGTCGCTGGGCTTCATGGTGGCCGCGCAGTCGGCGCTGCTCGACGGGCCGGTGAGCCCGCGCCAGTTCATCGAGCCGCTGCTGGGCGACAAGGCGCGCCGGCGCTCGCTGCTCATCCTGTGCGGCAGCTACGCCATGGCCATGCTGACGGTGATGGTGCTGGCCGACGCCGCATCGGGCAGCGCCTGGGACCGCCTGCAGGCGCTGGACAAGAGCCGCCCCGACTTCCCCGCCCTGATGGAACCGCTGCTGCCCGAGCTGGGCCGCGGTGCGCTGGTGCTGGCGGTGCTGGCCAGCCTGGTGTCGGTGCCCTTCTGGTACGCCCCGGCGCTGGTGCACTGGGCCGGCCAGGGCGCCAAACACGCGCTCTTCTCCAGCACCGTGGCGCTGTGGCGCACACGCAGCGCCTTCCTGCTCTTCATGATGGGCTGGACGGGCCTCGTGCTGCTGGCCAGCGTGGCCGTGGCAGTGCTGTCGGGCGTGCTGGGCAGCGGCATGGCCGCGCTGGTGGGGTTGGTGCTGCAGTGCGGGATGATGGTGCTGTCGGCCGTGTTCTACCTGTCGGTGCTGTTCGGCTTCAACGACACCTTCGGCGGCACGGCCGCCGCCGAGGCGCCCGGCGGCAGCTGACGCGGGCCGGCGTTCAGGCCCGGCGGTTGCGCCTGGCCAGGCTGCCCACCAGCAGCATCCCCGCCAGCATCGAGGCCACGGTGGCGGGCTCGGGCACCGCCGAGGTGATGGGGATGGTGTTGGCCGTGCCCAGCACCGCACCCGTGAGGTTCGGAATGCCGAACACGGTGCTCAAGGCACCGGCTGCCGCCGAGGTCAGCGCCAGCGAAAAGGGCGAAGTGGCGACACCGCTGCTGCCGATGTTGAAGAGCGGCACCACGCCCAAGGCCGAGCCGCCGACGGCCACGTTGCCCGACAGCAGGCCACTGGTCGTGTCGATGACGAAATTCGTCAGGTTCACCGTGGCGCTGGTGCTGGACAGGGCCAGCCCACTGCCGTCGTGCAGGATGCTGCCGGCGAAAGTGACGGTGTCGATGCTGCCGCCCGTGATGGGAAAGAAGGCGATCGGAATGCCGGCCGAACCCGGCGAAACCAGGGCCGAGCCCAGTGGCGCGACGCTCAGGCCGACGGCGGTGAGCGTCGGCGCGGCCGTCAGCGTGACGGCCGTGATGCCGCCGGTGATGGGCAGCGCTTGCGCTTGCGCGGCGGGCGCCGCGGCCAGGGCCAGCCAAGCGGCGGTGGCGAGGATGGACAACTTCATGGGTACCTCCAGGGTGGAAAACTGCAAACCAACCCAAACAGGGCGAACGTCCTCGCCGCAACGCGACTGAACGGTCGCAAACCATACTGCAGGGTGCACCCCGGCTTGATGACCACACTGCGCCCACCCCCCTGTTCGCGGGGGGCGCCGCCTCGTTCAACAGCCCTCAGTCGACCGGCGTCAGCTTCGCGATCGACAGCGCCAGCCACTTCACGCCGTGGCGGCCGAATGTCACCTGGGCCCGCGCGTCGGCACCACGGCCTTCCAGCACGCCGATCACACCTTCGCCGAACTTGGTGTGGAACACGGTCTGGCCGACGCGCAGGCCAGTGCCGTTGCCGTCGCGCGCCACCATAGGCGGCGGGGGCGGCGGCTCCACACGCCCGGCGCCGACGATGCCCGACAGCCCGCTGCCGCGTGCCCAGGCCTGCTGGTAGTCGCGTGCGTAGCCCGAACCGAAGGCCTGCTGTTTGGGCGTCAGCCACTTCAGCGTCTCTTCCGGGATCTCGCTGATGAAGCGGCTCTTGACGTTGTAGCGGGTCTGCCCGTGCAGCATGCGCGTCTGGCTGAAGCTCAGGTACAGGCGCTTCCTGGCGCGTGTGATGGCCACGTACATCAGGCGGCGTTCTTCCTCCACGCCGTCGGCGTCGGACAGGCTCTGCTCGTGCGGGAACAGGCCTTCCTCGATGCCGGTGATGAAGACGGCGTCGAACTCCAGGCCCTTGGCGCTGTGCACCGTCATCAGCTGGATGGCGTCCTGCCCGGCCTGGGCCTGGTTGTCGCCGGCTTCCAGGCTGGCGTGGGTGAGGAAGGCGGCCAGCGGCGACAGGATCTCGCCGGTCTCGGTGTCGGGGGCGGTGTCGGTGGCCTGCTCGTCCACCGGCAGCGCAACGGCGTCCTTGCCGAAGCCTTCCTGCGTGACGAAGCTCTCGGCGGCGTTGACCAGTTCCTCCAGGTTCTCGATGCGGTCCTGGCCTTCCTTGTCGGTGCGGTAGAACTCCACCAGGCCCGAGCGCTGCAGCACGTGCTCGATGATCTCGCGCAGCGTGAGGCCGTGCGTCGCGGTGCGGATCTCGTCGATGATCTGCACGAAGGCCTGCAGGTTGGCGCCGGCCTTGCCCGCCACCGCGCCCACACTCTGCGCCAGGCTGCGGGCGCTGGCGCGCGCGGCGTCCTGCAGTTGTTCGATGCTGCGGGCGCCGATGCCGCGCGCCGGGAAGTTCACCACGCGCAGGAAGCTGGTGTCGTCGTTGACGTTCTCCAAGAGGCGCATGTAGGCCAGCGCGTGCTTGACCTCGGCGCGTTCGAAGAAGCGCAGGCCGCCGTACACGCGGTACGGCAACCCCGCATTGAAGAGCGCACTTTCCAGCACGCGGCTCTGCGCATTGCTGCGGTAGAGCAAGGCGATCTCGCTGCGCGCGGTGCCGGTGCGGTGCAGCTGCTGCACCTCTTCCAGCAGCCACTGCGCTTCGGCGTAGTCGCTGGTGGCCTCGTGCACGCGC
>CAYREA010000371.1:0-3871 GCA_964423075.1 uncultured Rubrivivax sp. | reverse complement strand
CTTCTGGGCCTGGGACGAGATCGTCGAGATGAACAAGACCGGCTACTGGCCCTACACGCCCAACACCAACCTGCTGTACGGCCTGCACGAAAGCCTGCAGATGCTGCTGGCGCAGGGCCTGGACGTGGTGTTTGCGCGCCACCAGCGCTGGGCCGCCGGCGTGCGCGCCGCGGTGCGGGCCTGGGGCCTGCCCATCCAGTGCGCCGACGCGGCGGTGTACTCGCCGGTGCTCACCGGCGTGGTCACGCCGCCGGGTGTGGATGCCGACGCGCTGCGCAAGCTCATCCACGAGCGATTCGACCTGTCGCTGGGCACGGGCCTGGGCAAGGTGAAGGGCCGCATGTTCCGCATCGGCCACCTGGGCGACAGCAACGACCTGACGCTGGTGGCCACCGTGGCCGGCTGCGAGATGGGCCTGAAGCTGGGCGGCGTGAAGCTGGCCGGCAGCGGCGTGGCCGCGATCATGGATCACTTTGCCGAACACAAAAACTGAACTGACAGGAGACAAAAAGCCATGCAACGACGCCGCCTGCTGCTTGCCAGCGCCGCCACCCTGGCCGTGCCCTCGGTGCACGCCCAGCCCGCCTGGCCCACGGGGCCGGTGCGCATCATCGTGGGCTTCCCGCCCGGCGGCGGCACCGACGCGCTGGCGCGTGTGGTGGGCAACAAGCTGACGCAGATGTGGGGCCAGCAGGTCATCATCGAGAACAAGGCCGGCGCCGCGGGCCTGCTGGCCGCCGAGTACGTGGCCCAGCAGCCCAGTGACGGCAGCACGCTGCTGATGGCCCACATCAACAGCCACGCCCTGGGCCCCGCGCTGCAGCCCACCAAGCTGCGCTACAGCGTCGAGCGCGACTTCGTGCCGGTGTGCCTGGTGGGTGTCACGCCCAACCTGCTGATCGCCCACCCCGGCGTGCCCAGCAAGAGCGTGAAGGACGTGGTGGCGGCCTGCAAGGCCGAGCCCGGCAAGATCGCCTTCGGCTCCGCCGGCCCCGGCTCGGCACAGCACCTGGCGCTGGAGATGTTCAAGGTGCAGGCGAAGATCGACGCCATCCACGTGCCCTACAAGGGCAGCGGCCCGCTGCTCACCGACCTGATGGGCGGCCAGATCCAGTACTGCTTCGAGACCATGACCGCGGCCACGCCGCACGTGAAGAGCGGCAAGGTCATCGCCATCGCGCAGACCCGCGCCAAGCGCGCCAAGGGCCACCCCGCGGTGCCGACGATGCAGGAGCAGGGCTTCGACGGCTTCGAGGCCACCACCTGGTACGGCCTGGCCGGCCCGGGCAAGCTGCCGGCGGCGATTGCCGACAGGATCAACCGCGATGTGAACACCGTGCTGGCCATGCCCGACGTGCAGGCCCAGCTGGACACCTACGGCGCCGAAGACGGCGGCGGCACACGCGAGAAGTTCGCCCAGTTCATCGTGAGCGAACAGCAGAAGTGGGCGCGCGTGGTCAAGGAAGGCAACGTCAAGGTCGAGAGCTGAACCGCAGGCCTGCTGGCACCCTGGCCGTCAGGCTGGGTGGGTGCCGGGCCTTGGTCGGGATTTGTGACGATCAAATGGCCGATCCACGAATTGGGGAGCTTGTGCCCATCACTTTGTGATCACGCCCCAATTGGGGGCCTCGGATACTGCGCCCCGTTGCGCCACCGCTGCGCGATGCTGTACCCCGGGGCGTTTCCGGGCGATATCCAGACCAAGGAGTCTGTCGTGATCCTTCTGCGTCAACTTTCGGTACGCGGCAGCGTGGCCATGTTCGTGGCCATCGCCACGCTGGGTGTGCTGCTGATGGCCGCCGTGGCCTTCTTCCAGGGTCGCAGTGCCGAGGACGTGGCCGACCAGCTCGTGACTGACGTCAAGCTCGCCCGCGCCAGCGGCCTCTTGGACATGATGCACGACAACGTGCGCGGCCTGGCCTTCAAGGCGCTGCTGGTCGGCGGCGCGGCCGATGCCGAGGCCAAGAAGGCGCTGCGCGGCGAGTTCGACGAGTCGCGCAAGACCATGCTGGAGTCGCTGCAGGACGTGACGAACCAGGCGCCCGACGCACCCATCCGCAAGGCGGCCGAAGACGCGAAGCCGGTGGTGGAACGCTACATCGCAAGCGCGGGCAGCCTGATCGACTCCGCGCTGGCCAGCAACAACACCCAGATGCCGTCGCAGCAGGCCATGGAGGCCGACTTCAAGGCCCTGGAGACCCAGCTCGACGAGCTGTCTGGGCTGGTCGAAAAACATGCCGAGGCCACCACGCAGGAGCGCGACGTGCAATTCGGCCGCGCCCGCGTGGCGGCCGCGCTGGCCCTGCTGGCCACCATCGCCCTGACCGCCGGCTTCGGCTACAGCTTCGCGCGCGTACTGCTGGGCCGCCTGGGCGCTGAACCGAAGGCCTTGCGGGAGTTCGCCGATCACATTGCGGGGGGCCGCCTGTACGTCCGCCTGCAACTGCAGAAGCAGCCGCCGCACGGCGTGGCCGCCGCGCTGATCGGCATGCGCGACCGATTGCGCGAGTCGGTGACCGTCATCCGCGAGGGTGCCGACCACGTGGCCTCGGCCAGCGGGCAGATCGCCAGCGGCACGCAGGACCTGGCCAGCCGCACCGAGATGCAGAGCGAGAGCCTGCGTCACACGGCCGGTGAAGTGGGCGAGCTGGCCAGCAACGTGCGGCGCACGGCAGGCAGCGTCGACGAAGCGCGCGAACTGGCCGTGCAGGCCAGCGGCGTGGCCGAACAAGGCGGCGAGGCCGTGCGCCAGGCGGTGGACACGATGGGTGCGCTCACCGAAGCCAGCTCGCGCATCGCCGAGATCACCAACGTGATCGACGGCATTGCGTTCCAGACCAACATCCTGGCGCTCAACGCCGCCGTGGAAGCGGCGCGCGCCGGCGAGCAGGGCCGCGGCTTCGCGGTGGTGGCCGCCGAGGTGCGCACGCTGGCCCAGCGCAGTGCCGCCGCGGCGCGCGAGATCAAGGGCCTCATCGAGCACAGCGGCCAGACGGTGGCCGCCAGCAACCGCCTGGTGGCCGATGCCGGCGGCTCGATGGCCGGCGTGGTGGAGCAGGTGCGCCGCGTGGCGGCCATCATCGGCGAGATCAGCCAGGCCACGCAGCAGCAGACTCAAGGCATCGTCAGCGTCGACCAGACGATGACGAAGCTGGACCACAACACGCAGGACAACGCGGCGCTGGTCGAGGAGAGTGCCGCCGCGTCGCAGTCGCTGCGCGACCAGGCCCAGCGCCTGGCGCAGGCGGTGCAATCGTTCCAGCTGGCCGAGGCGGGCTAAAGCGGGCTCAGTCGTGGGCCGGCGCCGGCACGCTCCAGCGCTTGGTCACCTCGCCCTTGGCGTTGGTGCTTTCCAGCTGCACGCCGAAGCCCCACAGCCGCGCCACGTGCTTGAGCACTTCCTGGCCGCTGTCGTGCAGCGGGCGGTCGTTGTGCTGGAAGTGGCGCAGGGTGAGTGAACGGTCGCCGCGCAGGTTGACGTTCCACACCTGGATGTTGGGCTCGCGCGAACCCAGGTCGTACTGGTGTGACAGCGCCTCGCGCACGCGGCGGTAGCCGCTGTCGTCGTGGATGGCGCTGACCTCGAGCTCGTTTTCCTTCTCGTCGTCGGTGATGGCGAACAAGCGAAGTTCACGCATCAGCTTCGGGCTGAGGTACTGGCCGATGAAGCTCTCGTCCTTGAAGTTGCGCATCGCGTCGTGCAGCGTCGGCAGCCAGGGCTTGCCGGCGATGTCAGGGAACCAGGCGCGGTCTTCGTCGTTGGGCGCGTCGCAGATGCGCTTGATGTCGGTGTACATCGCAAAGCCAAGCGCATACGGGTTGATGCCGCTGTAGGCCTGGTGCCCCACCGGCGGCTGGTAGATCACGTTGG
>CAYREA010000370.1:0-3874 GCA_964423075.1 uncultured Rubrivivax sp. | reverse complement strand
TGGTGTCGGGCCGCAGCGCAGACTTCAGCACCTCGATGTCGAGCAGGCCATCGGCCCGGACGTCCAGGTAGCTGACCTCGAAGCCCTCGCGCTCCAGCTCGCGCATCGTGTCCAGCACGGCCTTGTGCTCGGTCTTCACGGTGATGAGGTGCTTGCCCTTGGCGCGGTGGAACTGCGCGGCGCCCTTGATGGCCAGGTTGTTCGACTCGGTGGCGCCGGAGGTGAAGGCGATCTCGCGCGGGTCGGCACCGATCAGCGCGGCCACGTTCTCGCGGGCAATCTCCACGGCCTCTTCGGCGGCCCAGCCGTAGGCGTGGCTGCGCGAGGCCGGGTTGCCGTAGAGCTCGCTCAGGTAGGGCAGCATCTGCTGCACCACGCGGCGGTCCACCGGCGTGGTGGCGGCGTAGTCCAGGTAGATCGGCTTGGTGCTGGGCAGGTCCATGTCGCTGGGCTTTCCGTCGGCGGAGACGAAGCCCTCATCGCAGGGACCGTGCCAAGCCCGGGTCGACGCCGAAAAGCCTTGCGGCTCAGGCACTTGGCGCAAAGTCGGTGGTGCCGGGCGCGGCTTGTTGCTTGTCGAGTTTGTCGCAACCCCGACGAGCCCGCCGCGCTTTGATCCGCATCAGTGGAGGCGCTGGCGGTGCGGCCGATCATCAGGTTCAGGAGACCTCGTCATGAAACATGCAATCACGGCCGAACAACGCCAGGCATTGGCCGCCACGCTGCGCCAACGGCTCGCCGCCGTGGAGCAGGAGATCCAGGCCCGCCAGCAGGGGCTGAACAGCGCCGAACAGGCCCTGGCCATCCGCGAACAGGACGGCAACGACGCGCTGCAGTTGGCCAGCGAGCGCGAGGTGCAGGAAGCCGTGGAAGGCATCGAAGAGACCGAGTTGCGAGCCCTGCGCGCCGCGCTGGCGCGGGTGCAGGAGCCCGACTACGGGCACTGCAGCGACTGCGGCAAGGCCATACCCTACGGCCGCCTGCAGGTGGAGCCGCAGGCCCTGCGCTGCGTGGCCTGCGAGACGCGGCACGAGAAGGCCGCGGCCGGCTGAACCCAGCCGTTCAGGGCTGCGCCGCCACCATCACCGAATAGGCCTTGAACACGGCGGTGGCCGCGCTGCCCACCGCCAGGCCCAGTGCGTCCACACCTTCGTTGGTGACACTGGCGGCGATGACGGCCCCGCCGGGCAGCGTCAGCGCCACCAGCGAGGACACCGCGCCCTTGTCGATGCGCGACACGGTGCCGGCCAACTGGTTGCGCGCCGACAGCTGCCAGCCGGCGAAGTCGGTCACCAGCACCACGGCCGAGGCCTTGATCAGCGCCAGCGCCTCCTTGCCCTTCTTCAGCTTCAGGCGCTTGGCCGCGGCGCTGGTCATGGTGGCGGTGATCTCGCCGCCGGCCGCCAGCGCGATGCCGACGGTGGCGGAGACGGGGCCCAGCTCGACGGCGTTGATCGTGCCGGCGAACTGGTTGCGGGCCGTGGTCTTCATGGACATTCTCCTCAGCAGGCCCTGCAGGGCCGGCAATTGGGCCAGGCGCTCTTCCTGCAGGCGCAGGAAGTTGCGGTGTTCGTCCTGCAGCGCGTCCCAGGCGTGCAGCAGGTGGCGTGCGGCGTCGGTGAGGCGCGTGCCGGCGGCGCTGGTTTCCAGCAGCGGCTCGGTGGCCAGGTTGCAGGCCGCTTCCAGCAGCAGCCAGGCGCCCTTGTAGCTGAGGCCCGCGGTGCGCGCGGCGCGGTTGATCGAGCCGGTGTCCTGCAGCGCCTGCAGCAGTGCGAAGAAGCGCGCATCCAGGCGGCCGGCCAGCTTCAGCTCGGCCTGCAGCAGGTTGCCGGCGGCGGGCTGTTTCATTCCATCAGCGCCACGGTCTTGACCTGGGCCCAGACGGCCACGCCCGGCGCCAGCTCCAGCGCGTGCGCCGAACGCCGCGTGAGCCGCGCCACCAGCGGCACCGGCTGCGGCCCGGCGCCGGCGCGCAGGCGCACCAGCGCCAGGCCGGGGTGTTCGTCGTCGGCCAGCGCCTCCACCGTGCCGGCCACCTGGTTGCCGATGCTGCTGCCGCCCAGCGGCGCACGCGCCAGGCTGACGTCGCGTGCCAGCACGCGCAGGCGCACCGCGCGGCCGCTGGCCAGGCCGTGGTCACGCGCCCACAGGCCGAAGCCGGCGCCGGGCACGTCCAGCCGCGCCAGCTGCCAGGCCGCGTCGCGTTCGCCGACCACGGCGTCGAGCACCACGCCGGCGTCGTCGCCGCGGGCGATGGGCAGGTCCAGCCGCGCCAGCAGCTCGCGCACCGGCCCTTCGGCGCGCACCCGGCCGGCCTCCATCAGCACCAGGTGGTGGGCCAGCTGCGCCACTTCGCCCAGGGCGTGGCTGACGTAGACGATGGGCACGCTCAGTTCGGCCGCCAGCCTCTGCAGGTAGGGCAGCACCTCGGCCTTGCGCGCCGCGTCGAGTGCGGCCAGGGGTTCGTCCATCAGCAGCAGGCGCGGGCTGGTGGCCAGGGCGCGGGCGATGGCCACGCGCTGGCGTTCGCCGCCCGACAGGGTGGCGGGGCGGCGCTGCATCAGCGCGCCGATGCCCAGCAGGTCCACCACCTGGGCCAGCGGAATGCGGCGCTCGGCGACTGCGGTGCGCTGCAGGCCGTAGTTCAGGTTGGCCTGCACGTCCAGGTGCGGGAACAGCGCCGATTCCTGGATCACGTAGCCCAGCGGCCGCCGGTGGGTGGGCACGAAGGTGCCGCTGGTGTCGTCCTGCCAGACCTCGCTGCCCAGTGCCACGCGGCCCTGGGCGCGTTCCAGCCCGGCGAGCGCGCGCAGCACGCTGGTCTTGCCGCAGCCCGAAGGACCGAAGAGCGCACTCACGCCCGTCAGCGGCAGCTGCAGTGCCACGTCCAGCGTGAAGCCGGGGCGCGGCAGGCGCAGTTGCAGATCGATCAAGCCGCCGCCCCTTGCGCTTCGCGCGGCGTGCGGTTCAGCCGGTACAGCAGCAACAGCACCGCCAGCGCGAACACCACCATGCCGGCGGCCAGGCGGTGCGCGCTGTCGAACTCGCCGGCCTCGACATGGCCGTAGATCGCCACCGACAGCACGCGCGTGCGGTCGGGGATGTTGCCGCCGATCATCAGCACCACGCCGAACTCGCCCACCGTGTGCGCAAAGCCCAGCACGCTGGCCGTCAGCAGCCCGGGCCGGGCCAGCGGCAGGGCGACGGTGAAGAAGCGGTCCCAGGGCCCCGCGTGCAGCGTGGCGGCGGCTTCCAGCGTGCGTTCGTGGATGGCCTCGAAGGCCTGCTGCAGCGGCTGCACGACGAAGGGCATCGAGTACAGCACCGAAGCTACCAGCAGACCGGTGAAGGTGAAGGGCAGCCGGCCCAGGCCGAGCGCTTCGGTGAAACGACCGACAGGCCCCTGAGGCCCCATCAGCAGCAGCAGGTAGAAGCCGATCACCGAAGGCGGCAGCACCAGCGGCATGGCCACCAGTGAAGCCACCAACGGCTTGGCGCGCGAGCGCGTGCGCGCCAGCCACCAGGCCACCGGCGTGCCGGCCAGCAGCAGCAGCACGGTGGTGGTGCCGGCCAGCAGCACCGTCAGGCGCACGGCCGACCAGTCGGCGGCGTCCATGTTCAGGGGCCGTAGCCGTAGGCCTGGATGAGGGCGCGTGCGGCGGGCGTCTTGAGGTAGTCCATCAAGGCCGTTGCGGCTGGGTTGGCGGCGCCGGCCTTGAGCAGCAGCGCGTCCTGCCGGATCTCGGTGTGCAGCGCGGCCGGCACGCGCCACATCGAACCCTGCGGCGGCTTGCCCGGCTGCACCACCTGCGATAGTGCGACGAAGCCGAGCTCGGCGTTGCCGGTGGCCACGAACTGGTAGGCCTGCGCGATG
>CAYREA010000369.1:0-3880 GCA_964423075.1 uncultured Rubrivivax sp. | reverse complement strand
TCGACGTCAGCGTGCAGGCCCAGGTGCTGAACCTGATGCAGGACCTGCAGGACCGGCACGGCATCACCTACCTCTTCATCAGCCACGACCTGGCGGTGGTGGACCTGGTGTGCGACGAGGTCATCGTGCTGCACAACGGCCGCATCGTCGAACAGGGTTCGCCCGACGATCTGTTCAGCCACCCGCAGCACCCCTACACACGGCGCCTGCTGGCGGCCGTGCCCGGCGCGCCACAATCGCCCGCCCAAGAGGCAGGAGACCGCACCCCATGAGCAAGGCCACCATCGAGAAGTTCTACGCCGCTTTCGCCAGGCTCGATGGCGACACCATGCAGGCCTGCTACGCACCCAACGCACACTTCGAGGACGAGGTCTTCACGCTCGACGGGCCGCGCCAGATCGGCGGCATGTGGCGCATGCTGTGCGAAGCCACCAAGGCCAAGGGCCTGGCGCACTGGAAGCTCGAGCTCAGCCAGGTGACGGACCACAGCGCCCACTGGGACGCGCACTACCTGTTCTCGGCCACCGGCCGCAAGGTGCTGAACCGCATCGACGCGGGCTTCGAGTTCGATGCCAACGGCCTGATCGTGAAGCACCGCGATCGCTTCGACTTCTGGGCCTGGTCGCGCCAGGCCCTGGGCACGCCGGGTGTGCTGCTGGGCTGGACGCCCTTCCTGCGCAACAAGGTGCGGGCGCAGGCGGCCAGCAACCTCAAGCGCTTTCTCGAGAAGGCGTGAACGCGGTCGAACTGGGCCGCGCCTATGCACGCGGCGAGCTGTCGCCGGTGCAGGTGGTGCAGGACCTGGTCACGCACATCGCGCGCTGGGAACCGCAGCTCTGCGCCACCTGGGCCTTCGACGCCGACGCGGCGCTGGCCATGGCGCGCGAGTCGGAAGCACGCTGGCGCAGCGGCACCGCGCGCGGTGCGCTGGACGGCGTGCCGGTGACGATCAAGGAGAACATCGCCACGCGCGGTGTGCCGCTGCCGCTGGGCAGTGCGGCCACGGCGCTCACACCCGCGGCTGCCGATGCCCCGCCCGCCGCGCGCCTGCGCGAAGCCGGCGCGGTGTTCCTGGCCAGGACCACGATGCCGGACTACGGCATGTTGTCCTCGGGCCTGTCCAGCTTCCACAAGCTGGCCCGCAACCCCTGGGACCTGCGCCTGAACCCCGGCGGCAGCAGTGCGGGCGCCGGCGCCGCGGCCGCTGCGGGTTATGGCCCACTGCACCTGGGCACCGACATCGGCGGCAGCATCCGCCTGCCCGCCACCTGGTGTGGCGTGGTCGGGTTCAAGCCGAGTGCGGGGCGCGTGCCGATCCACCCGCCCTACACCGGGCGCGTCGCCGGCCCGCTGACGCGCACCGTGGCCGACTGCGCCCTGCTGATGGCCACGCTGGCCCAGCCCGATGCGCGCGACGCCACGCGGCTGCCGCACCAGGCCATCGCCTGGGCCGATCTGCCCGAAGACCCGCATGCCTTCCTGCGCGGCCGACGCATCGGCCTGCTGCAGGACGCCGGCTGGGGATTGCCCTGCGAGCCGGCCGTCATCGCCGCGGTGCAGGAAGCCGCGCGCCGCTTCGAAGCCGCCGGCGCCCTCGTCGAGCCGCTGGCCGGCTTCACCACGCGCGAGATGGCCGACGGCATCAACCTCTTCTGGCGCATGCGCTCGTGGCTGGACATCTCGGCGCTGCCGCCGCACCGGCAGGCGCTGGTGCTGCCCTACATCCGCGAGTGGGTGGCCGGCGGCGCGGGCTTCAGCGCGGCCCAGGTGTTCCACGGCCAGGCGCAGATGGCCGCGCTGCGCGACGCCGCGGTGGCCGCCACCGAACGCTTCGACTTCGTGCTCTCGCCGGTGTCGCCGGTGCAGCCCTTCCCGGCCGAACACGCCAGCCCCACCAACGACCCGCAGCGCGCGATGGAGCACATCGCCTGCACGCTGCCCTTCAACATGAGCGGGCAGCCGGCCATCAGCGTGCCGGCGGGCCACGACGCGGCGGGCTTGCCCATTGGCCTGCAGATCAGCGGCCGCCTGTTCGACGACCTGGGCGTGCTGCGCGCCGCGCGCGCCTGGGAGCTGCTGCGCGCGCCGCTGCGCCCCTGGCCGGCGCCGCCGGCCTGACCGTCACCTTGTCGCGCTACATTGCGGCCCATGTCGTTCCCTGACATCCGCGGCAATCCATGCGGCACATCATCGAAGGCAGCGCTGGCCGCGGCCGAGACGGCGCTGTGGCGCATGATGTCGTTCTACGACGCGCCGCTGGCCGACCTGGACGCCGCGATGGCGGCCGACCCCGGCTGGCCGCTGCCGCACATCATGAAGGCCGGCTTCCTGCTCAGCCTGACCGAGGCCACCCACCTGCCCGAGGCCGACGCGCACCTTTCGCACGCGCGCGCCCTGGCGCGCCAGGCCACGCCGCGCGAACGCGCGCACCTGCAGGCGGTGCAGATGGTGCACGAAGGCCGCTGGCACGCCGCCTGCCGCGTCTGGGACGAACTGCTGCTGGAACACCCCGGCGACGCGCTGGCCCTGCAATGGGCGCAGCTGTGGGACTTCTACCGTGGCGACGCCGCCGGCCTGCGCCAGCGCCCGGCGCGCGCGCTGCCGGCCTGGGACGAGGCCGACCCGCTGTACGCCCACGTGCTGTCGCTCTACGCCTTCGGGCTGGAGGAGAACAACCTCTACCCGCAGGCCGAAGAAGCCGGCCGCCGCGCCCTGGCGCTGAACCCGCGCGTGCCCTGGGCCGTGCATGCGGTGGCGCATGTGATGGAGATGCAGGGCCGTTTCGAGGAGGGCTCGGCCTGGCTGCGCCAGCACCAGGCGGCCTGGGCCGACGGCAACGGCTTTGCCTGCCACTTGTGGTGGCACAAGAGCCTGTTCCGGCTGGAGGCCCTGGATGTCGAAGGCGTGCGCCGCCTGGTCGACGCGCACCTCAGCGGCGATGCGCTGCAGATCGCCCTGCAGCGCGTGGACGCCGCCGCCATGTTGTGGCGCCTGCACCTACTGGGTGACGACGTGGCCGGTTTCGCGCAGGCGCTGCTGGCCGGCTGGGCCCTGCCCGACGAAGCCGCCGGCCACTACGCCTTCAACGACGTGCACGCCGTGCTGGCCCTGCTGATGGCCGGCGAGGCGCACCGCGCCGAAGCCTGGGTGGCGCGTTGCGCCGAGCGCGCCCTGGGCGCCGAGGACGCGCGCCGTGCCAACCACCTGATGGCGCGCGAGGTGGGCCTGCCGCTGATGCGCGGCCTGCTGGCCTTTGCCCGCGGCGACGCCGACGGCGCCGTCGACCTGATCTACCCGGCACGCGCCGGCGCCCAGCGTTTCGGCGGCAGCCACGCGCAGCGCGACCTGATCGACCAGACCCTGCTGGCCGCCGCCGCCCAGGGCGGCCGCCGCGCCGTGGGCCGCGCGCTCATCAACGAGCGCAGCATGGCCAAGCCGGTCACGCCGCTCACGCGCTTCTGGATCGAGAAACTCGCCTTGCCCGAGGAGGCCCGAGCATGAGTTCGCAGGCTCCGCCGAGAACTCATCCCCGCCTGGCGGGGCGGGCCGAAGGCCCTGGGGTGTCCACATGAATGCCGAAGACAAACGCGCCAACCGGCTGAAGCTGCAGGAAGACCACATCGGCCGCGCCATTGCCGAAAGCGAAGAGAACGGCGAACTGCGCAGCGCGCCGAGTTACGGCAAGCCCCTCAGTTTCGGTGACGGCTACGACGAAACACCCGACGAGCTGCGCATGCCGATGAAGGTGTTGAAGGACGCCGGCGTGGTGCCGCCCGAGGTGGAAGCGATGCAACGCCTGGCCGCGCTGCGCCAGGCGGCCGAAGCCGCCACCACGCCCGAAGAGGCGCGCGCGTTGCAGCAGCAGGTCAGCGAGCTGCAA
>CAYREA010000368.1:0-3916 GCA_964423075.1 uncultured Rubrivivax sp. | reverse complement strand
TCGTCGAGCAGCCGCTCCATCACCGTGGCCAGGCGGCGCGCGCCGATGTTCTCGGTGCGCTCGTTCACGTCGAAGGCGATCTGCGCCAGGCGCCGCACGCCTTCGGGCGTGATCGAGAGCGTCAAGCCTTCGGTGGCCAGCAGCGCCTGGTACTGCTTCACCAGGCTGGCGTGCGTGCTGGTGAGGATGGCCTCGAAGTCGTCCACGCTGAGTGAGCTGAGTTCGACGCGGATCGGGAAGCGTCCCTGCAGTTCGGGGATCAGGTCGCTGGGCTTGGCCAGGTGGAAGGCACCGCTGGCGATGAAGAGCATGTGGTCGGTCTTGACCATGCCGTACTTGGTGCTGACGGTGGTGCCTTCCACCAGCGGCAGCAGGTCGCGCTGCACGCCCTGGCGGCTGACGTCGGCGCCGCTGGTTTCCTGGCGTGCCGCCACCTTGTCGATCTCGTCGATGAAGACGATGCCGTTGCCCTCGGCGTTGGCCATGGCCGCGGCGCGCACCTCGTCCTCGTTGACGAGCTTGCCGGCCTCTTCGTCGAGCAGCAGCTTCATCGCTTCGCCGATCTTCACCTTGCGCGTCTTGCGGCGCTGCCCGCCGGCCTGCGCAAACAGGCCCTTGAGCTGTTCGGCCATCTCTTCCATGCCCTGCTGGCCCAGGATCTCCAGCGTGGGTTTGGGTTCGGCCAGGTCGAGCTCGATCTCCTTGTCGTTCAGCGTGCCCTCGCGCAGGCGCTTGCGCATCACCTGGCGGGCGGTGTTGTCGGCCGGCGGGCTGGCTTCGCCGAGGCTGCTGCGGGCATCACGCGGCGGCGGCACCAGCACGTCGAGGATGCGCTCTTCGGCCGCGTCGTGGGCGGCGGCCTGGCGCGTGCGCATCTGGCGTTCGCGCTCCTGCTTCACGGCCACGTCCACCAAGTCACGCACGATGGTGTCCACGTCCTTGCCGACGTAGCCCACCTCGGTGAACTTGGTCGCTTCCACCTTGATGAAGGGCGCATCGGCCAGGCGCGCCAGGCGGCGCGCGATCTCGGTCTTGCCCACGCCGGTGGGCCCGATCATCAGGATGTTCTTGGGTGTGATCTCGGTCTTCAGCACACCTTCCACACGCTGGCGCCGCCAGCGGTTGCGCAGCGCGATCGCCACTGCGCGCTTGGCGGCGTTCTGGCCGACGATGTGCTTGTCGAGTTCGCTGACGATCTCCTGCGGGGTCATGCTCATTTCGCGGGCTCGTCCAGTGTCTCGACGATGTGGTTGTGATTGGTGTAGATGCAGATGTCGGCCGCGATCTCGAGTGATCGCTTGACGATGTCCGCCGGCGTCATCTCGGTGTGCGCCACCAGTGCGCGCGCCGCGGCCTACGCGAAGGCGCCGCCCGAGCCGATGGCCACGATGCCGTGTTCGGGTTCCAGCACGTCGCCGTTGCCGGTGATGATGAGCGAGCAGGTGCGGTCGGCCACCGCCAGCATGGCTTCCAGGCGGCGCAGCACGCGGTCGGTGCGCCAGTCCTTGGTCAGCTCGATGGCGGCGCGCTGCAGGTGGCCCTGGTGCTTCTCGAGCTTGGCCTCGAAGCGTTCGAAGAGCGTGAAGGCGTCGGCGGTGGCGCCGGCAAAGCCGGCCAGCACCTGTTCGCGGTAGAGCTTGCGCACCTTGCGCGCGCTGCTCTTGACGACGGTGTTGCCCAGGGTGACCTGGCCGTCGCCGCCGATGGCGACGAGTGCGCCGCGGCGCACGCTGACGATGGTGGTGCCGTGATACGTTTCCATGGATGCCCTCGAGTTGGGGGCGGCCCGCCGGGCTGCAAGCCCACGAAAGCTCAGACCTTGCGGACCTGGACTTTCGAGTGCTCGTTGATGCCCATCGCACCGAAGAACAGCGCCACCAGGCGGTGGGTGTCGACGAAGTGCACGGCGCGGTTCTCGGCGCCCTTGGCCAGCACCCAGTTCAGCAGGTCGCCGGCGGCGATGAAGTCGACGCGGATCAGGCGCGCGCAGCTGACGCTGACCACCGGCGCATTCGTCAGGTCTTTCTCCAACTTGGCCAGCGTGGCGCTGATGTCGCCGATGAGCTGGCCCGACAGTTCCACATGCGCCACCTCGACCGTGGCGCCCGATGCGGCGTCGTCGGCCAGGTGCGATTCCATGAAGCCGGTGGAAACCTCGCTCACCAGCGACAGGTCGGGCTGGCGCGTCGAGGCGCCCGAGCCGCTGATGTGCACCTTGCAGCGCGTGGGCTCCCACGACGGCGGGCTCACCTCGTAGGTGACGCAGTAGTCGATGGCGGCTTCGTCGAACTGGTCGGGCCGGTTGGCCAGGCGCAGCGCGTCCAGGCGCGTCAGCCAGTAGGCCGGGTCGGCGTCGCGCATGCCGGTGGGGGCGGCGTCCTGCAATACCGCGAAGAGCCGCTCGCCCGACAGCCAGCGTTGTTCCAGCGCCTGGCCGCTCCACAGTCGGAACAGGGTGGACAGCTGCATCGCCGCCTCGGCGTCGATGCGGCGGATCTGGTGCCAGTCGAAGACCCAGGGCAGCGGCATCTGCAGCGTCTGCGAACGCAGCCGGGCCACGGCGTCGATGTCCAGGTGGTCGGGTGACAGCCAGCCCACGTCGCCATGGCCGCGCGTGGGCGAGGCCGAGCTGATCATGGGCTCTTCGGCCTGTGCATCGGCCACCAGCTTGGGCAGCGAATACCACTGCGGGGCCGACCAGCCGAACTGCTGCGCGTAGTCCACCGCCAGGCTTTCGAAGCGCTGCTGCTGGCCGGTGGCGCGGTACAGGTCGAACAGCACCAGCCAGGTTTCGGCGTGCTGGCCGCGTGTGCCGGTGGGGCCGGTGATGCGCTGCAGGGCTTCTTCGCACTGCGAGAAATCGGCGTTGGCGAAGGCGATGACGGCTTCGTCGAGCTCGGGGTCGTGCTGGACCTCGCTGACCTCAACCGCAAAGGGCGCGCTGAACTCGCTCGGCGGCGCGTTCAGGGTGCTGCTGTCGCTGCGGCTGGGCGGCACCGACATCGCCGCCGGCGGCGGGGGCGGCGCGAAGGAAACCGGTGCCAGCGGGGCCAGCGGTGGCAGCCCTCCGCCCATCTTGGCCGGCGCAGGGGCTGAAGCCGGCGGCAGCCTGGCGGGGCTGGACGGGGCGGGCGGGCGCCGGGTGGGTTCGGGCGCGTAAGCCTCGCGCGTCAGCACCGGGGGCTCGGCCACGCCGCGCGGCAGGCCGCCGTGCACTGAATTTCCCGAGAGCCCCATCGGCTTGCTGCGCGTGTTGTTGAAGCCGCCGTCGCCCACCATCTGCTGCTCGATCTCGTCGATCTTGGCCTTCACGCCGTCGGGGCGCGCGGCGGCGTTCTCGGTGAGCTTGGCTTCGGAGTCGTCCAGGCGCGACGAAGTGCCCAGGGCTGCCAGCTGTTCGGGCGACAGGCCTTCGCGGCGCACGCGGCGCAGCATGTCGAACTCGCGCTTGCGCACGAAGTCGTTGCGGCGCTTGCGTTCGATCATGGCCTTCAACTCGGACTTCTCGATCTCGAGTTCACGGCTGTCCTCCTGGCGCGAATTGAGGTCGGTCCAATCGGTGGCGGGGTTCGCGACGAACCGCACCACCTTTCGGAAAAAGCTCTCGTTTTCGGCCATGGGAACGATGATCCTACTCCGGGGAACGCGGCGCCCGCCCGTGCGTTATGCGCACCGGGGGCTGCCGGATGCCCTGGCTGCGGCTGTCAGTCGCCGAACATCTTCTGTTTCATCTCGCGGCGCTGCTGGGCTTCCAGGGACAGCGTCGCCGTGGGCCGTGCCAGCAAGCGGGCCAGGCCGATGGGCTCGCCGGTCTCGTCGCAGAAACCGTAGTCGCCGCTGTCCAGGCGCCCCAGCGACTGTGCGATCTTCTTCAGCAGCTTGCGTTCGCGGTCGCGCGTGCGCAGTTCGAGGGCGT
>CAYREA010000367.1:0-3922 GCA_964423075.1 uncultured Rubrivivax sp. | reverse complement strand
CGGCGACCGCATCGACGCCACCTACGCCGAGCACGCGAAGATCCTGCGCGCCGTGCTGCAGCGCAAGCTCGACCAGGCCCAGCTGCTGCTGAAGAGCCATGTCGAGCAGAGCAAGGCCGAGGTGCGCAAGATCACGCTCGGCACGCTGCACGAGGCGCGGCAACGCGCTCGTGCCGCGCAGCCCTGATCCTCAGGGGTAGAGGCCGCGCTCCTCGCGCGCCGTCAGGATGCGCTCGCAGGCCACCGCGAAGGTGGCGGTGCGCAGCGTGATCTTGTGCTTGTCGGCGGTGTCCCAGATGCGCTTGAGCGCGCCGACCATGATCTTGTCCAGGCGCAGGTTGATCTCGTCCTCGGTCCAGAAGAACGAGCTGAAGTCCTGCACCCACTCGAAATAGCTGACCGTCACGCCGCCGGCGTTGCAGATCACGTCGGGCACCACCAGCACGCCGCGGTCGGCGAGGATGTCGTCGGCCGAGGGCAGCGTCGGGCCGTTGGCGCCCTCCAGCACCAGCTTCGCGGTGGTGCGCTTCGCTCGCTCGGGCGTGATCTGGCCTTCGAGCGCGGCGGGGATCAGGATGTCGCACTTCACGTCCCAGAACGACTCGTCGTCGATCTTGTCGGCGCCCTTGAAGTCGCCGACGCCGCCGTACTGCTTGAGGGTGGGCATCAGCTCGGCCATGTCGATGCCGCGGTCGTTGAAGATGGTGCCGGTGTGGTCCTGGATCGCGACGATCTTCGCGCCGGCCTGGGCGAACAGTTCCGCCGCGGCGGAGCCGACGTTGCCGAAGCCCTGCACCGCCACGCGCGCCCCGTCGAGCTCGAGGCCGATGCGCCGCGCCGCCTCGCGGCCGGTGACGAACACGCCGCGGCCGGTGGCCTTGACGCGGCCGAGCGAGCCGCCGAGGTGGATCGGCTTGCCGGTGACCACGCCGGTGGCGGTGGTGCCGGTGTTCATCGAGTACGTGTCCATCATCCACGCCATGATCTGCGGGTTGGTGTTCACGTCCGGCGCCGGGATGTCCTGCTGCGGGCCGATGATGATGCCGATCTCGCTGGTGTAGCGGCGCGTCATGCGCTCCAGCTCCTTCATGCTCAGCTTCTTGGGGTCGACGCGGATGCCGCCCTTGGCGCCGCCGTAGGGCAGGTTGACGGCGGCGTTCTTCACGCTCATCCAGGCGGAAAGCGCCATCACCTCTTCCAGCGTCACGTCGGGGTGGTAGCGCACGCCGCCCTTGCCGGGGCCGCGGCTCAGGTTGTGCTGTACGCGGTAACCCTCGAAGTGCTCCACCTCGCCGTTGTCCAGCTCGATGGGGATGTCGACGATCAGCGCGCGCTTGGGGCGCTTGAGCGTCTCGATCCACTTGGCCAGGTGACCCAGGTAGGGTGCCACGCGGTCCACCTGCATCAGGTAGGTGCCCCAGGGGCTGTCGGGCGTGGGGTGGACGAAGGAAAGGGGCTCGGTCATCGGTGTCTCCGCTGTCGGTGTGTGGGGGATGGCGGGCGCCGCGGCGCGCTTCGTGGGCGCGCCGGTGCCACGCGGCATGGGTGCGCAATGTAGGCGCGCTGGCACCGGATTTGTCACGGTCCGCCATGCCGGGTTTGCATGGGGCCTGCCTGCGCGCGTCATCGGGGGCGCTGGCTACACTGGGCCGATGGTGCACAGACCCATCGCGTTCATCGGCGGCGGCAACATGGCCGGCGCGCTCATCGGCGGCTTGGTGCGCGGCGGCACGCCGCCCGAGAACATCGTCGTCATCGAACCTTTCGAGGCCCAGCGCGACAAGCTGCGCCAGGCGCACGGCGTGCTGGCGCAAGCGGCAGCAGACGCGCGGCTGGCCGCAGCCGGCACCGTGGTGTGGGCCGTGAAGCCGCAGCTGTTTGCCGAAGCGGCGGCGCCTTGTGCGCCCTTCGTCGGCCGCGCGTTGCAGGTCAGCGTGATGGCCGGCGTGCGCAGCGGCGCCATCGCCAAGGCCAGCGGCAGCGGGCGCGTGGTGCGCAGCATGCCCAACACACCGGCGCTCATCGGCCGCGGCATCGCGGCGTTGTTTGCCGCCGAGGGCGTGAGCGCCGACGAACGCGCGACGGCCGAAGCCCTGTTCGCCCCCACCGGCACCACGCTGTGGGTGGCGCGCGAACAGGACCTGGACGCGGTGACGGCCCTCTCGGGCTCGGGCCCGGCCTACGTGTTCTACGTGCTCGAAGCCATGATCCAGGCCGGCACCGAACTCGGCTTGCCGGCGGCCCAGGCGCGCCAGCTGGCCCTGGCCACCTTCGACGGCGCCGCCGCGCTGGCCGCGGCTTCCAGTGAAACGCCGCAGGCGCTGCGCGCCCAGGTCACCAGCAAGGGCGGCACCACGCACGCCGCGATCACGGCGCTGGACGAGCGTGGCGTGAAAGACGCCTTCGTGCGGGCGCTGCACGCCGCGGCCGTGCGCGCCGACGAACTCGGCCGCGAACTCGGCGCCTGAGCCGTCCAGTCTTCTGATGACGGCTGCGCCGCCGCTCATCAAGCGGGCGGATTCAGGCGCGACACCCCGTTCCTAGCATGCCCCTCACACGGCGCGAAGGCGTGCCGTGAAACCGATTCAACAGGTTTCCTGGAGGGAATGATCCATGTCTGCCCATCACATCCGCGGCCCCGTGCCGCAGCGCCGCCTGGCGCTGGTTCTTTCGGCCGCCGTTCTCGCGCTGACCGCCTGCGGCGGCGGCGGTGGCGACGAGCCTCTGCCCGACTCGGCCTACGTCAGCTGGCGCAACAGCGCCAACGACGTCGTCATCAAGGACTGGAACAACGACAGCTTCGCGGTGCGCGAAGACAGCCGCCAGCTGGCACGCTATTCCGACGACCTGCTGCTCACCGGGCTGATGGTGATGGGCAGCTCGGTGCTCTACAACGGCACGCCCATTGCCACCGTGACCTACACCACCGCCATCAACGGCAGCCAGATCACCGACTTCACCTGCCTCAACGGGCGCGACCTGGACATCACCGTCACCGGCAGCGGCAACTCGGCCGTGTGGACCTGGCGCTGCGTGTGAGCGCCTGATCAGCGCAGCGCCAGATCGGCGGCCACGCCGCAGAACACGGCGAAGCCCAGCCAGTGGTTCTGCCGGAAGGCCCGGAAGCAGCCGTCGCGGCTGCGGTCGCGGATCAGCGTGTAGTGCCAGGCGGCCTGCGCCGCGGCCGCCACGATGCCCAGCAGGAACACCGCGCCCAGGCCCAGCGAACGCCCCAGCAGGGCCCAGCTGACCAGGTAGATGGCGTAGAAGGCCATCACCCCGGCCACGTCGTAGCGGCCCAGGGTGATGGCCGAGGTCTTCATGCCGATGCGCAGGTCGTCGTCGCGGTCGACCATGGCGTATTCGGTGTCGTAGGCCAGCACCCAGAACAGGTTGGACAGCAGCAGCAGCCAGGCCTGCGGCGGCACCGCGCCGGCGATGGCCGCCAGGCCCCAGTCGGCGCTGCCCTGCGCGGCGGCAAAGGCCATCGGGATGCCGAAGCTGAAGGCCACGCCCAGCACCGTCTGCGGCATGCCGAGCCAGCGCTTGGCGTAGGGGTAGACCAGGGTCACGGCCAGCGCGGGGAACGACAGCAGCACCGCGCTGGCGTTGGTGGTGAGCACCAGTGCAAAGGCCAGCAGCGCCAGCACGGCGCCCACGGCCAGCGCCTCGGGCACCGACACCGCGCCGCGTGTCACCGGGCGCTGCGCGGTGCGCTTGACGTGGCGGTCGAACTCGCGGTCGGCCACGTCGTTGGCACAGCAGCCGGCGCTGCGCATGAGGATGGTGCCGGCCACGAAGACGATCAGCAGGTGCCAGCCGGGGAAGCCGTCGGCCGCGATCCACAGCGCGCACAGCGTGGGCCACAGCAGCAGCAGCCAGCCGGCCGGGCGGTTCCAGCGGATCAGGTCCAGGTACAGCG
>CAYREA010000366.1:0-3930 GCA_964423075.1 uncultured Rubrivivax sp. | reverse complement strand
CAGCGCCTGCTGCAACTGGTACGCGCCGATGGCGATCAGCAGCACCTCGGGCGCCTCGCAGGCCTTCACCATGCATGCGCCTTCTTCGACCAGGCGCTGCGCCTGCTCGCCGGTCAGCCGGTTGGCGATCGGCCGCTTGGGCACGACGAGTGTCCAGAACTCCCCATGCGTGCCGTACGCGGCACGCAGCGCGGCAGCCGCGCTGTTCGCATCGACCGGGAACAGCACGCGCGCGGTGTCGGACATCTCGCCCAGCAGCGCCTCCGCCAGCGTCGGGTCCTGGTGCGACTGCTCGTTCTTGCCGTTCTCCCAGGTGTGCGAGGTGGCCACCGTGACGACCGACAGCCACCCCTGCGGACTGCCCGCCTCCGCCTGGTGGCGGGTGAACAGGATCTCCTGGCGCAACGCGCCGAGCATCTTGACGGCGAAGGCCTCGTAGGAGACCACGAGGTTGATGCCGCCCTTGTTGCCCAGCGCCGCACTGACCACTGCCTCCTCGTTGAGCGCCGTGATCACCGCACCGTCCACCGCCTCGGCCAGGCCGGGCTCGGGCACGAAGACGCGGTGCTTCAGCAGGACCAGCGTCTGTCCCATCCGGTTGCTGCGCAGTTCGTCGGGGTTGCCGACGCGCGGCCGCAACTGGGGGTTCGCCTGCACGATGGCAGCGAAGGCGGCGTCCAGTGCGGTCATCGGCGACACCGGGCCGGCCCCGACGGCCTGCCACTGCGCCGCCGGCATCACGGGCGCATCGACCCGCCGATGGGCCAGCGCATGGTCGCGCTCGAGCGGACGCTGCTGGTCCCGATGACGGCAGAGCACGGCCAGCGCTTCGTCGAGTTCGCCAGCCGGCACGAACAGCGAACGCGCACCCTCGTTGAACTGCTGCCGCGCGAACGCGTCGATGCGTGGACTGCCGGCCAGCGGCAGGTTGTGGGCGGCATTCGTGCCCGCGCCGGGAAAGCCGAAACCCTTCGGTGCCTCGGCGACGGTGTAGTGCAGCGGCACCGGGTACCGGATGCTCCCATTGCCGACCGCCGCCGCGCAGGCCGCGAGCCGCTCCTCCATCGCGTGCACCGCCCAGGCGAACGCGGCCGGGTCGGTGCCGTCGATCTCCATCGGGTCGAAGCCGTTCAGGCGCAGGTGCTGGCGGAACCATTCCTGGCCGCCCTGCTGCTGCATCGTGCTGCGTTGCTCGATGCGGCGTCCGTTGAGAATCATGAACGGGGCGACGAAGCCACAGTCCTCGGCGCGCCACCAGCGCGGTGCCCAGTCGCTGCCGCGCTGCTCCTCGAAGGCGCCGTCGCTGAGGAACACCACCAGCCGCTCGCCCGGCAGCGGCATGTGCACGTACTGCAGTTCCGCGAAGCCGAGGTAACCGCCCTCGGACAGGCCACCGGCGGTGTTCGGCCCGACGTGGCTGCCCAGCGGCGAGGCCGGCCGCCCCGCCGCGTCGATCGCGTAGCTGTAGAAGTCGCGGGCAAAGCGCGTCAGCCCGCTTTCGCTGCGGTCGTAGCGTTCGGCGTGGCGCGGCGTCATGTTGCCCACCAGCAGGTTGCAGGCGTCGATGCCCGCCACGCAATGCCCCTGCCCCATCAGCCAGCCGCGCGTCAGGCCGCTGAGCGCGTTCGCGGCGAGATAGCCGACATAGGCCGGCACGATATTCAGCGAGCCCCCGGTGTGGCCCTCGGGCATCTCCTTGAAGTCCTCGGGCGCCATCTCGCGCCCGTCGGGATGAACTTTGTCGGCGTACGTCATGTGCACGGTCAGCCACATGCTGGCCGCCGCGAGACGATCCGCGGCCCACAGCGTGCGGTAGACGCTCGCCGTGTCGCTCGCCTTGCCGCCAGCGACCAGCACTTGCGCGAGGTCGTGCACGCGCAGTTGAGTCTGATCGTTGTGCACGATGGGTCCGAACCCGCGCGCCCAGCGCGCGAAGTCGGCATCGGACTCGCGGAACAGCCGCACGCGCTCGGCGACCCAGGGAAGCTTGTGGTTCATCGTCTGCACCTTGTTGCGCCGAACATTGCGCTCTGGGTTGGGGTTCAGCGCTTCTGCAGGTTGCGCTGGCTGAAGATCTCGTCGTCCAGCGGTCGGTCGAACACGGCGTCTTTCAGCACCACCGTGGTCGAGTTGCCTGGCTTGGCGTCGGGCCGCATGTCCCAGCGGGTCGGCAGGACCCGCCCGCCGACCTTGCGCACATCGGAGAACGCCAGCACGCGCACGCGCTCGCCGCGCTCGCTGAAGAACTCCTGCTTCAACGGCATCGTGTCGGCGCGCCGCACCCAGTAGACGATGCGCCCCCACACCACCGCCGCGTCGGGTTTGGGCACGGCCTCGACCTGCACGACCGCCTCGCCGTCGAGCTGCACCGTGGCGAGCACCTTGTGCGTGTAGTCTTCGAGGATGCTGCTCTCCTTGACGAGGTCGTCGTTCGTGAAGTCCGAGCCCATCCACGGCTGCAGCATCATCGACGGCGGGATCTTGACGATGCGCTCCACGTTGGGCAGGTAGTTCCACATCTCGGTGCCGATGCGCAGCGAGCCGATGCCGGCCTCCTTGGCTGGCGACAGGATGCGCACGAACGAGCGCCGCGGCCGGTCCATCCACAGGCGCAGGCCGAGCGTGCGCTGCCAGCGCGGCGTGGCGATCGTCATCTCGTACTCGCCCTGAACGGTGCTTCCCCACAGCAGCTTCTCGACCTTGTCGAGGATCTCGCGTCCCTCCGACGCTTGGGCACGAACGCCCGGCACGGCGAGCGCGGCGAGCGGAACCGCGGCGGCGGCCAGACGGAGAACACAGCGGCGCGTACTCACGCGGCGCCGTCCGTCGGCGGCAGTGCCACGGCAGCCACGCGCAGCTGAGCCGGAGCAGCATTCGACGCCATCAGGCCGTCCAGCATCGCCCGGTCCACGACCTCCTTCTCGAGCAGAAGCGCGGCCAGCGCTTCGAGCGTCTCGCGGTTCGCCCGCAGCGTCTGGGCCACACGTTCTCGCGCCTCGTCGAGCAGCCGGCGCACCTCGCCGTCGATCGCCTCGGCGGTCCGCTCGCTGAAAGTGCGCGGCTCGGGCAGCGTCGGGCCGTTCAGGTACAGCGGCGCGGGCCGTGCGTCATAGGTCGCCAGGCCGAGCGCCTCGCTCATGCCGTAGTGCGTCACCATGTGGCGCGCCATGTCGGTGGCACGCTGCAGGTCGTTCTCCGCGCCTGTCGAGACGTCCTCGAACACCAGTTGCTCGGCCACGCGCCCGGCCAGCAGCACGTCGAGCCGATCGAGCAGCTCGCTGCGGCGCATCAGGTAGCGGTCCTCGGTTGGCGACTGCTGCGTGTAGCCGAGTGCCGCGATGCCGCGCGGGATGATCGACACCTTGGTCACTCGATCGGCGTTCTTGCGCATCTCGGCGACCAGGGCGTGGCCAGCCTCGTGATAGGCGACGAACTTGCGCTCGGTCGGGTTCATCACCCTGTTCTTCTTCTCGAGGCCCGCGACGATGCGGTCCAGCGCTTCCTCGAAGTCCTGCATGTCCACCGCGTCCTTGTCGCGCTTGGCGGCACGCAGCGTCGCTTCGTTCACCAGGTTGGCGAGGTCTGCGCCGGCGAAGCCGGGCGTGCGTGCCGCGAGGACAGCGAGATCGACGGTCGGCGCCAGCTTGACGTTCTTCACGTGCACTTCCAGGATCTGCCGCCGCCCGATCAGGTCGGGCCGGTCGATCGCCACGTGCCTGTCGAAGCGGCCCGGCCGCAGCAGCGCTGGGTCGAGCACCTCGGGTCGGTTCGTCGCGGCGAGGATGATCACGCCGCGGTTGGCGTCGAAGCCGTCCATCTCGGCGAGCAGCTGGTTGAGCGTCTGCTCGTGCTCCTCGTGGCCGCCCGACAGGCCCACGCCGCGCGCCTTGCCGAGCGCGTCGATCTCGTCGATGAAGACGATGCACGGCG
>CAYREA010000365.1:0-3938 GCA_964423075.1 uncultured Rubrivivax sp. | reverse complement strand
GGTTGAAGCTGCGCAGGCCCAGGCTCTGCAGGATCTCCAGCGCCACCACCACTTCCTGCGTGCGCGCCTCGCCGGGCTGCGGCGTCAGGCTGACGCGGATAGTGTCGCCGATGCCTTCCTGCAGCAGCACACCCAGCGAGGTGGCGCTGGCCACCGTGCCCTTGGTGCCCATGCCGGCTTCGGTCAGGCCCAGGTGCAGGGCGTAGTCGCAGCGGCGGGCCAACGCGCGGTAGACCGATATCAGGTCCTGCACACCACTCACTTTGCAGCTGATGATGATGTTGTCGGGGTTCAGGCCCAGCTCGCGCGCGTAGTCGGCCGAACTCAGCGCCGACTGGATCAGCGCCTGGTACATCACCTGCTTGGCGTCGAGCGGCCGGCTGCGCAGCGCGTTGCGGTCCATCAGCTCGACCAGCAGCTCCTGGTCGAGGCTGCCCCAGTTGACGCCGATGCGCACCACCTTGTCGTACTTCGCGGCGGCCTCGACCATCATCGCGAACTGGCGGTCGCGTTTGTCGCCCTTGCCGACGTTGCCGGGGTTGATGCGGTACTTCGACAGCGCCTGCGCCATCGCCGGGTACTCGGTCAGCAGCCGGTGGCCGTTGTAGTGGAAGTCGCCGATCAGCGGCACGTCGATGCCCATGCGGTCGAGCTGCTCGCGGATGTAGGGCACGGCTTCGGCCGCCTCGGGCGTGTTGACCGTGATGCGCACCAGCTCAGAGCCGGCGATGGCCAGCTCCTTCACCTGGATGGCGGTGCCGATGGCGTCCACCGTGTCGGTGTTGGTCATCGACTGCACACGCACCGGCGCGTCGCCGCCCAGCGTCACCACATGGCTGCCCCAGGCCACCCGCGCCTGGCGCGATCGGCGTGGCGCGGGCGTGGCTGCTTCGATGATGTCGATGGCTTCGTCGGGACCGTTCATCACCCTCACCTTACTGCAGTTCGACACGCGCGACGTTGTCGCGGGTACGAGAAACCAGGTCCACCGGTTGGCCGCGGAAGCCCAGCTGCGTGGCGGCAGCGTTGCCAATGGTCAGCCGGATGGGCAACGTGCCGTCCAGGCCCACGCTCTCACCGGGCAGCACGGTGCGGAACAGCAGCACCTGGCCGCGGGCATCGCGCGCTTCCACCCACGAGGCTTCGCGGCTCTTCAACTGCACCAGGCCGCTCGGGGCCGGGGCCGGGCTTTCAGTCGTCACAGGCGCTGGGGCGGCGGGCTCGGGGGCCGACGCGGCAGGTGTCGGCTCGGAGGCAGCCGGCGCAACGACCATGGGAGCCTGCACCAGCACCGGGGGCGGCGCCTCGGCCGCGGGCGCTTGCACCGTCGGCAAGGCGACGGCCGGTGTTGTCTGCGGCGCGCGGCTGAACAGGCCGGCGGGCAGCAGGTAGACGGCGGCCGCAGCCAGCATGAACACCGCGGCGGCCAGCACCAGGGGCCGCAGCGCGACGCCTGACAAGCCCGGGTCTTCGCGGCCCGGCCGCTCGCGGAAGGGTGCGTTGAGGCTGCCGCTGGTGGTGTCCAGCACCACCGGCGCTGCCGGCGGCAGCAGGTCGAGCACGGGCCGGGCATCGATCTTCAGCGTGCGGCACACCGTCTGCGCCAGGGCGCGCGTGAAGGTGGCGTCGGGCAGTTCGTCGAAACGGTCGCCTTCCAGCGCCTCGAGCTTGCGCTGCGACACCTTGATGGCCGCCGCCAGCGCCGCGATGTGCAGGCCCTGCTTCTCGCGCGCGGCCTTCAGCAGCGCGCCGGCGCTGCGGCCGTCCGCGGTGGACTCATTCATCGAAGCGCCCCCGCTCGTACAGCATCACTTCGTTGGACTCCGGGAAGCGCTCCTGCAGCTTGCGCCCGAAATCCTGCACACCCTGCACGTTGCCCATGCGGCGCTCGATGCGCGCGGCCAGCCACAGGCTTTGCGCGCTGACGAGTTCGGGCCGCGTGTTGATGCGCGAGATGTAGAAGCGCGCCCGCTCCAGTTCGCCGCGGTGCAGCAGCACGTCGCTCAGGTTGTAGGCCGTCAGCGGATTACTGGGGTCGAGCTCGAAGGAACGCGACAGCGTGCGCTCGGCCTCCAGCCAGCGGCCGGCGCGGGCCTGGCAGACGCCCTGGGCCAGCAGCGTGCGCACCGGTTCGCGGTACTGCGGCTGCGTCAGCGCCGCGCTGAACTGGACATCCGACTCGGCCCAGCGCCGCTGCTGGCACAGGTGCCAGCCGTAGTTGTGCATGGCGTCGCCGTCCTGCGGCGCGAGCTGCAGCGCGCGCTGGAAGCTGGCCTCGGCCTGCGGCGCGTCACCCATCGCGCCATAGATCAAGCCGAACAGGTTGTAGGCCTCGGGCATGTCGGGCTTGGCCACCAGCGCACGGCGCACTTCGTCCAGCGCCACGTTGGTCTGGCCGCGGCTGAGGTACAGCCCGGCCAGTTCCAGCCGCGCACTGGCGATGCGGCCCTTGTCGGGCTCGCCGCCCGAACCGGGCTCGCGGCTGTTCTGCGCCGCCGAGGTCGTGGTGGTGGTGGTGGTGCAGCCGGCGCCCAGCAGGGCCGCCACCAGCAGGGCTGGCATCAGCAGCTTCATGACAGGTCTCCGGCCACGGCTATCGGGATGGTCTGGCGCTGGCGCATCAGGCGTTCACGCGCGTTGGTGCGGTCCTGCACTTCACCGGCCAGCTGGCCGCAGGCGGCGTCGATGTCGTCGCCGCGCGTCCTGCGGATGGTGGTGACGATGCCCGCGGCCTGCAGCACGTCAGCAAAGTCCGTGACGCGCTCGCGCGGCGAACGTGTCAGGCCCGAGGCCGGGAAGGGGTTGAACGGAATCAGGTTGAACTTGCAGGGCAGGCGGCCCTTGACCAGGCGCACCAGTTCGCGCGCGTGCTCGGGCGTGTCGTTGACGCCGTCGAGCATGCAGTACTCGAAGGTGATGAAGTCGCGCGGCGCGGCGCTCAGGTAGCGCGTGCAGGCGTCGAGCAGCTCGGCGATGGGGTACTTGCGGTTCAGCGGCACCAGCGAGTCGCGCAGCGCATCGTTCGGTGCGTGCAGCGACACGGCCAGGGCCACCGGGCAGTCTTCTCGCAGGCGGTCGATCATGGGCACCACGCCCGAGGTCGACACCGTCACGCGGCGGCGCGACAGGCCGTAGGCGTGGTCGTCGAGCATGGTGCGCAAGGCGGGCACGAGCGCGGCGTAGTTCTGCAGCGGCTCGCCCATGCCCATCATCACGACGTTGTCGATGGCACGCTGGCCTTCGGGCAGGTTCAGGGAACGGCGCAGGCGGTGCTCGGCAAACCACAGCTGGGCGACGATCTCGCCCGTGGTCAGGTTGCGGCTGAAGCCCTGGTGGCCCGTGCTGCAGAAACGGCAGCCGACGGCGCAGCCGGCCTGTGAAGACACGCACAGCGTGCCGCGGTCAGCTTCGGGGATGAACACGGTTTCCACCGCGTTGCCGGCGCCGACGTCGAACAGCCACTTGGTGGTGCCGTCGGCCGACACGTGCTCGCTGATCAGCGGCAGGCCGGTGACGCTGGCCGCGCCGGCCAGCTTGCCGCGCAGCGACTTGGCCAGGTCCGACATCCGCTCGAAGTCGGCTTCGCCTTTCTGGTGGATCCAGCGGTACAGCTGCACGGCCCGGAAGCGCTTCTCGCCCAGGCCTTCGCAGAAGGCCGCCAGCCCCTCGAGATCGAAGTCGAGCAGATTGGCGGTCACACCGGATCTCTGCGCGCTGCTTTCAGCGCGAGTAGACGTTCATGCCGGGGAAGAAGAAGGCCACTTCGGCGGCGGCCGTCTCGGGGGCGTCGCTGCCATGCACGGCATTGGCGTCGATGCTGTCGGCGAAGTCGGCGCGGATGGTGCCCTTGTCGGCCTTCTTCGGGTCGGTGGCGCCCATCAGTTCGCGGTTCTTGGCGATGGCGCCCTCGCCTTCCAGCGCCTGGATCATCACCGGGC
>CAYREA010000364.1:0-3946 GCA_964423075.1 uncultured Rubrivivax sp. | reverse complement strand
CAGCGCCAGGATGTTGGTCTGGAAGGCGATGCCGTCGATCACGCCGATGATGTCGCTGATCTTCTTGCTGCTGGTGTTGATGTCCTTCATGGTGTTGACCACCTGGCTCACCACCTCGCCGCCCTTGATGGCCACCGTGCTGGCGCTCATCGCCATCTGGTTGGCCTGGCGCGCGTTGTCGGCGTTCTGCTTGACGGTGGAACCCAGCTGCTCCATGGAAGCCGCGGTCTCTTCCAGAGCGCTGGCCTGTTCTTCGGTGCGCTGGCTCAGGTCGGCGTTGCCGCTGGCGATCTGGGCCGAGCCGGTGGCGATGCTGTCGCTGCTGTTGCGCACCGTGCCGACGATGCCCACCAAGCTGTGGTTCATGGCCTTCAGGGCGGCCAGCAGGCGGCCGGTCTCGTCGTGCGTGCTCACCTCGATGCGCGAGCTCAGGTCGCCGGCGGCCACCTTCTCGGCCACGTCCACGGCCTGCGCGATGGGGCTCGTGATTGAACGCGTGATCCACCAGCCCAGCCAGGCACCCATCAGCGCCATGCCGGCCAGCAGGCCAACCATCAGCAGCCTGGCCTGTTCGTAGTCGTGGCGGCCTTGTTCGGCGGCCTGGCTGATCAGTTCGATCTGCATGTCCTTCAGGTGGTCCAGCGCCTTGATGTAGGCCAGCTGGGCCGGGCGCAGCTTCTCGTCGAGCATGTCCACGGCTTCGGCCTTGTTGCCGGCCAGCACGGTGTCCATGAACTTCTGCTGCACCGGCAGGTAGGCCGCCCGCGCCTCAGTCAGCGCCGCCAGGCTCTTCTTGCCTTCTTCGCTGGTGATGGTGGCGGCCAGCGCATCCAGGTTCTTGCCGATGCGCTCGCGCGCCTGGCCCGCCGTCTCCAGCGCCGCCTTGGACTTGGCCGCGTCTTCCCAGATCAGCGCATTGCGCAGTTCGCGCGCGATCAGGTTCAGGTCGTCGGTCACGTCGGCCAGCTTCTGCACCTTGGGCACGCGGTCGGCGCCGATCAGCGTGATGCTCTCGGTGATGGCCGACAGGCGTGTGATGCCGATGACCACGACGATCACCGACAGCACGATGATGGCCGCAAAGGCCAGACCGAGCCGGGTACCCAACTTCAGATTGTTAAGCGCGTTCATGTGATGTTCCTTGTCGGCAGGCCGCCCGATGCGGTCACCCTCAGGAACAGCTTTCGGCCGCTGGCGGTTCAACTTGAGCCTGGGTGGCCAGGCGCCGATGGAAAATCCGTCGATGCCTTGCGCCAGCACAAACTCCTCACGCCTGCCCGCCGGCATCTGGGTGCTGGGCTTCGTGAGCCTGCTGATGGACGTCTCGTCCGAGATGATCCACAGCCTGCTGCCGCTGTTCATGGTGACGGTGCTGGGCACCAGCGTGTTCATGGTGGGCCTCATCGAAGGTATGGCCGAGGCCACCGCGCTGATCGTGAAGGTGTTCTCGGGCGCCCTGAGCGACTACATCGGCCGCCGCAAGGGCCTGGCCCTGTTCGGCTACGCGCTGGGGGCGGCCAGCAAACCGCTGTTCGCGCTGGCGGGCGGCATGGGCCTGCTGGTGGGCGCACGATTCCTCGACCGCTTCGGCAAGGGCCTGCGCGGCGCCCCGCGCGACGCGCTGGTGGCCGACATCGCCCCGCCCGCACAACGCGGCGCGGCCTTCGGCCTGCGCCAGTCGCTGGACACCGTGGGCGCCTTCGCCGGCCCGCTGCTGGCCACGGGCTTGATGCTGCTGTGGGCGGGCGACTTCCGCGCCGTGTTCTGGGCTGCCTGCCTACCCGCCGTGTTGTGCGTGCTGCTGCTGGCCGTGGGCGTGAAGGAGCCGGCCCGGCCCGCCACCCACGAGCGCCGCAACCCACTGCGCGCCGAGGCGCTGCGGCGCCTGGGCCGCGGCTACTGGTGGATCGTGGCGCTGGGCGCGGTCTTCACGCTGGCGCGTTTCAGCGAAGCCTTCCTGGTGCTGCGCGCGCAGCAGCTGGGTGTGCCGCTGGCGCTGGTGCCGCTGGTGATGGTGGCCATGAGCGGCGTCTACGCGGCCAGCGCCTACCCTTTCGGCAAGCTGTCCGACCGCATGAACCACCGCCTGCTGCTCGCGCTGGGCCTGGTGGTGCTGATCGGGGCCGACCTGCTGCTGGGCCTGGCGCAGGCCTGGCCGCTGGCCCTGGCCGGCGTGCTGCTGTGGGGCCTGCACATGGGCATGACGCAGGGCCTGCTGGCCGCCATGGTGGCCGGGGTGGCGCCGGCCGAGCTGCGCGGCACGGCCTTCGGCATCTTCAACCTGCTCAGCGGGCTGGCGATGCTGGTGTCCAGCCTGCTGGCCGGCGCCTTGTGGGACCTTCTGGGCCCGGCGGCCACCTTCTACGCCGGTGCCGGCTTCTGCGTGCTCACGCTGCTGGGGCTGGCCGGCCTGAGAATGCGGGGCCCATGAACCCGAGCACCTCAACCGACCTGGCGGCGCTGACGCTGGCGCTGATCACCAGCCGCCATTCGGTATCGCCCAAGCGCCTGGTGGCGCCGGGGCCCGACGCCACGCAGCTGCAGGCGATGGTGGAGGCCGCCGGTTGCGCGCCCGACCACGAACTGCTGCGCCCCTGGCGGCTCGTGCGCATCGCGCCCGAGCAGCGCGCGGCGCTGGCCGACGTGTTCGAGCACTCGCTGCTGGAACGCCTGCCCGATGCGGACGACAGTGCGCGCACGCAGGCGCGCGAGAAGGCCTTCCGCGCGCCCGAGCTGCTGCTGGCCATCACCCGCCTGGCACCCGTGCACGAAGACGTGCCCGAGGCCGAACGCCACATCGCTTTGGGCGCCGCGCTGCAGAACCTGCTGCTGGCGGCGCACGGCATGGGCTTTGCGGCCATGCTCACCAGCGGCCACGCGCTGCGCACGGCGCAATTCGCGCGCGGCTTCAACCTGGGCGCGGGCGAGCAGGCGGCCTGCTTCGTGTCCATCGGCACACCCACGGCGGTGAAGCGCCGCACACGGCCATCGGCCCACGAACTGATGGCAGCCTGGGTGCCCGGCAGCTTGCGCTGAATCAAAGGGCGGCTGGAAAGCCGCCGCGCTAGTTCCACAGGACTACCCGCCGCACGGCGCCCCTAGTCCTTCTGCCGCGGCCCGATGCCCCGGCAGGCGGATGTTCGGCCGGGCCGCCGGCGCCGACATTCACGTCACCGCACAAGAACGAGACGTGACATGGCTGCCGCCGCACCTTCCACCCCCGTACCCATCCCGCGCCAGGCCTGGAGCGTGCTGATCGTCAGCACCCTGGCCTTCACCACCTGCTTCATGGTGTGGATGATGTTCGGCGTCATCGGCATCCCGCTGAAGAAGACGCTGGGCCTGAACGCCACCGAGTTCGGCCTGCTCACCGCGATGCCGGTGCTCACCGGCTCGCTCATCCGCGTGCCGCTGGGCATCTGGACCGACCGTTTCGGCGGCCGCATCGTGATGGCGGTGCTGATGGCCGTCACCGTGCCCGCGATCTGGCTGATGGCCTACGCCACGGCCTACTGGCACTTCCTGGTGATCGGCCTCTTCGTCGGCCTGGCGGGCGGCTCGTTCAGCGTCGGCACGCCCTACGTGGCGCGCTGGTTCCCGAAGAACCGCCAGGGCATGGCCATGGGCGTCTACGGCGCCGGCAACTCGGGCTCGGCGGTCAACAAGTTCGTGGCACCCGCGCTGCTGGTGGCCTTCGGCTGGACCATGGTGCCGCAGGTCTATGCCGCGGTGATGCTGGGCACGCTCATCGTCTTCTGGCTCGGCAGCAGCAGCCACCCCAAACACCTGGTGCCTTCCAACGTGCGCTTCGTCGATCAACTCGCCGCGCTGAAGGACCCCAAGGTGCTGAAGTACTGCCAGTACTACAGCATCGTGTTCGGCGGCTACGTCGCCCTGAGCCTGTGGATGGTGCAGTACTACGTGGGCGAGTTCGGGCTGGACATCC
>CAYREA010000363.1:0-3961 GCA_964423075.1 uncultured Rubrivivax sp. | reverse complement strand
CTGGAGCTGGGCTGCGACATCGGCCAGGGCACCGGCATCGCCGCGCCCATGCCGGTGGCGCAGGTGGCCAACTGGGTGCGCGAGTACAAGGGCATGTTCGCCCTGGCGCCGGCAACACAACCCACCGAGAGCGGGCTCGGTAGACTGGGCGGGTGATTCCCGCCGGTTTCCTGCAAGAGCTGCTCAGCCGTGTCGACATCGTCGACGTGGTCGGCCGCCATGTCGAACTGAAGCGCGGCGGCGCCAATTTCATGGGGCTGTGCCCCTTCCACGGCGAGAAGTCGCCGAGTTTCTCGGTCAGCCCCAGCAAGCAGTTCTATTACTGCTTCGGCTGCGGCGCCAGCGGCGATGCCATCCGCTTTCTCACCGAGCAGCTGGGCCTGAGCTTCGTCGAGGCCGTGCGCGACCTGGCCCAGGGCGTGGGCCTGGCGGTGCCCGAGGAACAGGTCAGCGCCGAAGAGCGCGAGCGCCGCGACACGCTGCGCCAGCGCCGCCTGAACCTGGGCGAAGTGCTGGCGCGCGCGGCCGACTTCTACCGTGCGCAGCTCAAGGCCAGCCCGCGCGCCATCGACTACCTGAAACACCGCGGACTGACGGGCGCCATCGCCGCGCGCTTCGGTCTGGGCTACGCACCACCGGGCTGGAAGACGCTGGCCGGCGTGTTCCCGAACTACGACGACCCGCTGCTCGAAGAGGCCGGCCTGGTTCGGCAGCGCGAGGCCGAAGAAGGCGCCAGCAGCGAGAACAGCGGCCGCTACGACTGGTTCCGCGAGCGCGTGATGTTCCCCATCCGCGGTGTCGACGGCCACGTCATCGGCTTCGGCGGCCGCGTGCTGGACGACAGCAAGCCCAAGTACATGAACTCGCCCGAGACGCCGGTCTTCAGCAAGGGCCGCGAGCTCTACGGCCTGTACGAAGCCCGCCAGGCGCTGCGCGACAAGGGCTACGCGCTGGTGGTCGAGGGCTACATGGACGTGGTGGCCCTGGCGCAGTCGGGCTTCGCCAACGCCGTGGCCACGCTGGGCACGGCCTGCACGGCCGAACATGTCCAGAAGCTGTTCCGATTCACCGACTCGGTGGTCTTCAGCTTCGACGGCGACGCCGCCGGCCGCCGCGCCGCGGCGCGCGCCCTCGAAGCCTCGCTGCCCCACGCCACGGACCTGCGCACCGTGCGCTTCCTGTTCCTGCCCACCGAACACGACCCCGACAGCTACGTGCGCGAGCTTGGTCCCGAGGCCTTCGAGCAGCAGGTGACGCTGGCCGTGCCCTTGTCGCGCCAACTGGTGGAACTGGCCGCCGACGAGGCCGATCTCGCCTCCGCCGAAGGCCGCGCCCGCATGCTGGCCCAGGCCAAACCGCTGTGGACGGCGCTGCCGGAAGGCGTGCTGCGCCAGCAGGTGCTGCAAGACCTGGCGCAGAAGGCGCAGATGCCCATCGACGATCTGCGGCAGAGCTGGGGCCTGGGCGGCGAAGCGCGGCGCAAGCCGGCAGCACCCGGTGGTGGCCCTTCCTTCCCCGCGCGGCGCGGCGGCGGCGCGCGCGTGGCGGCGCGGCTGCCGCAGGACCAGGTCGCCCGCATCCTGCTGCAGCGCTGCGAGTGGTGGGGCACCCTGCCTTCGGAAGTGCACGACATGCTGGCGCAGCTGCCAGGCTGGCATGCCGAGCTGTTCCGCTGGCTCGACACCTGGTGCGTGGAGCACGGCCATGCCGAGTGGCCCGAGTTGCGAGAACGGCTGCACGAGCAGCCCTGGGGGGCCGATGCCCGGGCGCTGGTCGACGCCGCCGAGATTCCCGTCGAGCCTTTGCAGGAAGACCTTCTGACGGCCATCGAGCAGACCCGCCGCGCCGAGACCTTGAAGCAGGCCATGCAGGTGCTCGGGCGTCGCTGAAACTGCCCTCCACCGAGGGTGGGGCTGTATAATCCGCGGTTTGTCGAAACGGCAAGAGTGACAGCAGCACCTCCGGACCCCGACCGCCCACGACACGGGTTCCAAGGTCAACCCCATCCGCAAGGGCTGCACACCCGATGAGTTCACGCGAACTTGCCAGCCAGACATGCGCGATCCCTTGCACCGCGCCCGGCCTTGCCGTGCTTGCAAGGCGCTTTGTCACCCGCACATGTCGTCACCTGCCGCACCCCGCCCCTCAAGGAATCGCATGACCGCCAAGAAGCCTGCCGCCAAGCCCGCTGCCGCGCCCGCCACCAAGCCTGCCAAGGACGGCCACGCGGCGGCCCCCGCCGCGGCCAAGCCGAAGGCCGCACCGGTGGCCGAGCCCAAGGCCGCCGCCAAGCCGCAGGCCAAGGCCGCCAAGCCCGAGCCCAAGGCGGACGTGAAGGCCGCCAAGGCCGATGCCAAGCCCGCCGGCAAGGCGGCGCCCGCCAAGGCCGAAACCAAGGCCGGCAAGGCCGACGCCAAGGGCGCCAAGGGCAAGAAGGGCGCCGAGCCGGCCAAGGGCACGGCAGCGGTCGAGGACGTGGATCTGGGCGACATCGAAGCCGAACTGGAAGGCGAACCCGAAGTCGAGGTCGAAGCCGAGGCCGGTGTCGAAGACACCCAGGTCGCCAAGGCCAAGCCGCTGCGCATGAAGGTGTCGCGCGCCAAGGAGCGCGCGCTGATGCGCGAGTTCGGCCTGGAAGAGACCACGCTCAGCGAAGAGGAAGCGCAGAAGCGCCGCCAGGAGCTGAAGACGCTCATCAAGATGGGCAAGACGCGCGGTTTCCTGACGCACCAGGAAATCAACGACCATCTGCCCGAGAAGCTGATCAACGAGGAAATCCTCGAGGCCATCGTGTCGATGCTCAACGACATGGGCATCGCGGTCTACGAGCAGGCCCCCGACGCCGCCACGCTGCTGGTGGCCGGTGGCGGTACCACCACCGCCACCGAAGAAGAAGCCGAAGAAGCCGCCGAAGCCGCGCTGTCCACCGTTGACAGCGAATTCGGCCGCACCACCGACCCCGTGCGCATGTACATGCGCGAGATGGGCACGGTCGAGCTGCTCACGCGCGAGGGCGAGATCGAGATCGCCAAGCGCATCGAAGGCGGCCTGCAGGCCATGATGCTGGCCATCAGCGCCAGCCCCACCACCATCGCCGAGATCCTGTCGATGGCCGACCGCATCGCCGCCGGCGAGATGCAGATCTCCGAAGCGGTGGACGGCTTCATCAGCGACGACGAGGCCGACGACTACGTGGCCGAGGAAGACTTCGACGAGTTCGACGAGGAAGACGACGACGACGGCAACGGCGGCAGCAAGGCGCTGACCAAGAAGCTGGAAGAGCTGAAGAAGCAGGCGCTGGAGAAGTTCGACACCCTGCGTGGCCACTTCGACCGCATGCGCAAGGCCTACGAGAAGGAAGGCTACAAGTCGCAGGCCTACAACAAGGCCCAGCACGCCATCAGCGACGACCTGATGACGATCCGCTTCACCGTCAAGACCATCGAGAAGCTGTGCCACATCCTGCGCAGCCAGGTGGACGACGTGCGCCGCTACGAACGCGAGATCCGCAAGATCGTGGTCGACAAGTGCGGCATGCCGCAAGATCACTTCATCAAGACCTTCCCGCCCAACGTGATGAACCAGAAGTGGGCCGAGAAAGAGATCGCGCTCGGCAAGGCCTACAGCCCCATCCTGCAGCGCAACCTGCCCGCGGTGCAGGAACTGCAGCAGAAGCTGAGCGACCTGCAGTCGAGCGCGGTGGTGCCGCTGGAAGACCTGAAGGACATCAACAAGAAGATGAACGAGGGCGAGAAGGCCTCGCGCGACGCCAAGAAGGAGATGATCGAGGCCAACCTGCGGCTGGTGATCTCCATCGCCAAGAAGTACACCAACCGCGGCCTGCAGTTCCTCGACCTCATCCAAGAGGGCAACATCGGCCTGATGAAGGCGGTGGACAAGTTCGAATACCGCCGCGGCTACAAGTTCTCGACCTACGCCACGTGGTGGATCCGCCAGGCGA
>CAYREA010000362.1:0-3975 GCA_964423075.1 uncultured Rubrivivax sp. | reverse complement strand
GCGGCCGGTAGGTGGCGTCGTTCTTCTCGCGGTCGGGCTGGAACATGCCGACGCCCAGCTTCAGCGGACCGGTGCCACCACGGGCCTGCGCCATGGTTGCGCCTGGAAGGGCGCACAGGGTTGACAGGGCCACCAGGGCACTGAAGGTCCGACGATTCGGGTTCATGAGCGATCTCCAACGGATAGGGTCGGCGGGTCGGCCGCAAGCGGTGTGGATTCGGCAGCGCGTTGTGGGCCGCCCATGCTGCGAAACTGCGCCAGGAAGCGCCGGTCGATCCGGTCCTTCCAGCGCCAGGCCCAGGCACCTTCAGCACCAAAGAGCCCACGCGAAGCGATGGCGCGCCCATCGCCGGTGGCCAGCAACGCGAGGAAACGCCGCTGCGGCCGGTGCAGCTTGAAGTCGCCCCTGCCCGTCAGGGCCGCGCGCAGGTTGGCGGCCAGGATGGGCCCCATGCGGACCGCGTGCACACCGGCCTTCGGCAGGCCTAGGCCGGGCCAGCTGGCGCAGTCGCCGGTCGCAAACACCTGCGAATGCGAGACGGAGCGCAGCTGCGCGTCGATGCGAACGAATCCACCGTCGTCGACGGCCAGCGCACCGCGCCGTGCCGGATCCCGCTGCCAGTGGTGGGCCTCGGCGCCGGTGGCCCACAGCACGACATCGCTGCTGCGGTCGATGGGCCCGCACCAGCCGCTGCCGAACTGCACGGTGACGCCGGCGCGGGCCAGTGCGCGTTGTGCGGCACGGCGCGCCGCCGGGGCCAGCCCTGGCAGCAAGACGCTGCCGCTCGTGAGCAGCCCGCCGTGCACGAGCCGGTCGGGGCGCAGGCGGCGCAGCCGCTGCAGCACGGCCAGCAGGGCTTCGAATCCCGCAGCCCCACCGCCCACCGCCGTGACGACGAAAGGCCGATCTTCGCCATCGACCCGCCAGCGATCGAGCAGCGGCTCGTAGCGCCCGCGCAGCATGCTCAGCGGCCGCAACGGCAGCATCTGCGCATGTTCGGCGGGTGGCGGGTTCAGCGTGGAGCCCACGTTCAGTGAGAGCAGGTCGTAGCTCAGCTCGGTGCCGTCGCTCAGCGTGAGTTGTCGGCGCGCCGGATCCAGCGCATGGACTTCGCCCTGCACCCACCGCGCACCCGCCACGCTCACCAGCGCCGGGAAGTCGATGACGATCTCGTCGAACCGGTACAGGCCCGCCAGCCAACCCGGCACCATGCCGGAGTACGGCGCCATGGGCTCCGGCGAGATCACCACCACCTCGACGCCGGGCAGCGGGTGTCGCGCCATGTCGCGCAACACCAGGGCGTGGGCGTGGCCGGCACCGGCGAGCACGAGGCGCTTCATGTGCCAGGCCTATCGATGTCGGCCACCCCGTTCAGCGCCGGCATCACGATCGACAGCAGGGGCTTCATGGGGTGTCGTTCAGTGCCCAGTCGTAGTCGATGAAGGCGATGTCCACCGTTCCTGACCGGATGCGCTCGCGATCGGCAGGCCCGTCGGTCAGTTGATCGGCATGGCGTCCCGCAAAGGCCTGCAGCGACGCGATGCCACGGAGGCCGAGCCGGAAGTCTTCGCCGTACCAGTCGAAGATCTTCGAGAGTTCCAGCCGCCCGCGCTGCGCGTTGAAGCGGTTGCGCGTGCGGTCGCTCATGAAGCGCAGTGTCTGTTCGTCCATCTGCGCGTCAAGCCGCGCAGCGACGAAAGCCTCCTCGCGCAGGGCCGGGCAGCCGATGCTTGCGCAGTTCACAGCGAAGTGCACCCGCGGGTCGTCGTAGTCGCCGCGCTTCCTCAGCATCGCGTGTTCGATGTCGTCGAGCGAGACCTTCGTGCCCATCAGCGCGATCCACTTCGGCTTCCAGGGGCTGCTGAGCAGGCTGCCCAGATCCTTGATCGACTTCAGGTCGGGGTAGCGCGTGAGGATCAGTTCCACCGTGAAGGCGTTGTAGGCGTTGATCAGGAAGGCTTGTCGCTCGGCCCGCGACCAAGCGGCAAAGACGGCCGACGACACCGCCGACAGGCTGTCGAGGTACACCTTCAGCGCCGTGCGGTCGGCGGCAAGGCCCGCGTAGTGCGCCTGGGTGGCCTGGCCACCGCGCAGCAGGCGCACATGCTTGCGTAGCAGTGCCGTCCAGGCCCCGTGCGTGTGATCGAAGGCCTGCGCCCCGGCGGAGAACGGAAGAGCCGTGACGGCGCCCGCGAACGTCGCACCCAGCGCAGTCCGCAGCCAGGCGCGTCGAGACAGCGTCGTCATGCGCGCTCCCAGGCGTGATAGCGACCCACCCAGTCCAGCAGCTTTTTGGGCGCATGCGCCCGTTTCCACTCACCAGCCACGTACTTGTTGGCTTCGGCCAGCGTCGGGTAGGTGTGGATGGTGCCGAGGATCTTGTTCAGGCCCAGGCCGTGCTTCATCGCCAACACGTATTCCGCCAGCAGGTCGCCAGCGTGTTCGCCGACGATGGTCACGCCCAGGATCTTGTCCTTGCCGGGCACGGTGAGCACCTTGACGAAGCCGTGCGCGGTGCCGTCGGCAATGGCGCGGTCGAGGTCGTCGAGGCCGTACTTCGTCACCTCGCAGGCCAAGCCCTGCTCCTTCGCCTCGCTCTCGCTCAGGCCGACGCGCGCCACCTCGGGGTCGGTGAAGGTCGCCCAGGGGATCACGCGGTAGTCGGCCTTGAACCTGCGGAAGCGGCCGAACAGCGCATTGACCGCGGCATACCAGGCCTGGTGCGCCGCCGTGTGAGTGAACTGGAAAGGCCCGGCCACGTCGCCCACGGCGTAGATGTTCGGGTACAGCGTCTGCAGGTAGGCGTTGGTCTCGATGGTCTTGCGCGGCGTGAGTGGAATGCCCAGCTCTTCCAGCCCGTAGCCGGTGACGCGCGGGCTGCGGCCCACCGCGCACAGCAGCTCGTCGAAGGGGATCACGACTTCGGCGCCCTCGTGCTTGGCAATCAGCCGCTTCTGTCCGTCCACCACCTCCACGCGCACCGCCTGGTGGCCAGTGAGCAGCTGCACGCCGTCGGCGCGCAGCGAGGCCGCCACGAGCTCGGAGACCTCGGGGTCCTCGCGCACCATGATGCGCGGCGCCATCTCCACCTGCGTCACGGCGCTGCCCAGCCGCGCGAAGCTCTGCGCCAGCTCGCTGCCGATGGGGCCGCCGCCCAGCACCACCAGGCGCTTCGGCAGTTCGGTCAGGCCCCACACGGTGTCGCTGGTGAGGAAGCCGGCCTCCTTCAGCCCGGGAATCGGCGGCACGAAGGGGCTCGCGCCGGCGGCGATGACGATGTTCTTCGTGGTCAGCGTCTGCGTCGCGCCGTCGGCCAGCGTCACATCCACGCTCCAGGGGCTGGTGATGCGGGCATGGCCTTGCAGCACCTCCACGCCCAGGCCCGTGTAGCGCTCGACCGAGTCGTGCGGCTCGATGTCGCGGATGACCCCGTGCACGCGCCGCATCACGGCCGCGAAGTCGACCCGGCCCGCGGCATCCGCCACGCCCAGCTCATGCGCCTTCCTGATCTGCCTGGCCATCTTGGCCGAGCGGATCAGGGCCTTGCTCGGCACGCAGCCGAAGTTCAGGCAGTCGCCGCCCATCTTGTGGCCTTCGACCAGCGTGACCTTGGCCTTGACGGCCGCGGCGATGTAGGCCGAGACCAGGCCGCCGGCACCAGCGCCGATGACGACAAGGTTGCGGTCGAAGTTCGCGGGCCGCGTCCACTTCGCATACACCTTGCGCCGCGCCAGCCAGCCAACGCCGGCCTTGGCCAGCAGCGGAAACAGGCCCAGCAGCACGAAGCTGCCCAGCAGCCCCGGCGAGAGGATGTCGCCAGGCGACTGGATGGCCGCCAGTTGCGTGCCCGCGTTCACGTACACCACGGTGCCGGCCAGCATGCCCACCTGGCTGACCGCATAGAAGCGCCCGGCACCCATGGGCGTCAGGCCCATCAGCAGGTTGATCAGCCAGAACGGGAACACCGGCACCAG
>CAYREA010000361.1:0-4004 GCA_964423075.1 uncultured Rubrivivax sp. | reverse complement strand
CGTCCTTGTAGCGCTTCACGCGATTGGCCGTCTCCGGCATCACGTGGTTCATGAACTGGTGCGCCTGCTCGAAGATGTCGTCGGTGTCGATCAGGATCTCGCCGATGTCCGCGGTGAAGTAGTCGCGGATGGCGCGGATGACGAGGCTGCTCTCCTGGTAGATCAGGAAGGCGCCCTTGCCGCCCTTGGACGCGCCGTCGATGGCGTCCCAGAGCTTGAGCATGTAGTTCAGGTCCCACTGCAGCTCGGGCGCACTGCGGCCGATGCCGGCGGTGCGCGCGATGAGCGACATGCCCTTCGGGTAGTCGAGCTGATCGAGGTTCTCCTTGAGCTCCTCGCGGTCCTCGCCCTCGATGCGCCGGCTCACGCCGCCGCCGCGCGGGTTGTTGGGCATCAGCACCAGGTAGCGGCCGGCCAGGCTGACGAAGGTGGTGAGTGCGGCGCCCTTGTTGCCGCGTTCTTCCTTTTCCACCTGCACCAGCAGGTTGTCGCCTTCGCGCACGGCGTCCTGGATGCGCGCGCTCTTGGCGTCGACGCCCTCGCGGAAGTAGTTCTTGCTGATTTCCTTGAAGGGCAGGAAACCGTGGCGGTCTTCGCCGTAGTCGACGAAACAGGCTTCGAGGCTGGGCTCGACCCGCGTGATGACGGCCTTGTAGATGTTGCCCTTGCGCTGTTCGCGCCCTTCGATCTCGGTTTCGAAGTCGAGCAGTTTCTGGCCATCGACGATCGCCAGGCGCCGCTCTTCCGGCTGCGTGGCGTTGATCAGCATGCGCTTCATGTGCGTGCACTCCTGCAGGGCGCCTGTCTGGGCAGGCGCCCGTTCTCACATCGATGCACGAAAAACGCGGCGGAACCGGGAGTCGCGAAATGCCCTGGACTGCGGTTGCCGCTTCGTTGAAGCGGTCAGCCTTGCAGCGTTGGCGCGTGCGGCCGGTGCGCGGCTGCGGCAGCGGTGACGCACGTCGGCCCTGACCGCCGCGGATCGCGCGGCGATGCCCCGGCGCCGCGGGCATCTGGGTGATGCGGGCGGGTTCTCGGGCTTGCGGGAGACGGGAACGTCATGGCTTGCAGCGTTGCGCACCGGGCGCGGGTGCCAGCTCGCAGCGTAGGCGGTCTGGCACCGTGGTATTCACGGGTGTCCTGCGTGGGCAGGACCGGTTTCCTGAACGTTTTTCTGCCACCTGTGGGCCTTGCACCTGCCGGGTCATTGAAGATTGCCGGCCCCAGTGCCGCCCACGGGCGTTGCATCAGCTCTTTGCCGGCGCGTCGAACGCGCCCGGCGCCCAGTTGTGCTGCAGGTGCCCGGGTAAACTCCCATAAATCAAGCACTTACAGCGCAAACGTGGAGCGGCGGAGTATACCGGCCAATAAGGCCGCAGGGCCCGGCGCCGTGCGCCACCTGACGGTGGACACCGAATCCGCCGGCCAGCGCCTGGACAACTACCTTCTGCGCGAGCTGAAGGGCGTGCCCAAGACGCATGTCTACCGCGTGATCCGTTCGGGCGAGGTGCGTGTGAACAAGGGCCGTGCCGGCGCCGACACCCGCGTGGCCGCCGGCGACGACATCCGCGTGCCGCCGATGCGCCTGCCCGAGCCTTCTTCGGCGCCGCTCGCACCGGCGCGCGAGTTCCCCATCCTGCTGGAAGACGAACACCTGCTGGCCATCGCCAAACCCGCCGGCGTGGCGGTGCACGGCGGCAGCGGGGTGAGTTCGGGCGTGATCGAACAGCTGCGCAGCGCGCGGCCGCAATCTCGCTTCCTGGAGCTGGTGCACCGGCTCGACAAGGAAACCTCGGGCGTGCTGCTGCTGGCCAAGAAGCGCAGCGCGCTGACGGCATTGCAGGACCAGTTCCGTTCGCGCGACACCGGCAAGATCTACGCGGCACTGGTCTTCGGCGAGTGGCCCCACAAGCTCAAGGTCATCGACCAGCCTTTGCTGAAAGGCCTGGACGCCGCCGGCGAGCGCCACGTGCGCGTGGTGGCCGCCGACCACGGCGACGCGCGGCGTTCGATCACGCTGGTGAAGGTGGCGCGCCAGCTGCCGGAACTCACCGCCACGCTGCTGGACGTGACGCTGAAGACCGGCCGCACGCACCAGATCCGTGTGCACCTGGCCAGCAACGGCCACCCCATCGTCGGCGACCCGAAATACGGCGACTTCGCACGCAACAAGGCGTTTGCCAAGCAGCACCGCTTCGAGCGCATGTTCCTGCACGCGCGTTCGCTCAGCTTCGAGCACCCGGCCACGGCCGAGCGCATCACCCTCGTTGCACCGCTGCCGCGCGAGTGCGAGACACTCCTGGCCCCATGAAATCCAGACGCTTCGACCTCATCGCCTTCGACTGGGACGGCACGCTCTACGACAGCACGACGCTCATCGTGCGCTGCATCCAGGGTGCCTGCCGCGACATCGGCGTGGCCGAGCCCAGCGACGAGGCCGCGGCCTACGTCATCGGCCTGGGCCTGCACGACGCCTTGCAGCACGCCGCGCCCGGCCTGCTGCCCGAGCGCTACCCCGAGCTGGGCCAGCGCTACCGCCAGCACTACTGGGCACGCCAGCACGAGCTGGTGCTGTTCCCCGGCACGCTGGATATGCTGCAGGCGCTGAAGGCCCGCAACCACCTGCTGGCCGTGGCCACCGGCAAGAACCGGCGTGGCCTGGACGAGGCGCTGAAGCAGGCCCAGCTGCACGGCCTCTTCGACGCCACCCGCACGGCGGATGAGACCGCCGGCAAGCCGCACCCGCTGATGCTGCAGGAGCTGATGGCCGAATGCGGCGTGGCACCCGAACGCACGCTGATGATCGGCGACACCACGCACGACCTGCAGCTGGCCATCAACGCCGGAACCGCGCGCGTGGGCGTGAGCTTCGGCGCGCACGACCACGAGACCTTCGAGCCGCTCTCCCCGCTTTTTGTCGCCCACAGCACGGCCGAGCTGCAGCATTGGCTGCTGGAGAACGGATGAGCACCGAGGCACAGACCGAAGAAGCCCCGCTGCCGCTGTGCCTGTCGGTCGAGCTGGAAGAAAAGGGTCGCGCCGTGGTGTGGGACGTGACCGAATGGCGCCGCCCCGCACGCGCCTTTGCCCTGCGTTTCGACGGCCAGGTGCGCGCCTACATGAACCGCTGCGTGCACGTGCCCACCGAGATGGACTGGCAGCCCGGCGAGTTCCTCGACCTCGACAAGCGCGTCATCCTGTGCAGCATCCACGGCGCTTCCTACGAACCCACCAGCGGCCACTGCGTCGGCGGCCCCTGTGGCCGCGGCAGGCTGGCGGCCATCCGCACCGAAGAGCGTGACGGCCAGGTGTATTGGTATCCTTCCCGCGACATCCGGCCCCTGGTCTTCGACCCGCCGGCCGCGCAAGAGCCCTCATGAACAGCCACATCGACACCCAGCCGGCCGAGCCGGTGGAACCCCCGTTCGAACCCACGCCGCCGCCGCGGCCACAGCCGCCTGCTGCCGCGGCTGCCGCCGCCGCAGTGGCCGCGCCCGCGCGCCCGGCGCTGGAGGGTGCACTCGAACGCCTGGCCATGGAGCTGCTGCGCCAGCAGCGCAGCGAGCGGCGCTGGCGCCTGATCATCCGCACCGGCTGGCTGCTGCTGGCGCTGTTCATCGCCTGGGCCTTCCTCGGCCAGCGCGGCGCACCCGCGGCCAGCAGCACGCCGCACACCGCGCTGGTGGAAGTGCGCGGCGAGATCGCCGCCGACACCGAAGCCAGTGCCGAAGCGCTGCTGTCCGCACTGAAGGGCGCTTTCGAAGACGCCGCCGCGCAGGCCGTGGTGCTGCGCATCAACTCGCCTGGTGGCAGCCCGGTGCAGAGCGGCATCATCAACGACGAGATCAAGCGCCTGAAGGCCAAGCACAAGAAGAAGGTCTATGCCGTGGTCGAGGAGATGTGCGCCTCGGGGGCCTACTACATCGCGGTGGCGGCCGACGAGATCTATGTCGACAAGGCCAGCATCGTGGGCAGCATCGGCGTGCTGATGGACGGCTTCGGCT
>CAYREA010000360.1:0-4011 GCA_964423075.1 uncultured Rubrivivax sp. | reverse complement strand
CGTCGACGCCAACGCGCTGCAGCGCCCCAAGCGCTTCTTCGGCGCCGCGCGCAACGTGGAAGAAGGCGGCAGCCTCACCATCATCGGCACGGCGCTCATCGACACCGGCTCCAAGATGGACGAGGTGATCTACGAAGAGTTCAAGGGCACGGGCAACTGCGAAATCCACCTCGACCGCCGCATGGCCGAGAAGCGCGTGTATCCGTCGATCCTGATCAACAAGAGCGGTACGCGGCGCGAAGAGCTGCTGCTGAAGCCGGAGATCCTGCAGAAGACCTGGATCCTGCGCAAGCTGCTCTACAACATGGACGAGATCGAATCGATGGAGTTCGTGCTCGACAAGATGAAGCAGAGCAAGAACAACCTGGACTTCTTCGACATGATGAGGCGTGGAGGCTGATCTATACTCCGCGGTTTACCGCTCACCACCCTTTTCGGAAAGTGCGCAGCCGGCTGAAACAGCCGAGCCGCGTGGCTCCCGGCCCTACCCAAGAGGCTCTTCGATGAAAGATGGCATCCACCCGAACTACCGCGAGGTCTGCTTCCAGGACCTGTCCAACGGTTTCAAGTTCGTCACCCGTTCCTGCGCACCGACGCGCGAGACCATCAAGCTGGAAGACGGCCGTGAAATGCCGCTGATCAAGCTGGAAACCACCAGCGAGACCCACCCCTTCTATACCGGCACGCAGAAGAGCGTGGACAACCTCGGCGGCCACGTCGAGAAGTTCCGCAACAAGTTCGCCCGCTTCAAGAAGTAAGCGAGACGCTCGGCCGAGAAAAGGCAGCCACCGGCTGCCTTTTTTGTGGGCCGCGTGCGCGCGTAGCATCGCCACGCCTTGAACACGCCCAAGCCCGCCATCGTCACGCAGCGCGGCGCGCGCCGCCTGCCGCGGCTGCCGCTGCTGCTGCTGTGTGCGGCCTACCTGCTGCCCGGCCTGTTCGGACGCGACCCCTGGCGCAATGCCGACCTCACGGCCTTCGCCCAGATGGTGGCCATCGCCGAGGGCCGTACGCCCTGGTGGGCGCCTACGCTGGGCGGTGTGCCCGCCGACACGGCGCTGCTGCCGCACTGGCTAGGCGCCCTCTTCATCAAGCTGGGCCAGGGCTGGCTCGACCCGGCCCTTGCCGCCCGCGTGCCCTTTGCGCTGCTGCTGGCGCTGACGCTGGCGCTGGTCTGGTACACCACCTTCCACCTGGCGCGCACCGACGCCGCACAGCCCGTGGCCTTCGCCTTCGGTGGCGAGGCCGAGCCCATCGACTACGCGCGTGCCATCGCCGACGGCGCCGTGCTGGCGCTGATGGCCACGCTGGGCCTGCTGCAACTGGGCCACGAGACCACGCCCGAGCTCGGCCAGCTGTGCGCGATGAGCCTCTTTCTCTATGCGCTGGCAGCGGCGCCCTACCGCCACGTGGCATCACGCGTCGCGCTGCTCGCCGCCCTGCCCCTGCTGGCTGGCAGCGGTGCACCCAGCATGGCGCTGGCCGCCGGCCTCGGCGGCCTGGTGGTCTGCGCGCTGTCGCGCTACGCCGAGGTGCGCGCCGTCACGCTCTGGGTGGCCGTGGCCATGGCTGCGGCCGCGCTGGTGGCCATGCTGCTGGGCGCCTGGCGCTGGCGCACGATGCCGCTCGCCCTGGCCGACCTGCCGGGCCTGGCGCGCCAATGGCTGTGGTTCATGTGGCCGTCGTGGCTGCTGGCCCTGTGGACGCTCTGGCGCTGGCGCCACCATCTGTCGCACCGCCATCTCTCGGTGCCGCTGATCGCCGTGCTCGTGGCGCTGGCCGCCAACATCGCGATGGATGGCTCCGACCGCGCACTGATGCTCGCCCTGCCCGGCCTGGCGACGCTGGCTGCCTTCGCGCTGCCCACCCTCAAGCGCAGCGCGGCCGCAGCGGTCGACTGGTTCTCGGTGTGCCTGTTCACGCTGTGCGTGATCGTCATCTGGGTCATGTACGTCTCGATGCAGACCGGCGTGCCCGCCAAGCCTGCCGCCAACGTGGCTCGCCTGTTCCCCGGCTTCGAGCCCCAGTTCTCGCTCGTCGCGCTGAGCGCCGCCGTGGCCGGCACCTTGGCCTGGATCTGGCTCGTGCGCTGGCGCACCGGCCGCCACCGCGAGGCGCTGTGGAAAAGCCTGGTCATCCCCGCGAGTGGCGTGGCCCTGTGCTGGCTGCTGGTGATGACCTTGTGGCTGCCCCTGGCCGACTACGCACGCAGTCCGCGCGTGCTGGTGGAACGGCTGCGCCCTCTGGTGCCTGCCGACGCCTGCATCGCCGCGCCCGATGCCGCGCCACCGATGGTGGCCGCGCTGGAAGTCTTCGGCCACTGGCGCATCGACGCCGGCAGCGAGGCCGCCGCGGGCGCCTGCGCCTACCTGCTGCGTGTCACCCGTGCCCGCCCGCTGCCGCCAGCGCCCGCGGGGTGGGTCATCGTCGGCGAAGCCACGCGGCCGCGCGACAACGAAGAAGTGACCCAGGTCTTCAGGCGCGCCGACGCGCGCTGAGCGCGCCGCTCAAGCTTCGACGGCCACCGCCGCCTTCTTGCGCCGCACCCGCATCGCCGGCAGCACCAGGCGGAAGGTCGATCCCTTGCCGGGCTCGCTCTGCACGTCGATCTCGCCACCGTGGCGCTGCGCCACATGCTTGACGATGGACAGGCCCAGGCCGGTGCCGCCGGTGTCGCGCGAACGGCTGCCGTCGACGCGGTAGAAGCGTTCGGTCAGCCGGGGCAGATGCTCGCGTGCGATGCCCACGCCGGTGTCGGCCACCTCCAGGTCGGCACCACCGTCGGGCCGCCAGAGCCAGCGCAGGTCGATGCGGCCGCCTTCGGGCGTGTAGCGCACGGCGTTGTTGACCAGGTTGGCCAGGGCGCTGAAGAGTTCACCGTCGCTGCCGGCGATCTCGGCATCCTCACCGCCGCTGCGTTCAATGGCGTGGCGGCCGGCGGACAGGGCCAGCCCGTCACGCTGCGCCTGCTGCATCAGCCCGGCCACGGCGCTCCAGCGGTCGGAAGGTGGCCTGGGGCTGCCTTCGAGCTTGGCCAGCGTCAGCAGGTCGCCCACCAGTGCCTGCATGCGGTCGGTCTGCTGCTGCATCAGGGCCAGCACGCGCTGCCGTTCGACCTCGGTGAGCGGCAGCCCCTGCAGGGTCTCGACGAAGCCCGCCAGCACGGTGAGCGGCGTGCGGATCTCGTGCGACACGTTGGCGACGAAGTCGCGCCGCATGGCCTCGGTCCGTTCGCGTTCGGTGATGTCCTGCGTCAGCACCAAGCGCTGGCCTTCGCCGTAGGGCCGCACCATCACCGACAGCGTGCTGCGGCCCAGCGGCCCGGCAAACACCACCGGCTCGTCGAAGCGGCCACCCTGCAGGTGCGCCACGAAAGCCGGCGTGCGCACGAGGTTGGTCACGCGCTGGCGGCGGTCGCGCTCGGGGTCGAGCCCGAAGTGTTCGGCCGCGAGATGGTTGCACCACTCGATCTGGTCACCGGCGTCAAGCAGCATCACGCCGTTGGGAGAGGCCTCGATGGCCGACAGGAACTGCTCCAGCCGCTGCTGCTCGTTGCGGATGGTGAGCTCGCGCGCGCGCAAGGCACGTTCCACGCGGTAGGCCAGCTCACCCCAGAAGCCGGTGTCGCGCGGAGCCTGCGCGGTCTGCGCGCCGCGCAGCCAGTTCATCAGGCCCTGGCCGCGCAGCGAGTCGCGCACGATCAGCACCCCTGTGGCCACCAGCATGCCGCCAGCCAGGCCGGCCGGCACGGCGCCGGCCACAGCGCCGAGCAGCGCGCCCAGCACCGCCCCGGTGCCCACCACCAACAATGCCGCCAGCGTGCGCGCCAGCCACCAGACCATCGGGGCGCCGGCCTCAGGCCACGGCCGCGCCGAGCTGCGCCGTGAGGCGGTAGCCGGCACCGCGCACGGTCTCGATCAGGCCTGAGCACTGCACGGGCGCCAGGGCCTCGCGCAGGCGCTTGACGTGCACGTCGACCGTGCGCTCCTCGATGAAGACGTGGTCGCCCCA
>CAYREA010000359.1:0-4013 GCA_964423075.1 uncultured Rubrivivax sp. | reverse complement strand
TCAGGCCCTTCCAGCCCACGGTGGTGCGCGGCTTCTCGAAGTACACGCGCATCACCACTTCCAGCTCGCCGGCGTGTTTGGCGCGCTCGGCCTTGAGCTTGCGGGCGTATTCCAGCGCGGCCGCTGGGTCGTGGATGGAGCAGGGGCCGACGATGACCAGCAGCCGGTCATCTTCGCCGGCCATGATGTTGCGGATGCTGGCGCGTGTGCCCGACACCAGCGTTTCCACCGGCGTGCCCGCGATGGGGAAGAAGCGGATCAGGTGCTCCGGCGGCGGCAGCGGCGTGACGTCGCGGATGCGCTGGTCGTCGGTCTGGCTGGTTTTTTCGCTCAGGGCCAGGCGCTCGTCGGCGGGCTGTGCAGGCTTGGGGCTCATGGGGCTTTCTCGGGTGGGCCAGTTTCGCGACGGCAACAAAAAACCGCCGGGGCTGCCGGCGGTTTCTGGGGTGCGGTGCAGTCGTTGCTGACTACGCTTTTGCCTCTCCAGCCGCCAAGCGGTGCGAGAACCAAAAATACGTAAAGTAGAACGGCGCGGAACGCATGGGCGCGAATGTAGCACGGGGCCGATGACGGCCCGCTTACTTCAGCTGCGCACCCGCCAGCGCCTGCAGCGGCTTCTTCAGCTTCGCGTAGTCGCCTTCCAGCGTGCACACGAACAGGTGCACCGGCCAGGGCAGGGCGGCCAGGCGGTCGACCACCTCGCGCTGCTTGTCGCGCGTGCGGCCCCACCAGGTGAGCGCGACGGCCAGCACGTAGGTCTGCACCGCAGGGTCGGACGGGATCTCGCGGCGCGCGAGATAGACCTCGTCCACGTGTTCCAGCGCCGCCGGCGTGAGCAGCGCGCGCACCGCCTGCAGTGTCTCGTCGCCGGGGGCGGACAGCGCGTGCTTCGGGTCCAGCGCCTGCAGCTCGGCCTGGCGCCGTGCTTCCAGTTCGTCGCGCTGGCGCCAGCGTTCGGCGAAGGCTTCGGCCGCGGCGTCCTTGTGCTTGCGCAGGTAGGCGTGGGCGCGTTCGCAGGCGGGCTTGGTGAGTTCGGCATCGAGCGCGATGGCGCGTTCCAGCAGCGCCAGGCCGGCGCCGTCGTCGTGGTGCAGGCGTTCGGCGCCTTCGAAGAACAGGCCGCCGGCATGCCCGGCATGTTCGGCGTTGAAGGCGGCCCAGGCCTCGCGCTGGTCGACCTCGGGCTCCAGGCTCGTCTGCAGGCGCAGCCGCTCGTAGGCTTCGTCCAGCGAGCAGGTGGCCATGGCGCGCAGCTCGGCCAGGCGCTGGCGGTCTTTCTGCAGCTGTTCGTGGCGTTCGCCCCAGGGCTGGGCGATGCGCTCGGCCCAGGCCGAGGCGAACGCGCTGCGCAGCACCGCCAGGTGTTCGCCCAGCCAGGCCTGCGCCGCGCTGGGGCCGACCAGTGGCGGCGGCACTTGGTTCAGCGCGCCGGCCTGGCCGGGCAGTGCGGCCAGCCGCGCGCGCAGCACGGGGTGGGTGTCGGTGACGTGGCCTTCGCGGTCCAGCGCCTCGGCCAGCCAGCGCTGGGCGTCGTCGGCCGGCGCCGGCAGCAGTGTCTGCTGGGCCCAGCGCTGCGACAGGTCGCCCGGCGGCCGGGCCTCGTCGCGCATGCGCTCGAAGGTCTTGCCGATGAAGGCTTCGTAACGCGGCGCCACCAGGTTCACGCGCTTGAGCGCACGGGCCGCGGCGTCGGCGCCCACCAGTTCGGCGCTGGCGGCGTCGGCCTCGTACTCGTTGGCACGCGCCAGCACGAAGGTGTAGGCGTTGAAGTAGGGCGCGTACCAGCGCACCAGGGGCCGCAGCAGCCAGCCCAGCCAGCCCTTGAGCTGCTCGGCGAAGTCCTGCACTGTGCCCCAGGTGTGGCGCAGCCGGTAGATCCAGGCGCCGAAGCGACCGTGCGAGCCGGCCAGGTGGCCGTACTCGTGTGCCACCACGGCCAGCGCCTCGTCGGGCGCCATGCTCTCCAGCAGCGGCAGGCCCAGCAGCAGGTAGTTGCGCGGAAAACCCACCAGGCCGAAGGCCGGGCGCTGCACGACGGCGGCATTCACCTCGTCGACCACCAGCACCTGGTGCACCTGCGGGCCCTTCATGCGGCGCCGCATGTCGGCGATGGCGTCGAAGAGGGCCGGCGCCTGCGCGCGGGTGACGGGCTCGCCCTGCGGCGGCGGCACGCGCACGAAGAGCGCCTTCACCGAGTACTGCACGAAGTACCACATGGGGATGGCCAGCAGGAGCAGCAGCTTGCCCAGCTTCAGCAGCAGGATCAGCGCCGTGCCGCCGCTGAGCACCACCGCCACCGCGAAGCCCACCAGCAGCAGCAGGCCGAAGCCCACCGTGCCCAGCATCAGCGCGAGGATGGCGAAGCCCAGCGCCGCGAGCGCGCCCACCTTGGCCTTGTAGGCGCCCGGGGCGGCGGCGCTTTGTGCTTCGAGCCGCGCCACCATGGTCTTGAAGCTGTCGGTATCCATGCGCTCGCCTCCCCTGAATCATCGGCGCCTGTGACGGCTGCGATGATAGGCAAACGCTCAGCCGGCCTGGGCCTCGAAACCCGCCAGCACCAGCTGCCGCACCACGTCCTGCACATGCTCGCGGTTGCGCGTCTGGATCACGAGCTCCACCTCCACGCTCTGCGCCGACAGCGTGGAGAAGGCGCGCTGGTGGTGCACCTCGTCGATGTTGGCACCGGCCTCGGCCACCACGGCGGTGATGCGGGCCAGCACGCCGGGTGTGTCGCGCGCGTTGACGCGGATGCGCGCCAGCCGCCCGGCCCTGACCATGCCGCGTTCGAGGATGGCAGCCAGCAGCAGCGGGTCGATGTTGCCGCCGCACAGCACCAGGCCCACTTTCTTGCCGGCGTAACGCGCGGGTTCCTTCAGCAGCGCCGCCAGCCCCGCCGCGCCGGCGCCTTCGACGAGCGTCTTCTCGATCTCCAGCAGCATCACGATGGCCTGCTCGATGTCGCCTTCGTCCACCAGCACCAGGTCGTTCACGTGCTGCCGGATCACGTCGCGCGTCAGCTTGCCCGGCTGGCCGACGGCGATGCCTTCGGCGATGGTGCTGGCACCCTGCGGGTGCGCGGTGCCCTTGATGGCGTTGACCATGGCCGGAAAGCGCGAGGTCTGCACGCCGATGATCTCCATGCCCGGCTTGAGCTGCCGCACCGCGGTGGCGATGCCGCTGATGAGCCCACCGCCGCCCACCGCGATGACCAGCGTGTCCAGCTCGGGCTGGGCGCGCAGCATCTCGATGGCTATGGTGCCCTGGCCGGCGATGACGAGTTCGTCGTCGAAGGGATGGATGAAGGTCAGGCCATCCCGTTCGGCCAGCAGCAAGGCATGGTCGCGCGCCTGGTCGAAGGTGTCGCCGTGCAGCACCACCTCGGCGCCGAAGCCGCGGGTACGTTCCACCTTCACCATCGGCGTGGCCACGGGCATAACGATCACGGCGCGCAGGCCAAGGCGCTGCGCGTGGTGCGCCACGCCCTGCGCGTGGTTGCCGGCCGAAGCCGCGATCACGCCCTTGATGGGCACGCCCGAAGCCACCAGCGTGGCCAGCTTGTTGAGCGCGCCGCGTTCCTTGAAGGACGCGGTGAACTGCAGGTTCTCGAACTTCAGGAAGACCTGGGCACCGACGATCTGGCCCAGTGTCTTGCTCTCGACGCAGGGGGTGTCGAGCACCTGGCCGGCCAGCCGCGTGGCGGCGGCTTCGATGTCGGCGAAGCTGACGGTCACGCGGTGCCGCCGACCGTGAGCCGGTCGATGCGCAGCGTGGGCTGGCCCACGCCCACGGGCACGCTCTGGCCGTCCTTGCCGCAGACGCCGACGCCGGGGTCGAGTTCCAGGTCGTTGCCGATCATGCTGACGCGGGTCATGGCCTCGGGGCCGTTGCCCACCAGCGTGGCGCCCTTCACCGGGTACAGGATCTGGCCGTTCTCCACCCAGTAGGCCTCGCTGGCACTGAACACGAACTTGCCGCTGGTGATGTCGACCTGGCCGCCGCCGAAGTTGGTGGCG
>CAYREA010000358.1:0-4018 GCA_964423075.1 uncultured Rubrivivax sp. | reverse complement strand
GCGCCTTCAAGCCGCAGATCGCCTACTTCGCCGCGCAGCGCGCCGAAGACCAGCTCGAACGCCTGCTGGCCCACATCCGCGAGGTCGCGCCCGAGGTGCCGGTGATCCTGGACGCCAAACGCGGCGACATCGGCGCCACCGCCGTGCAGTACGCGCGCGAGGCCTTCGTGCGCTACCGCGCCGACGCGGTGACGCTGTCGCCCTTCATGGGCCTGGACTCCATCGAGCCCTACATGCGCCACGACGGCAAGGGCCTGATCCTGCTGTGCCGCACCAGCAACCCGGGTGGTGACGACCTGCAGAACCAGGTGCTGGAAGGCGGCGAAAGACTCTACGAACGCATCGCCCGCCTGGCTGCCGGTGAGTGGAGCCAGCGCAGCCGGCAGCTGGGCCTGGTGGTGGGCGCCACCTACCCGGCCGAGGTGGCGCGCGTGCGCGAACTGGCGCCGACGCTGCCGCTGCTGATTCCCGGCATCGGCGCGCAAGGGGGTGACGCCCAGGCCACGGTGCGCGCCGGCTGCCGGCCGCACGGGCCCATCGTCGTCAGCTCTTCGCGTGCCGTGCTCTACGCCAGCGCCGGGGGTGACTTCGCCGTGGCGGCGCGCCGCGCGGCCGAGTCCACGCGACAGCAGTTGCAGCGTCCCTGAGGTTCGCCGTGGGCGCGGCACCGCACTCCGAGCCCGACACGCGGCCCCCTGTTCCCGGAGACGGCAGCCGGCCCCCGCCCTCGGTGCTGCTGCAGATGACGCAGGCCTGCCTGTGGGTCTGCGCCGCCGCCTGTTTCATCAGCACGGGGCTGCTGATCGCCACCCTCAACGACCACGTTGCCGGCGGTGCGCCGGCGGCGCTGTTCGGCGTGCTGACGCTGGCTGCCGGCGCCGCCACGCAGCTGCCGGCGCGCTGGCTGGGCAGCGGCCTGACGGCCGTGTTGATGGGCATCACGCTGGCGGTGGCCTTCACCACCCTGTCGCTGGGCTGGGGCCTGTCGGCGCCGGGCTTGCCGGTCAGCGGGCTGATGGTCTGCGTGCTGTGTGCGGCCGCCGGCTGGCGCGCCGGCACGGCGCTGGCGCTGGTCGCGATGGTCGCGGTGCTGGCCGTGGCGGCTGCCAGCGACACGCCCAGCGCCCCGCGCCTGCCCACGGCCCCGCTGCTGCTGGGCACGCACCTGCTGGCCATCGCCTCGGGCCTGGCCACCGGCACGATGATCTCGCAGGTGATGGCGCGCTACATGCGCCGCGCACGCGACCGCGCCTGGCGCTTCCGCCGCCTGCTGGCGCTGGCCGCCGACGTCTACTGGGAGACCGACGCCGCGCTGAAGCTGGTGGCCGCCAGCAACCAGGGCGGCGAGCTGCAGCCGCTGTCGGTGGAGCGCGGCCTGGGCCGCACGCCCTGGAGCCTGCCGCAGTTCCATTGCGAGCCGCAGGTGCTGGAGCGCCTGCGCGCCGAGATGGCGGCGCGGCGGCCGTTCCGCGACGTGCCCGTGGGCTGGACCAGCACCACCGACGGCCAGCTGCAGGCCTACCTGGCCAGCGGCGAGCCGCGCTTCGACGCCCACGGTGTCTTCACCGGCTACTGGGGCGTGGCGCGCAACGTCACACAGGAGCAGGCCGCGCGCGATGCGCTGGCCGCCACCGAGACGCGCTACCTCGAACTCTTCAGCCGCATCCCCACGCCGCTGGTGCTGCACCGCGACGGCCTGGTGATCGACGCCAACCCCGCGGCCCTGGCGCTGTTCGGCCATGCCGACCTGTCCTCGCTGGCCGGCAGCGACCTGCTGGCGGCCTACGAAAGCGGCGACTCGCGCGAACGGGCGCGCCGCCGCATGGACCAGCTGCAGGGCCAGCCGCCCGGCACCGCGCTGCCGGTGACGAGCTTCCGCCTGGTGGTGGGCGGGCGCCGCGTCAGCGTGCGCGCCACCAGCGTGCGCGTGATGGCCGAAGGCGGCCCGGCGCTGCTGGCCTTCTTCATCGACGACACCGAGCGCCTGGCCGCCGAAGAGGCCGTGCGGCGCTCGGAAACGATGCTGTCGCACCTGGTGGCCACCAGCCCCGACCTGATCACGCTCACCGAGCTGGCCACCGGCCGCTACGTGATGATCAACCAGAGCTTCGAGCGCTTCAGCGGCTACAGCGCGGCCGAAGTCGTGGGCCGCACGTCGCTGGAGCTGGGCCTCTGGGGCAGCCCGGACGATCGCGCTGCCTTCGTCGCGCGCCTGCGCGAGCAGGGCCAGGTGTCGGACCTGCCGGTCACCTTCGTCACCAAGGGCGGCCATCCGGTGGCGATGGTGGGGTCGGCGGCGCGTTTCGTGATGGACGAGCGCGACTACATGGTGATCAACGCACGCGACGTCAGCGAGCGCGAGCGCCAGCGCCTGGAGCGCGAGGCCATCCTGGCCAATGCGTCCATCGGCATCGCCGTCACGCGCGAGCAGCGCTTCGTGCTGGCCAACCGCCACTTCGAGCAGATCTACGGCTGGGGCCCGGGCGAGATGGTGGGCCAGCCCGGCCGCGTGGTGTGGGTGAACGACGAGGACTACGCCGAGATCGGCCGGCTGCTGGGCCCGGCGCTGGCGCGCGGCGAGGCGGCCGAGACCGAACGCGAGGCGCGGCGCAAGGACGGCAGCCGTTTCCTGGCGCGCGTGCGCGGCCGCGCCATCGACCCGCAAAGGCCGGCCGAAGGCGGCACGGTGTGGATCATCGAGGACATCACCGAACGCCGGCAGTCCGAGCTGGCCCTGGCCCGCGCGCGCGACGACGCCGAGGCCGCCAGCCGCGCCAAGAGCGCCTTCCTGGCCAATACCAGCCACGAGTTGCGCACGCCGCTGAACGGCATGATCGGCCTGGCGCGGCTGGCCAGCGACCCGGCCACGCCAGCCGAGCGGCGCGGCCCGTACCTGGACCAGATCGTCGAGAGCGCGCAGTCGCTGGCCGGCATCATCAGCGACATCCTCGACCTGTCCAAGATCGAGGCCGGCAAGCTGCAGCTGGAGAACACCGGCTTCGACCTGCTGGCGCTGCTGCAGACGCTGCAGCGCCACTACGCCACGCTGGCCGTGGCGCACGGGCTCACGCTGCAGCTGGAGGCCCAAGCGGGGCTGCAGGGCGCCGTCAGCGGCGACCCGCTGCGTGTGCGGCAGATCGTCTCCAACTTCCTGTCCAACGCCATCAAGTTCACGCCGCGCGGCAGCGTGGTGCTGCGCGCCGAACGCCTGGCCGAGGGCGGACTCGTGCGCCTGCTGGTGCAGGACAGCGGCGTGGGCATCGACCAGGCCACGCGCGCGCGCCTGTTCCAGCCCTTCACGCAGGCCGACCAGAGCACCACGCGGCGCTTCGGCGGCACCGGCCTCGGCCTGTCGATCTGCCAGGAGCTGGCCACGCTGATGGGCGGCCGGGTGGGTGTGGACAGCACGCCCGGCGAGGGTAGCCGCTTCTGGGTCGACCTGCCGCTGCCCGCCGCTGAGCCCGTGCCGGCGACGCTCGCGCCCGGCCCGGACGCTGCCGCGGCGCTGGCCGGGTTGCGCGTGCTGATGGTGGAGGACAACGCCGTCAACATGCTGATCGCTGCCGCGCTGCTCGAACGCTGGGGTGTGGTGGTGACGCAGGCCGTCGACGGCCGCCAGGCCGTGGCCGCGGTGGCCCAGGCGGCCGCCGCCGGCCGGCCCTACGACGCCGTGCTGATGGACGTGCAGATGCCGGTGATGAGCGGCCACGAGGCCACGCGCGAACTGCGCCGCCAGGGGCAGCGGCTGCCGGTGATTGCGCTCACCGCGGCGGCGCTGGTCACCGAGCGCGAGACGGCGCTGGCCGCCGGCATGGACGACTTCCTCACCAAGCCCATCGACGCCGACAAGCTGCAGGCCACGCTGCTGCGCTGGTGCCGCCGCGGCGCGTTTTCCACCTGAGACAATCACCCGCATGGAAGTCAAGCTCGACAAGCGTTACCCCATCAACGCCACGCCCGAACAGGCCTAGGCCGTGCTCGCCGACATCCGCGCCGTGGCCGGCTGCATGCCCGATGC
>CAYREA010000357.1:0-4039 GCA_964423075.1 uncultured Rubrivivax sp. | reverse complement strand
AGGCCGATGACCACCTCGTTGACCAGGGGCATGCCCAGGCGCGACACCTGCACCCAGGCGCCGCCGGGCTTTTCGCTGGCCTGGTGGCCCGCGGGCGGCGTGGGGTTGAGCAGCCGCGCCTGGCGCAGGCTGGCGCTGGTCCAGCCGCCGATCACGTCGTCGCCGCTGGCGCTGCTCTTCAGGCAGTCCTTGTGCACTTCCAGCGCCAGCGAGGTGACGTTCTTGTCGTCGATGGTGTTGGGCGCGGCGCCGATCAGCGTGCGGTCGGTGATCACGGCCACCGGCGCGTTGACCAGGTCGAAGATGGTGCCCAGGTTCACCGCGAAGGCTTCCTGGCGCTGGCCCACGAACACCTTGGCCGGCATGCTGCAGCCGGGGATGTTGACGCTGTAGATGTGCTTGGCGGCGTAGCCCGCGTAGTCGGGGATGCTCTTGGTGCCGATGTTGTCCACCGGCTTGTCGAAGGTGGTGGCGCCGCCCGTGGCGTTGGTCACCGGCGTGGCGGTGCCCATGCGGCGGTCGCCGCGCACCAGCGTCAGCGTGAACTGCTCGGCCACGCTGAGACCCGCGTCACGCACCTGGCTGATGGGCGCACCCAGGATCAGCGGGCTGGACTGGGTGACGCCGCCGACGTCGACCGTCTGGCCCATGCCGTTCTTGTTGAGCGTGTTGCTGAAGCGGAACTGGAAGGTGAGGTCTTCCTGCGCATCGCCGTTGTTGTCGACGTGGATCTCGTACAGCGCGTTGGGGTCCATCGCGAAGTAGTTGGGGCCGCCGTAGGCGTCCTGCAGCGGCTGGTAGTTGGCGATCAGCGTCACGTAGCCGTCGCGGCCGCTTTCGTAGCTGCGGAACATGTAGAAGTCGGTGCCGTCGACCTTGGGGCTGGTGGTAATGAACGGGGCCTCGCGGTGGCTGGACGCGGTGGCGGTGCCCGCCAGCGTCAGCAGGGCGGTGGCGGCGGCTGCGGCCAGCGGGGCCGTGCGGAAAAGTGTCGAACGCTTCATGGGGTGATCTCCTGTCGGGGTTGGGCGGCTTCTGTGCCGGCAGGCCCCTCTACGCCCCGGCGGCGCGGCTGGATGTGTCCCGGTGCGGCGCTCGGACATTGCGGCCGCTGCATCCACTTCGAAGCGCGGCGCGTAGGCCTGCAGACCTCACGCATCCAGGAGACGCACCATGAACCTCATGTCCTCTGCACGACGCCTGCTCGCCGGCCTGGCGCTCGCGCTGCCGCTGGCCGCAGCGGCCGACCCCGTCACCTTTTTCGTGCCCTTCAACGGCCAGGGCAATGTCTCGGTGTTCGACGCCGCGGCCGGCACGGGCGGCTGGGTGGGCAGCATCGACCAGACCCCGCCGCCCGACGTCGCCAGCCCGCTGTCGCTGGTGTCGGTGGTGCTGTTCCAGCTGGATGCGGCGACGCAGACGCTCAGCGGCAGCTTCGAGTTCAGCACCACCGACCTGGCGTCCACCTTGTACGGCACGCTGAGCGGCAGCTTCTTCGACACCGACATCCTCACCAGCGGCGGCCAGTTCAGCATCGACTACAACATCCAGGGCGGCAGCGGCGCCTTCGGCGGCGCCAGCGGCTTCGGGCTGTCGTTCCTGAACTTCGACCCGGCGGGCGCGTTCGACAACTACAGCGAAGCGGGGCTGCTCAGCTTCAGCGTGCCGGCCGCCGTGCCCACGCCCGGCTCGCTGGCCCTGGTGGCCGCCGGGCTGCTGGGCCTGGCCGTCAGCCGGCGCAAGGTGGCGCCGCTAAACTCGGGGGGATGAGCAGCACCCCGCCCGGCCCCGCCTACGACCCCAGCGCCAAACAGAAGTCGCAGGCCAAGACCTCACGCATCCCCATCAAGGTGGTGCCGGCGGAAGTGTTGAAGAAGCCGGAGTGGATCCGCGTCAAGGCGGGCTCACCTTCGACGCGCTTCTACGAGATCAAGCAGATCCTGCGCGAGCACAAGCTGCACACCGTCTGCGAAGAGGCCAGCTGCCCCAACATCGGCGAGTGTTTCGGCAAGGGCACGGCCACCTTCATGATCATGGGCGACAAGTGCACGCGCCGCTGCCCCTTCTGCGACGTGGGCCACGGCCGGCCCGACCCGCTGGACGCCGAAGAGCCGCTGAACCTGGCGCGCACCATCGCCGCGCTCAAGCTCAAGTACGTGGTGATCACCAGCGTCGACCGTGACGACCTTCGCGACGGCGGTGCCGGCCACTTCGTCGAATGCATCCGCCAGACGCGCGAACTCTCGCCGCAGACCACCATCGAGGTGCTGGTGCCCGACTTCCGCGGCCGCGACGAGCGCGCATTCGAGATCCTGAAGGTCGCGTCGCCTGACGTGATGAACCACAACCTGGAGACCATCTCGCGTCTGTACAAGGAAGCACAGCCGGACTCCGACTACCAGTTCAGCCTGAACCTGCTGAAGAAGTTCAAGGCCCTGCATCCCGGCGTGCCCACCAAGAGCGGCCTGATGGTGGGCCTGGGCGAAACCGACGAAGAGATCCTCGCCGTGATGCGCGACATGCGCGAGCACGGCATCGACATGCTCACCATCGGCCAGTACCTGGCGCCGAGTGGCCACCACCTGCCGGTGCGGCGCTACGTGCACCCGGACACCTTCGCGATGTTCGGGCGCGAAGCGGCCGCCATGGGCTTCAGCCACGCCGCCGTGGGCGCCATGGTGCGCAGCAGCTACCACGCCGACCAGCAGGCGCACGCCGCCGGCGTGGCATAAGCCCGCCGCCTGCCCTTGCGGGCGGGTGGTGGCGGGGGCACAGTAGAAGCCCCCCCCTAGTTCTGCAGTCTTCCCCATGTTCAAGCATCTGCTGCGCCTGCTGGCCGCCGCCGCCCTGGTGGCGCCGGCGCTGGCGCAGAACCCGCCCATCGTCGTGCACCACATCGGCCCCTTCACCGGCGTGCTGGCGGCGTCGAACCAGGAATCGATAGCCGGTGCCAACCTGTTCCTCGAGGGCTTCAACGCCCGCGGCGGCGTGCAGGGCCGGCCGGTGAAGCTGGAAACGGTGGACGATGGGCAGGATCCCAAGCGCAGCAAGGCGCTGTTCGACGACCTGGCGGCCAAGAGGCGGCTGCTGGCGCTGATGATGGTGCGCACCACGCCGTCGATGGAAGCGATGCTGCCCAGCGTCACGCAGTACGGCATCCCGGTGGTGGCACCACAGACCGGCGCGGCCTTCATCAACCAGCCGCCGCGGCGCGAGCTGTTCCCCATCCGTACCAGCTACCAGAAGGAAGCTGAATCGGCCATCCGCCTGCAGCACGGCATCGGCGTCACCCGCTTCGCGGTGCTGCGCGCCGACGACGGTTTCGGCACCGACGTGATGCTGGCCATCGACAAGACCTTCAAGGAACTCAAGCTCGAACCGCTGGTCGTCGCCAAGATCGACAACCGCAAGCCCGACATCACCGAACCCGTGAGCAGCATCATGGCCAAGGGCCCGCAGGTGGTGCTGCTCATCGTGTCCAGCAAGGCGGCATCGGACTTCGTCAAGCGCTACCGGGCCCAGGGCGGCAACGCCACCTTCATCTCGCTGTCCAACACCAGCAACAACGACTACATCCAGGGCCTGGGCAACCAGGCCCGCGGCGCCATCGTGATGCAGGTGCTGCCCTCGCCTTTCTCGGCTTCCACCGCGCTGGCACGCGAATACGCAGCGGCCGCGGGCAAGCAGAAGCTGCCGCTGTCGTATGCGGGCCTGTTCGGCTACGCGTCGGCCAAGCTGCTGTCGCTGGGCCTGGTGCGGGCCGGGCGCGAGCCGAGCCCGGGTTCGCTGATCGCCGCACTCGAAGGCCTGGGCGAAGTGGACCTCGGTGGCTACCGCGTGCGCTACGGCCCGGGCGACCGCACGGGCTCGAACTTCGTCGACGCGGCCATCATCACCGAGGGCGGCAAGTTCCTGCGCTGACGCCGCTACAGTGCGGGGCATGAACGACATCCCCCGCTCCGAACTGCCGGCCCTGCTGCGGCGCATGCCCAAGGCCGAGCTGCACATCCACATCGAAGGATCGCTCGAACCCGAGCTG
>CAYREA010000356.1:0-4048 GCA_964423075.1 uncultured Rubrivivax sp. | reverse complement strand
GCGATGCCGGTGCCCTGGCCGATGTCGCAGCCCAGCTCCAGCAGCATGCGCGCCTGCGCCGGGCTTTCCACGCCTTCGGCCACCACGGTGCAGCCGAAGGTGCGCGCCAGGCCGATGACGCCTTCGACGATGGCCCGGTCCTGCGCGTCGTCCAGCATGTGGTGCACGAAGCTGCGGTCGATCTTCAGCACGTCCACCGGCAGGCGCTTGAGGTAGGTGAGGGTGGAATACCCGGTGCCGAAGTCGTCGAGCGCGAAGCGCACGCCCGTGCCCTGGCATTTGGCCAGTAGCGCCGAGGTGGCGTCGACGTCGGCGTGTGCCGCCGTTTCCAGCATCTCGATTTCCAGGTGCGTGGCCAGCGGCATGCTGTGGCGCGCCAGCAGCTCGGTCAGGCGCAGCGCGAAGTCGGACTCCTGCAGGTGGCGCGCCGAGACGTTGACACTGACCGACAGGTCCAGGTCGGCGCGGCGCCAGGCGGCCAGGTGCTCGAGTGCGCGCGAGATCACCCAGTCGCCGATGCGCGACGACAGGCCCGTGTTCTCGATCATCGGCAGGAACTGCAGCGGCGCCACCAGGCCCTGCTGCGGGTGCTCCCAGCGCAGCAGCGCCTCGAAGCCCAGCACCTTGCCGCTGCGCATGTCCACCTTGGGCTGGTAGTGCAGCACGAACTCCTGCTGGTCCAGCGCTTCCTGGATGCGGCCGATGGCCATCACGCGCTGCTCGGTGCGGCGGCGCTGCTCGGGGTCGAAGAACTGGTAGCCGTTGCGGCCGCTCTGCTTGGTGCCGTACATCGCGTGGTCGGCATGGCGCAGCAGCGTATCGGCGTCGCTGCGGTCCACCGGATAGACGGTGGCGCCGATGCTGGCAGTGATCTGCACCGGCTCCTGTGCCGGGTCGATGAGATAGGGCTGCGAGACCACGCGTAGCACGCGGTCCAGCGCCAGCCGGGCTTCTTCCAGCGTGCCGGCGCGCAGCAGCAGCACGAACTCGTCGCCGCCCAGGCGCGCGGCCGAGTCGGTCCAGCCTTCCCGGCTGCGCAGGGCGCCGCGCAGGCGGCCGGCCAGTTCGGACAGCAGGCGGTCGCCGGCGGCGTGGCCCCAGCGGTCGTTGACGGGCTTGAAGCGGTCGAGATCGAGGTAGGAAACGACGAGCAGGTAGCCGTCGCGGTCAGCGGCGCGGATGGCGTCGTCCAGCAGCTGCGACAGGCGGGCGCGGTTGGGCAGGCGCGTGAGCTCGTCGAAGTGGGCCTGGCGTTCAAGCTGGTCGCGCTGGGCCTGCTGCTCGGTGATGTCGCTGATGACGAGCACGTGGTAACGCAGCGTCTGCTCGCCGCCCTGGCCGGGGCCATAGACGGTGGAGATGGTGGCCTGCAGCACGCAGGGTTCGCCGTTGCGGCGGTGCTCCAGCAGTTCGCCGCGCCAGCTGCCCTGGTCGCGCAGGCTGGCCCACATGGTGGCCCGCTGCTGGCGCGCCACCGGGTCGGCCGGCGTGGGGCGCAGCAGAGAAGGCACGGTGCCCAGCAGTTCGTCGCGCGGCACGCCCAGGATCTGGCTGTACGCCGGGTTGGCGTCCAGCACGTGCAGCTCGGGGTCGGTGATCAGCAGGCCTTCGTGCAGGTGCTGGAACAGGCTGGCCGACATGCGCTGGCGCTCCAGCGCCTCGCGCCGGTCCTGGATGTCGGCCAGCGTGGCCAAGAGGCGCAGCGGGCGGCCCGCCACGTCGCGCTCGATCACCATCAGCGTGGCCTCGGCCCAGCGCCAGCCGGTGCCGCGCGGCATGCGGATCTCGATGCCGGCACGGCCAGCGTCGCCGGCGGTGAGCGAGGCGATGGCCTGGGCCAGCTCGGCGCGGTCTTCGGGGTGCACCTGGGCCTGCCAGTCTTCCGGCGTCCAGCCGCGTGCGCCGTGGCCCGAGAGCGTGCGCCAGGCGGCCGAGGCGAAGCTGTCCTGCAGCTGCAGGTGCCAGTCGGCCACGCCCAGGCGCGAACCGTCCAGGGCCCATTCCCAGCGGTGCGCGCGGCCGCGCCACTGCATCGTCACGCCATGCGCCATCAGCACCAGGCACAACGCGGCGCCGTACCAGGCGGCCAGCGTGGCGGTGGCGCCACCCGCCTGCGAGGCGGCGAGCAGGCCGGTGACCAGCAGGCCCATGGTGGCCAGCGCGAACTGTTCGCGCAGCGCCAGCATCGTGAGCACCACCAGGGGCAGGAAGAAGGCCACCGCCGCCAGGCCCGGGCCCGCGGCCGGTGACAGCCACAGCAGCCACACCGTCACCACCAGTGCCGCGGCGCTGGTGAGCGCCCTGCGCAGGGCCGCGCCCGGCTGCAGCGCCTGCATCGCCGTGCGGTCCAGTGTCAGGAGCAGCGCGGCCGTGGTGGTGGCGCCCAGCGCCAGCACGCACCAGCCGGTGAGGAAGGCCGAGAGCTCGCCGTCCGGCCCGGGCAGGGCCACCACGCCGGCCAGCAGGGCGCAGACGGGCAGCGCCAGGCCCAGCACGCAGACGCCGGCGAGCATCGCCACGTCGGTGGCGCGCTCCAGACGGGTGTCGAAGCCCAGGCGCTGCAGCAGCGCGCGCGAGCCCATCGCCGCGGCGAAGGCCGCCAGCGCCGAGACACTCGCGGCCAGCGGCGCCACCGGCAGCGCGATGAGCGCGAGCCACAGGCCGACCGCGGCGCCCAGGCCTGGCCATGGGCCCCAACGCCGCGCTGCGGCGAGCGTCAGGCCCAAGGGCAGGGCCACGGCCGCCCAGGGCGGCAGCTTCAGCGCGAAGGCGCCCAGGTAGGCCGTCAGCAGCGCGGCCAGGCCCACCACGCCGCTGCGCAGCGCGAGCTGCGCAGCACCGTGCCAGCCGTCCACGCGTTCGAGCAGCGGGCGCTCGCCGGGGCCGGCCTTCATGGCAGGCAATGCATCACGGTGACGGGCCAGCGGGGGGTGCCGGCCGCCACGGGGTCAGATGGTGAAGTCGGCCAGCGTCTTGCCGCTGGCCATGGCCGCCACCAGCCACTTGGGCTTGAGCCCGCGGCCGGACCAGGTGTCACCCGTGGCCGGGTTGCGGTATTTGGCGGCCACTTTCTTGCCGGCGACCTTGGACTTCTTGGCCGGTGCCGCAGCCGGGGCTGCAGGAGCGGCCGGCGCCTTGGTGGCGGCCTTGCTGCCGGCGATGTCAGCGGCCGTCAGGCCGTACTCGGCCATCATGGCCTTCACCTTCGCGATGGCGTCGCCGCGCTTTTCCTTCTGGTAGTCGGCAATCTGTTTTTCAAGTGCGGCTTTTTGCGCCAGCAGATCGCTCAGGGACTTGGCCATCGATACGGCTCCTGTTATTGAGAACGGGCCGGAATATAACCGCAGCCTACGCACAAGGGCGCATCCTCGCGCGACAAACCCTCAAGTGGAGGGCGGCACATAACCCGCTGGTTTGTCGGCATCGCCGCCGAAAAGAAACTGCTCCATCTGCCGCGCCAGGTATTGGCGCGCACGGGCATCGGCCAGGTTGAGCCGGTTCTCGTTCACCAGCATGGTCTGGTGCTTCTTCCAGGCCTCGAAGGCTTCCTTGGAGATGTTGTCGTAAATGCGCTTGCCCAACTCGCCGGGGTAGGGCAGGAAACCCAGTCCCTCGGCTTCCTTCTTCAGATACAGGCATTGAACGGTGCGGGCCATGGAATCCTCTTTCAGTTCAGTTTCTTCACCAGCACCTGCGAGCGCCGGTCCCAGTTGTATTTGCGCTTGCGGGCCTCGGGCAGCCATTCGGGGTCGACCTGCACGAAGCCGCGCTTGATGAACCAGTGCATGGTGCGGGTGGTCAGCACGAAGATGCTGTCCAGGCCCATGCCCTTGGCGCGCTGTTCGACGCGCTTGAGCAGGCGTTCGCCGTCACCCTGGCTCTGCGATTGCGGCGACACCGTCAGCGCCGCCATCTCGGCGGTGCGTGCCTCGGGGTAGGGGTAGAGCGCGGCGCAGCCGAAGATGATGCCGTCATGTTCGACCACGCTGTAGTTGGCGATGTCGCGCTCGATCTCGTGGCGGTCGCGCCGCACCAGGGTGCCGTCGCG
>CAYREA010000355.1:0-4098 GCA_964423075.1 uncultured Rubrivivax sp. | reverse complement strand
CAAGCACGACGCAGTGTTTGCCTTTGTAGGCCTCGGGCCCGGGGTGCTGGCTGGAATGGTGCTGCTCGCCGAGGAAGGTCTCGGCGCCCGGGAAGCGCGGCACGTTGGGATAGCCCGAGACGCCCAGTGCGAACACCAGCTGCTTAGGCCGCAGCGTGAGCAGTTGGCCATCGCGCTCGACCATCACCTCCCAGCTCTGCGTGGCCTCGTCGTAGCGCGCCTTGCGGGCCGTGGTGCCGCCCCAGTAGTTCAGCTCCATCACCTTCGTGTACATCTCGAGCCAGTCGCCGATCTTGTCCTTGGGCGCGAAGACGGGCCAGTCGTCGGGGAAGGGCAGGTAGGGCAGGTGGTCGTACCACACCGGGTCGTGCAGGCACAGGCTCTTGTAGCGCTTGCGCCAGCTGTCACCCGGGCGCGCGTTCTTCTCGACGATGAGTGTGGGCACGCCCAGTCGGCGCAGCCGCGCGCCCAGGGCGATGCCACCCTGGCCGCCGCCGACGATCAGCACATGGGGCTGGTCTTCACGCCCCAGGCGCGCGGCTTCGTCCTGGCGCTGTTCGAGCCAGGTCTTGCGGCCCGGGTGCACGCCGTGTTCGGCGCCCTTGATGCGGCGTTCACCCTTGCGTTCCTCGAAACCCTTGAGCTCGGTCATCGTGGTCAGCAGGGTCCAGGCCTTGCCGTCCTTCAGGCGCAGGTGGCCGCGGCCGCGCGCCAGCGCGGTTTCGAAGGTGAACCAGGCATCGATGACGCCGCCGGCTTCCGTCGCCTCGCCTTCGACGGCGAAGCCGCTCGGCTGCACGTCGGCCAGCCGGGCCTGCAGCATCTCGCGGATGGCCGCCGGCCCTTCCTGCGTGCTGATGTTCCAGGTGAAGGCCACCAGGTCGCGCCAGTGGCCGTCGGCGCCGAAGAGGGCCGTGGCCGCTTCAGCGTCCCGGGCCTGCAGGGCGGTGTCGAAGTCGGCCATCCAGGCGCTGGCAGCCTGCGTCGGGTGGGTGGAGAGGTCGGTCATCGCGGAACTCCTGGGCACGCCGGGTCCGCATCATTCGCCCGTCAGCGCGGGCGGCGTCACAGCACTTACCCGCAGCGCGCGTGGGTGATGTCGGGTGACTGCAGCACGCCTTCGGTCCAGGCTGCGGCGGCGAAGAGGCGCTGGTCCTCGCCCGGGCGAGCCACCAGTTGCAGGCCCAGCGGGAGGCCTTCGGCGCTGAGGCCACCGGGCAGCGTGAGGCAGGGGCAGCCCAGCAACTGCCAGGGGCGGTTGAAGAGCGGGTCGCCGGTGGTCTTGCGCGATGGTGGTGCTGCACCGGGGGCGGCGGGCGTGAGCAGCAGGTCGGCCGTGCCGAAGAGCCCGTCCAGTCCGGCGCGCAGGCTGGCGGCGGCCTGCAGCGCGTCGGCGTAGGCCTCGGCCGGCAGGGCCTGGGCCTCGGCCAGCAAGGCGCGCAGGCCGGGCGACAGCTGGCGGCGGCGGTACTGCCACTCGGGTGCCAGCGCACGCAGCGTCTCGAACAGTTGCACCGTGCGCTGGGCGTCGAAGAGCGCGTCGAGTTGCTCTGCGCTCGGGCCATCGTCGGCCTGGGTCACTGCGGCCCCCGCCGCGCCCAGGCGCGAGGCCACGACGCCGATCATGTCGGCCATCGCGTCGGAGAGCGCCGCCGCGCGCGGTGTCAGCGTCACGGCCAGGCGCGGCCGGCGGGCCTGCAGCGGGGCCGGCCAGGGCAGGCCGGCCAGGGTGTCGGCGAGCCAGGCGGCGTCGGCCACGCTGCGCGCGAGCACGCCCACTTCATCGAGCGTGTCGGAGTTGGCCTTCACGCCCGCGCGCGGCAGCCGCCGCGGCGACGGCTTGTAGCCCACGATGCCGCAGAAGGCAGCCGGGCGGATCACCGAACCCGCAGTCTGCGTGCCCAGGGCCAGGGGTGCCATGCCCGCTGCCACCGCCGCGGCAGAGCCGCTGGACGAACCGCCCGGCGTGTGCCCCGGGTGCCAGGGGTTGCGCGTGGCGCAGGGCGTCATGTTGGCGAACTCGGTGCAGGCGGTCTTGCCCAGCACCCAGGCCCCGGCCGCACGCGCCAGCGCGACGCAGGCGGCGTCGGCGGCGGGCACGTGGCCGGCGTAGAGGGACGAGCCGTAGGCGGTGGGAATGCCGGCGGTGTCGATGTTGTCCTTCACCGCCAGCGGCAGGCCGAAGAGTGCCCCTGGCGGCGCGCTGCGGTCCAGCGCATGTGCGCGGCGGCGCGCCGTGGCGGCGTCGAACCAGGCCCAGGCCTGCAGATGCGGTTCGAGCGCTGCGCTGCGTTCGATCAGGGCTTCGGCCAGGGCGGCGTCCTGCAAGGTGCCGGCGGCCAGGCGGCCGGCCAGGGTGACGGCGTCCAGGCGGTGCAGGGGCTCGCTCATGGCGGGTGAGTGTAGGCGCGGCCCACCTCCAATCAGCCTCTTGGGGGATGGGCGCGGCAGGGGCCCTCCCTATGATCTCTGGCGCTTCCAGAGCGCGCCCGCATGTCTTCGACCCTGCCACCCCTGCCCCGCACCCCGCTGGGCCGCTACCGTCATTACAAGGGCGCGGAGTACGAGGTGGTGGGCGTGGCGCGCCACAGCGAGACGCTGGAGCCGATGGTGGTGTACCGGCCGCTGTATGGCGAGAACGGGCTGTGGGTGCGCTCGCACGCGATGTTCTTCGGCAATGTGCGGGTTGAAGGGCGCTGGCTGCAGCGATTTACGCTGCTCGGTTGAAGGCTCCGGCCGCGGCCGTTGAACACGACGCGGCTTCGTCCACAAGGTGTATGAGATGTCCGCCACCATTGGTGAGTTGGCCTGCTCATAAATTGCTGTCAGGGTCACATGTGGGGCTCAAAGTGAAGTGACAGCGCAACAGCGTCCTGGACATTGCGTCGAAACGCTGCGGGGCATGCTTGAATGCTGAGCCTTCATCCTTACCCGCCCCTGTTTGATGCTGCCGAAGACCCTGGCTCTAGTCGACGACGACGCCGAATTCACCGAATACCTCGCGCAGTACCTTCGGGCCCGCGGCACCCAGGTCGAGGTCTTTGCCGACAGCAACGACCTGCTGGCCCAGGACAACCCCTACGGCTATGGCTTCTACGTCGTCGACCTGATGCTGCCTGGCATCGATGGTGTCGATCTCATCAAGGTGCTGCGCCGCCGCAGCGACGCCGGGCTGCTGGTGGTGTCCGGCCGCCTGGCGCCAGAGGTCTTCAACCAGGTGCTCAGCGCAGGTGCCGACATGTACCTGGCCAAGCCGGTGCAGTTCGAACAGGTGGCGCTGGCCATCCAGGCGGTGCAGCGCCGGGTGGCAGCGGCCAGCCCGGCCAACCCACCCTGGCGCCTGGACCGCCGAGCGCGCCAGCTTGTCGCGCCTGACGGGGCCGTCGTCGACCTGAGCGAAGGCGACCTGACCGTGCTGGACTGTTTCGCCGAGGCCGCCGGCGGCACCGTGACCCGCGACACTCTGCGCGCGCGCCTGAAGCGCGACCCTGCCGACGACGCCGCCGACGGGCTGAACGCCACCATCTACCGCCTGCGCCGGCGCATCGAGCGTGCCACGCCGGTGCCGGTGCCGCTGCAGGCCAAGTCGCGCGTGGGCTATGTGTTCCGGGCGGTGCTCAAGACGGTTTGATGTGAGCAACTACTGTCTGTTTTCGGTAGACAGGTAGAAAGTTCCCGGAATCCCCAAGCGGCCTCTGGCTGTGGTTGTCAGCACTCTCCCATCGAGAGTGCTAATATTCCTGGAACTCGACATCCCAGAGGGAGTCACAGCCCGCATGAATGCACCTGCCGCCACCGCCCTGACCCTACGCGACCCCTGGGCCCTGGTGCCCTCGCTGGGCAACCTGGACGCCTACGTCTCGGCCGTGAACCGCATGCCCATGCTCACGCAAACCGAAGAGAGCGAACTGGCCCGCGCCCTGCGCGACCAGGGCGACCTGCAGGCCGCCGGGCGCCTGGTGCTGTCGCACCTGCGCCTGGTGGTGTCGATCTCGCGCCAGTACATGGGCTACGGCCTGCCGCAGGGCGACCTGATCCAGGAGGGCAACGTCGGCTTGATGAAGGCCGTCAAGCGCTTCGATCCCGAGCAGGGCGTGC
>CAYREA010000354.1:0-4153 GCA_964423075.1 uncultured Rubrivivax sp. | reverse complement strand
ACAGGATCACCATCACCAGCGGGATGCTGCGCATGGTGTTGACGTAGGCCGCCGCCGGCATCACCAGCCAGGGCTTGCCCGACAGGCGCATCAGCGCCAGCAAGGTGCCGAGCACGATGCCGCCGACCATCGCGATCAGCGTGAGCTGGATCGAGAAGATGAAGCCCTTGATCACGAAGCTGGAGATCACGCCCCAGGTCATGAAGGAGAAGTCGAGATTCATCTCACTTCCCCCCGATCATGCCGGGCACGCGCACGCGGTTCTCGATGAACAGCGCCACCCGATTGATCGAGAACGCCGAGACGAAGTACAGGCCCGTCACCGCGAGGTACATCTCGACGTTGCGGCTGGTTTCCTCACCGGCCTGCATCGCGAACATTGTCAGCTCGGCGATGCTCACGGCAAACGCCACCGACGAGTTCTTGATGATGTTCATGCTCTCGCTGGTGAGCGGCGGTATGACGATGCGGAAGGCCATCGGCAGCAGCACGTAGCGGTAGGTCTGCGCCAGCGTCAGGCCCATCGCCAGGCCGGCATAGCGCTGGCCACGCGGCAGCGCCTGGATGCCGGCCTTCACCTGCTCGGAGATGCGCGCGCTGGTGAAGAAGCCCAGGGCGAACACGACCAGGATGAAACTGGGCACGTTGCGCAGGCTGGTGAAGAGGCTGGGCAGCACGTGGTACCAGAGGAAGATCTGCACCAGCAGCGGGATGTTGCGGAACAGCTCGGTCCAGGCATTGCCCAGGTACACCAGCGACCTGCTCGGCGTGGTGCGGAAGATGCCCATCAGCGAGCCCACCACCAGCGACACCACCAGCGCCAGCACGGCCACGCTGAGCGTCCAGCCCCAGGCCGAGAGGATCCAGTTCAGGTAGGTGACGTCGCCGCCGCGACCGAAGCAGCCGGAGACCACCTCCTGCGATGTCGTCTCCTTGCAGAAGACCTGCCAGTCCCAGCTTGCCACGCGGCCCCTCCTCGTTGTTCATCGAACCGCGGCGCGCCCTCGGGGGCGCACCGCGGCCGGCCCTTACTTCTTGGCGTAGTCCTCGACCGGCTTGTCGTTCGGGCTGGCCCAGGCCGCCTTGGTGGCGTCGCTGGCGGGCAGGCCCACGCGCGTGTTGCTGGGCGGGATGGGCTGCACGAACCACTTGTCGTAGAGCTTGGCGATCTCGCCGCTCTTCATCATGGCGATGATGCTGTCGTCGACGGCCTTCTTGAAGCCCGGGTCGTCCTTGCGGATCATGATGGCGATGGGCTCGACGCTCAGCACTTCGCCGACGATCTTGAACTCGGCCGGGTTCTTGGCCTTGGCAATGTTGCCCGCCAGGATCTGGCCGTCCATCACGAAGGCGTCGGCACGGCCACTTTCCATCAGCAGGAAGCTGTCGGCGTGGTCCTTGCCGAAGACTTCCTTGAAGTCGGCGCCGGCCGCGCGCTCGTGCTTGCGCAGCAGTTGCACGCTGGTGGTGCCGGTGGTGGTGGCGATGTTCTTGCCGTTGAGCTGGGCGATGCTGGTGATGCCCGAGTTGGCCTTCACCGCGATGCGCACCTCTTCCACGTAGGTGGTGACGGCGAAGCTCACGTCCTTCTGGCGCGTGGCGTTGTTGGTGGTGCTGCCGCACTCGATGTCGACGGTGCCGTTCTGCACCAACGGAATGCGGTTCTGCGAGGTCACGGCCTGGTACTTCACGTCCAGCTTGGCCAGGCCCAGCTTCTTCTGCACGTCGGCCAGCACCCGCTGGCAGACCTCGACGTGGAAGCCGGCGTACTTGCCGTCGCCCAGCGTGTAGCTCAGGGCGCCCGAGCTTTCGCGCACACCCATGGTGGCGGCGCCGCTGTCCTTGATCTTGGCCAGCGTGTCGGCGGCCTGCGCGGCACCCGCGGCCAGGGCCAGCGCGGTGAACACCAACGACATCTTCTTCATGCGAACTCCTTCAATGGCACTCAAACGGATCATTCTAGGAAGGCGGCGTCGGCCGCCAACAGGGTGTAAGCCCGCGGCCGGTGCATGGATGCAAGCCGTGGGCCATGTGCCGGGCACCGCCCTAGGGCATGGGTGCTGGCCTGGGCGCGCAATGTAGCGGCCCGACGGCAAAGCCTGCCAATGCCGATTCAGGCAGCCGCCATGCCGCGGCTGCATCCGCGCTCAGGGTTCACCCTGAGAACCGATGAAGTCCCACAGCGCCTGCACGCCCGGTTTGACGTGGCGCGCAGACTCGGGGCGCTCGCGGTAGATGCGCACCTCCATCGTCAACTCCAGCGGCCCATGCGGCGCCGCGGCTGGCACCAGGCGCTTGGCGCGCAATTCCTTCTTCACGCTGCTGTAGGGCAGGAAGGCCAGGCCGTGGCCTTCCAGCGCCATCGCCTTCAGGCCTTCGGCCATGTCGGTTTCGTAGATGGGCTCCAGGTGCAGCGGCTCGCCGGCCTGCTTGAGGATCACCTCCACCAGCCGCGCCATGTAGGCGCCGGATGCGAAACTGAGGAAAGGCACCCGTTCGTTGGCACGGCCCGGCAGACGGAACATGGGCTGCCCATCGGCCCCGGCCTTGGCATAGGGCGCCAGGGTCTCGTGGCCCAGGCTCAGCATCTCGTAGCGCTCGGGCGACAGCTGCAGCGGCTGGCTCGGGTGGTGGTAGGCGATGAGCAGGTCGCAGCCGCCTTCGGTAAGGCGCAGCACGGCGTCGTGCACGTTGGAGGCGGTGAGCCGGGTCTTCAGCGCGCCGAAGCTTTCGCGCAGGTCCATCAACCAGTGCGGGAAGAAGGTGAAGGCCAGCGTGTGCGGCACCGCGAACTCAAGCATGTCCTGCCCCGCCGCCTGGTGGCTGCGCATCAGGTTGCGCGTGGCCTGCAGCGCGTCCAGGATCTCCAGCGCCTGGGCGTGGAAGGTCTCGCCGGCCTGCGTCAGCCGCGTCGGGTAGGACGAACGGTCGACCAGGTCGATGCCGGCCCAGGCTTCCAGGGCCTGGATGCGGCGGCTGAAGGCGGGCTGGGTGACATGCCTCAACTGGGCCGAGCGCGAGAAGCTGCGCGTCTCGGCCAGGCTCACGAAGTCTTCGAGCCACTTGGTTTCCACGCATCACAGTGTAAGAGGGGCGCGCTTGCGCCTGTACACGTCGAGCCACGTAGCTTTACCTGCGCTTGACCTGCCGGGGTGAACGGCGCCATGCCCGCCCCCGTTGTGGAGGGGCGACGCAGCGCCCCGCGCTGTATCGACACCCAAGAAGGAGTGCATCGCATGAACCGCAAGCATCTGGTTGCCCTGGCCCTCGCCCTGGCCGGTACCACCGCAGCAGGCCTGGCACAGGCGCGTGGCCCCGTCGACGTGCAGTGGTCGGTGACCATCGGCAGCCCCGTTGGCGTCTACCTGCCGGCGCCCGTGGTGGTACACCGCGCCCCGGTCTACGTCACGGCCCCGCCGGTCTACCGGCCGCATGTCGCCTATCCGGTTTACCCGGCCTACCCCGTGTACCGCCACGCCGGCTGGGGTGATGCGGACCGCGACGGCATCCCCAACCGCTACGACCGCGTCTACAACCCGGGCTGGGACCGTGACGGCGACGGTGTTCCGAACCGCTACGACCGCCGCGATGACCGCCGTGACGACCGCCGCGATGACCGCCGCGACGACCGTCGCGACCAGCGCGGCCACGGCGGCCGCTAGTCGGTGTCCTGCCCGCTTTGCTGCAGCCGCCACATGCGCGCGTAGGCGCCACCTTCGGCCAGCAGCTGGGCATGCGGGCCGCGTTCGACGACGCGGCCCTTTTCCAGCACCACGATCTCGTGCGCGTCCACCACGGTGGACAAGCGGTGCGCGATGACCAGCGTGGTCTTGCCCTGCGACACGCTCTTCAGCTCGGCCTGGATGGCGCGTTCGTTGGCCGAGTCCAGCGCCGAAGTGGCCTCGTCGAAGATCAGCACCGGCGGGTTCTTGAGCAGCGTGCGCGCGATGGCCACACGCTGCTTTTCGCCGCCCGACAGCTTCAGCCCGCGTTCGCCCACCATGGTCTCGTAGCCCTTGGGCTGCGCAGCGATGAAGTCGTGGATGTGCGCGGCGCGCGCGGCGTTCTCGACGTCTTCGCGTGACGCGCCGGGGCGGCCGTAGGCATCGATATTGATTTCATTGCGCGAGTCGGTCAGTCTGTAGGCGCTGCG
>CAYREA010000353.1:0-4182 GCA_964423075.1 uncultured Rubrivivax sp. | reverse complement strand
CACACCTACGGCCTGCCGGTGCTCACCACCAACTGCAGCAACAACTACGGGCCCTACCACTTTCCCGAGAAGCTGATCCCGTTGATGATCGTCAACGCGCTGGCCGGCAAGCCCCTGCCGATCTACGGTGACGGCCAGCAGGTGCGCGACTGGCTCTACGTGCGCGACCACTGCAGCGCCATCCGCGCCGTGCTGACGGGCGGACGCGTGGGTGAGACCTACAACGTCGGCGGCTGGAACGAGAAGACCAACCACTCGATCGTGCACACCGTCTGCGCCCTGCTCGACGAGCTGCGGCCCAGCGCCGATGGCCCGTACGCGCGCCTGATCACGCACGTCAAGGACCGTCCGGGCCACGATCGCCGCTACGCCATCGACGCGCGCAAGATCGAGCGCGAACTCGGCTGGCGCCCGGCCGAGACCTTCGAGACCGGCATCCGCAAGACGGTGCGCTGGTACCTGGACAACGCCGACTGGGTGGCCAACGTGCAGAGTGGCGGCTACCGCGACTGGGTGAACCAGCAATACGGCGCATGAAGATCCTGCTGCTCGGCAAGAACGGCCAGGTGGGCTGGGAACTGCAGCGCGCGCTGGCACCGCTGGGCGAGGTCACGGCCTGCGACTTCGACACGCCGGGTGCGCTGAAGGCCGATTTCTCGCGGCCCGAAACACTGCCGGCGCTGATTCGCGCCGTGGCACCGGATCTCATCGTCAATGCCGCCGCGCACACGGCCGTCGACAAGGCCGAGAGCGAGCCCGAACTGGCGCGCACGATCAACGCCACGGCACCGGGCCTGATTGCACGCGAAGCCGCGGCGCGCGACGCGCTGCTCGTGCACTACAGCACCGACTACGTCTTCGACGGCAGCGGCAGCAGCCCGCGCGACGAAGATGCGGCCACCGGCCCCTTGAGCGTCTACGGCCGCACCAAACTCGAAGGCGAGGCGCTGATCCGCGACAGCGGCTGCCAGCACCTGATCCTGCGCACGAGCTGGGTCTACGCCGCGCGTGGCGGCAACTTCGCGCGCACGATGCTGAAGCTGGCGGCCGAGCGCGACGCGCTCAAGGTCATCAACGACCAGGTCGGCGCGCCCACCGGGGCCGAACTGCTGGCTGACGTCACCGCGCACGCCGCACGGCGTGTGCTCGACACACCCGACCTCGCCGGCACCTACCACTGCGTGGCGGCGGGCGAGACGAGCTGGTTCGAGTACGCGCGCTTCGTCATCGAGTGGGCGCGTGCGCGCGGCCTGGCGCTGAAGGTGGCGGCCGATGGCATCAACCCGATACCAACCAGCGCCTATCCCACGCCGGCGCAGCGCCCGCTGAACTCGCGCCTGTCGACGGCGCGCCTGCAGGACACGTTCGGCCTGCGCCTTCCGCACTGGCAGCCGGGTGTCGAGCGCATGCTCGAAGAGATTGCCGGCCGCTAGGCGGCGCGGGCCTGGAGAACCTCATGCAACGCAAAGGCATCATCCTGGCCGGTGGCTCGGGCACCCGGCTGCACCCGGCCACCCTGGCCATCAGCAAGCAGCTGCTGCCGGTGTACGACAAGCCGATGGTGTACTACCCGCTGTCCACGCTGATGCTGGCCGGCATGCGCGAGGTGCTGGTGATCAGCACGCCGCAGGACACACCGCGCTTCCAGTCCCTGCTGGGCGACGGCAGCCGCTGGGGCATGAACCTGAGCTACTGCGTGCAGCCCAGCCCCGACGGCCTGGCGCAGGCCTTCATCCTGGGCCGGCATTTCGTCGGCGGCGGGCTCAGCGCGCTGGTGCTGGGCGACAACATCTACTACGGCCACGACTTCAGCACGCTGCTGGCGCGCGCCAATGGGCGCCGCAGCGGAGCCACGGTGTTCGCGTACCACGTCAACGACCCCGAACGTTACGGCGTGGTGGAGTTCGACGCCGGCCGCCGCGCGCTGAGCATCGAGGAAAAGCCCAAGGTGCCCAAGAGCAACTATGCCGTGACGGGCCTGTACTTCTACGACGAGCAGGTGTGCGACATCGCCGCGTCCATCAAGCCCAGCGCGCGCGGCGAACTGGAGATCACCACCGTGAACGCCACCTACCTGCAGCAGCAGCAGCTGGACGTGGAAATCATGGGCCGCGGCTATGCCTGGCTGGACACCGGCACGCACGACAGCCTGATGGAGGCCGGCCAGTTCATCGCCACCCTGGAAAAGCGCCAGGGCTTGAAGGTGGCGTGCCCGGAAGAGATCGCCTTCAGGGCCGGCTGGATCGATGCCGCACAGCTCGAAGCGCTGGCCGCGCCGATGCTCAAGAACAGCTACGGCCAGTACCTGATGCAGGTGCTGCGCGAGAAGGTGTACTGACATGCGCCTGGTGCCCACCAGCCTGCCCGGTGTGGTGATCGTGGAACCCGCAGTCTTCTCGGACGACCGCGGCTGGTTCAGCGAAAGCTACAACGAGGCGCGTTTCAACGCCGCGCTGCAGGACATCGGCCTGCCGCCCACCCGGCGCTTCGTGCAGGACAACCACTCCTGCAGCAGGGCCGGCGTGCTGCGCGGGCTGCACTACCAGCTGCCACCGCACGCACAGGGCAAGCTGGTGCGGGTCGTGCGGGGTGCGGCCTACGACGTGGCCGTGGACCTGCGTCGCACGTCGTCGACCTTTGGCCACTGGACCGGCGTCGAACTGAGCGCGGACAACCAGCGCCAGTTGTGGATTCCGGAAGGCTACGCCCACGGCTTCGTGGCGCTGCAGGACGACACGCACTTTATCTACAAGACCACCGACTTCTACGCCAAGGACTGCGAGCGCAGCATCCGCTGGGACGATCCGGCCATCGGCATCCGCTGGCCCTTGCCGGCGGGCGTGCCAGCCCCGCTGGTGGCCCCGAAGGACGCCGCCGCGCCGCTGCTGGCCGTGGCCGAACTGCCCGCACCATGAAAAAAGCCGCAGCGGTTGCTGCGGCTTCGTCTTGCAGGCGGCGCGGCTGACGCCGCGCGAACCTCAGATCGCCTTGATGGTGGCGGCCTGCGGACCCTTCTGGCCCTGCTTCACTTCGAATTCCACCTTCTGGCCTTCGGCCAGGCTGCGGAAGCCGCCAGTGCTCTGGATTTCGCTGAAGTGGGCGAAGAGATCCTTGCCACCACCGTCGGGGGTGATGAAGCCGAAGCCCTTGCCGTCGTCGAACCACTTCACGATGCCGGTTTGCGTAGTCATGCTGAATTTCCTTTCACGGTTGCTGCGCAGCACATGCTGACGCAGTGCAGAAACGGCCAAGAAGAACTACCGATCAAGGAATCCGCAGGAACCCGCCTCGCGACGGGGCATACCAGGACTGACTGAAAGAAAGACTGTCTTGCTCAAATCTACCCGGCTAATGTAACCCGCCGGGCCGCGGCGCGGCCGCTGGGGCCAAATTACTTTGCCGCCGCCCCAGCGCCACGACCGATACCGTGGTACTCGATGCCGTGCAGCCGCATCAAGGCCGGTTCGTAGATGTTGCGGCCGTCGAAGATCACCGGCGCCTTGAGCGTGGCCTTGATGTGGTCGAAGTCCGGGTTACGGAACTCCTTCCACTCCGTCACCAGCACGAGCGCGTCGGCGCCCAGCAGTGCTTCGTCCTGCGAGCGCACCAGGCGCAAGCCCGGCGTGCCTTCGAGCACCCGAGCCGCCTCGTCGATGGCCACGGGGTCATAGGCCTGTACGGCAGCGCCACGGCGCACCAGCTCGGCCACGATGACACGGCTCGGCGCCTCGCGCATGTCGTCGGTGTTGGGCTTGAAGGCCAGGCCCCACAAGGCAAAGGTGCGTCCACTCAGATCGGCGCCGAAACGGGCCACGATCTTGTTCACGAGCACATGCTTCTGGCGCTCGTTGGCGGCCTCCACCGCCTGCAGCACGCCCAGCTCGACGCCCTGGTCACGGCCCGTGCGGATCAGGGCCTTCACGTCCTTGGGAAAGCAGCTGCCGCCGTAGCCCGTGCCCGGATACAGGAAGTGCGTGCCGATGCGCGGGTCGCTGCCGATGCCCTTGCGAACCATCTCGATGTCGGCGCCCACCACGTCGGCCAGTTGCGCCAGCTCGTTCATGAAGCTGATGCGGGTGGCCAGCATGGCGTTGGCGGCGTACTTGGTGAACTCGGCGCTGCGCACGTCCATCAGCCAGCGCTGCTCAACCACCCACAGCGGCAGCGCCCCGAGGCTCACCA